>WLHL01000014.1 GCA_009702755.1 Actinomycetota bacterium
CTCCTTCGCAGTTAGTTCCTATGTATTTGTTTTTTGTAGCGTCGATCGGGTTCGAACCGATGACCTTCCGATTATGAGCCGGATGCTCTGACCAACTGAGCTACGACGCCCTGGCGTATTGGTCTTCAACCATTCAACAACGCCGAATGGCGGAGCCCTCTGTGGGAATCGAACCCACGACCTTTTCCTTACCATGGAAACGCTCTGCCGACTGAGCTAAGAGGGCGCGCACGCTGAAGCAAAGCCTCAGTGAGCCGGACTGAAAATGCTATCGGTCTGTAAGACACTTACTCCACTAGGTTCTTGGGGGTGGGAGACGTGATTATTCGCCATGCGACCGAGGCAGACGCTGAGGCAATTCGCCAGATCTATAACTATGAGGTGGAACACGAAACAGCCACCTTTGACCTGGTTCCCCGCAGTCTTGAGGACCAAATCGCCTGGCAGAATGCCCGCCAAGGTGCCTTTTGCGTCTACGTCGCCGAGCTGAATGGCGAAGTCGTGGGCTTCGGAGCTCTTTCTCCTTATAAGGAGAGGGCTGCCTACCGGACCTCTGTGGAGGACTCCGTCTACATCCGCCGAGACCTCGGCCGACAAGGCATTGGCCGGGTCATGCTGAGGCATCTCTTGACTGCCGCTGCCGATGGCGGATTCCACGCTGTGATGGCTCGAATCACCACTCTTTCGGCGGGCTCGATTGCCCTCCATGAGGCTGTGGGGTTCCAATTAGTCGGAATTGAGCGAGAAATCGGCCGAAAGTTCAATAAATGGCTCGATGTGGCGCTGATGCAGTGCCTTTTGCACGAAATCGAGTGATTTTCAGCCGAATTTTGGCGAAATTGGCTGATTTTGGTGATTCTCAACGATTTTGGGGTCAGCCTCGCTGATTTGGGGCCAAACAGCACTCAACCCCGCTGGCGAACCAGCGAGGTTGAATACGGGTTGGGCTGTTTTGGCTTTCGCCATTTCAGTTTCATGGATTGCTCCATGGTGGGCCGAGCAGGATTTGAACCTACGTAGGCGTTGCCGGCAGATTTACAGTCTGCTCCCTTTGGCCACTCGGGCATCGACCCCTATATGAACTGCCAAGGTTATCGGGTGACTAGCCTTCCACCCCATGCCTTCATTCGACATTATTTCTGAAGTTGACCGTCAAGAACTCCGCAATGGAGTGGACCAGGCCCAGCGCGAGATGACCCAGCGCTTCGATTTCAAGGGGACGAACTCCTCCATTGAGCAGAATGACCTGGTCATCACCATCAAGACCATCTCAGAAGAAAAGGCTCGTGCCGTGCGAGTTCTTCTCGAAGAGAAGTTTGTGAAGCGCGGGATGTCATTGAAGGGCATCGACTGGGGCAAGTTTGAACAAGCCAGCGGCGACACCGTTCGTCAACTTGTGACCATCAAGGTCGGCATCTCTTCTGACAAAGCAAAAGAGATCAACAAGCTCATCAAGGAAAAAGGTCCGAAGGGCACCACGAGCCAAACACAAGGTGAGCAAGTACGCGTCACAAGTAAGAAGCGCGATGACTTGCAAGCAGTGATGGCATTGCTCAAAGGCGAAGACCTTGGCATTCCGTTGCAGTTTGAAAACTTCCGCGACTAAAACTTTTACGAAATTGCGATAGTCGCTGCACAAATGTTGAACGCCGATTAATCGTCGGGCATTTTGCAATTCTTTTTGCCTCTCCCTGCTTACAGTTAAGTCGTACACATCTTCCCCATGACACACGGAGGAGAATGAACGATGTCAATCACACAATCTCGAAGATACGAGATGCACGAAGTATTGCGGGAGAAATCGGGCGTGGGCGTAGCAGACACACTTGTTGAACATTTACCGCCAGAAGGTTGGGGTGATGTTGCAACGAAGAAGGACCTTTCACAGGTACGAACAGAACTTCAGATGGAAATCGCTTTGTTGCGATCAGAATTGCACCAGGAGATCGCACTATTGAGATCAGAGATGATTCAGATGGAAGAACGACTCACGATGAAAATTGATTTGGCTATCGCAAAAGCAATTTCCAATCAGAACAAGTGGATGATCGGATTTATGTTTTCGCTTGTGGTGCCTATGAGCATCGCATTATTGCGATAGTCGTAACAGGTTTCAAGAATGTGGGTCAGCCGGCCCACACGTAGCCAGCGCCTAATTGCACCGGGTCGCCGTTTCCGGCCCACACACTGAGAACACCTTTTTCAGTCACCATTGCTGAGCGCTGACCGTTCATCACGTACGACGCAGTTCCACGAGGAATTTCAATTGTTGAATGTGATTCAAATGCTTCTGCGTAGCGGAAGTCGAGAATGTCTTTCCCTTCAGCACCATCGCGCCGGGTCACAAGATTCTCGTTCTCATCTGCACCAACAAGACCGACACGCCAGAGATCCTCAGACTCCCAATTCACGGTATCGGTGATGAGTTCGCCGGAACGAAGTGTTCCTTCACTAACTGTTGCAATCCACACAAAGGCGCCCTTGGGCGTAAAGCCACTAATTGCAACTTGATCACCGTTAATCCATGCTGACTTGTACATCGTTGCTTCATTGGCCTTCGGAAGCGCAATGGTTGTTGACGGTTTTTCTGGTGCAGCGACAGACGATATCAGCAACTCTTCATAGGTAACCAACGCCAATAGTTCGCCATCGGGGCTGATTGCAGGCAAGTGACCCATGAGTTGCAACCATTCGCCTTTCTTCTTCCCCTCATAAAACGTGATGCCACTTACTGGTTCACAACATGCACCAACAAAAACAGTGCAATCTTTGGGCGACACTGCAACTGATTCCACCACCGTGAGATCATTCCCCGTGGTTTGTGCAAATGGGTCATCACCGAGCTGATCTAGTTCGCGTGGCGTGTTTGACGAAGGGTCATCCCACACGCGCACTCGATACTTTTCCGTAATCGCAGAGAGACCCATTGTGGGTTTCTCGATTGTCGCAGCACAAGCGGCAACTACAGCCGTGTCCTTCTCATTATCTGGAGTTGACTTCGTTGTGGAAGAACACGCAGAGAGAAGAACAACTGCAACAACGAGAAGTCGCTTCATCGCCTAATCCTCGCTCGGGGCTTCCGACGCCCGCTTTTGCAGCTCGTTGACTACGTTTGCGTCGGCAAGTGTCGTCGTGTCCCCCAGGTTTCGGCCCTCTGCAACATCGCGCAACAAACGTCGCATGATCTTGCCACTACGAGTCTTTGGCAACTCAGGCGTGAAGTAGATCGTCTTTGGCTTTGCAATGGCGCCGATTTCACCTGCCACGTGATTACGCAGAACTTGTTCATCAACTTCCATGCCACCCACCAAGGTGACGTAGGCGATGATTGCTTGACCAGTCGTTGCATCATTTGCACCCACCACTGCTGCTTCTGCAACAGATGGGTGCGATACCAACGCTGATTCCACTTCTGTTGTGGAGATTCGGTGTCCTGACACATTCATCACGTCATCAACGCGACCGAGCAACCAGAGATACCCATCGTCATCCAACTTGGCGCCGTCACCAGCGAAGTAGCGACCTTCGAAACGTGACCAGTACGCATCTTTGTAACGCTCAGGGTCTTTCCAGATTCCACGCAACATGCCGGGCCACGGATGTGTGAGTGTCAGATAGCCACCGCCGTGTTCCACATGCTTGCCGTCGTCATCAAGAAGTTCTGCACCGATACCAGGTAACGGGAACGTTGCAGAACCAGGCTTGGTTGTTGTTGCACCAGGCAATGGCGAAATCATGATGCCACCAGTTTCTGTTTGCCACCATGTGTCAACAATCGGACAGTTACCGCCGCCGATGTTCTCGTGATACCACATCCACGCTTCAGGGTTAATGGGCTCGCCCACACTGCCCAACAATCGCAATGATGAAAGATCGTGCTTTGCAGGTTCTTCCACTCCCCACTTCATGAACGTGCGAATTGCCGTTGGCGCAGTGTAGAAAATCGTGACCTTGTATTTATCAATAATCTGCCACATGCGGTCGTTGCCGGGAAAGTTAGGAACACCTTCGTACATCACCTGAGTGGCGCCATTACTTAATGGTCCGTACACGATGTAGCTGTGTCCGGTGATCCACCCAACATCTGCGGTGCACCAGTAGATGTCCTTTTCAGGATTGAGGTCGAACACGTACTTGTGCGTGTAGGTCACATGGGTGAGGTACCCGCCCGTGGTGTGCATGATGCCTTTGGGCTTGCCAGTCGTTCCTGAGGTGTACAGCAAGAACAACAACTGTTCAGAATCCATTGGTTCTGCAGGGCACACTGCATCTGCGGCTGCCATGAGGTCGTGATACCAGTGATCACGACCAGCTTTCATTTGAACGGGGTTATTGCCACGCTGCACCACCACAACACTGGTGATTGTCGTGGTGTTGTCGACTGCTTCGTCAGCCTGTGGCTTGAGAGGGAACACTTCGCCGCGGCGATATCCGCCATCAGCAGTAATCAAAACTTTTGCTTCGGCGTCGTTAATGCGATCAGCAAGTGCTTGTGATGAGAAGCCGCCGAACACCACAGAGTGTGCAGCACCAATGCGTGCACACGCGAGCATGGCAACAGCGGCTTCCACAATCATTGGCAAGTAGATGTTGACGCGATCACCCTTCTGAACCCCAAGGCCCTTCAGCACATTGGCAAACTTCTGCACTTCGTCAAGCAGTTGCGCATAGGTGACCGTGCGCGAATCGCCCGGTTCACCTTCAAAATGAATCGCTACTTTGTCACCCTTGCCTGCAAGAACATGACGATCAAGGCAGTTGTACGAGACATTGAGTTGACCGCCAACAAACCACTTACTGAAGGGAAGTTCCCACTCACACACGGTATCCCATGGCTTCTGCCAGATGACCAACTCTTCTGCTTGCCGAGCCCAGAATGCTTCATAATCCTCATTGGCTTCGTCATAGAGATGAGTGCCAACAACGAGGGAGTTCTTCTTGAATGCATCGGACGGCACGAATGTGCGCTTTTCCCACTGCAGAGCATCAATTGTCTCGTGATTCTCGGTCATACATTGCCCCCTGGTGCCATACCGAACACTAGTGAAAAGAACTCTCTCCTTCGTAGGGCAACCGACAAGACTGGAGCTATGAATTCCCCCATCTTGGGTCGCGACACCGACCAGCACTTTGGCCCGACCGAATGGGGCATGAGCACCATGGTCGCGCTGTCTTGGGGAGCATCTTTTCTCTTCATCGCCATCGCCATCGATCACGTGGCTACCGGTGTTGTGCCCTTTGCTCGACTCGCATTTGGTGCCATTGCATTGGCTTGCTTTCCTGCAGCTCGCAAGCGCATTGATCGCAGCGCCATGAAGCGAGTGGCCATGCTGGGTCTCGTTGCAATGACAATCCCCTTTTATCTCTATCCATTGGCTGAGCAATCGGTGTCGTCTTCGATCACTGGCATGATCAATGGTTCTATCCCCATCACGACTGTTTTGGCCGCAGCCATCCTCACGCGGCGAGCACCGTCTGGCCAACGCATCATTGCTGTTCTCATCGGCTTCTTTGGAATTGCACTCATTTCATTCGGGAGCGTGGGCGACGGCAAAGGTGCCTCTGCGCACGGAGTGATCTTCTTGTTGGCAGCGACCTGTTGCTACGCATTCACCAGCATCATGTCGAGAGAGATGCAAGTGAAGTACGGGACTCTCACCGTCTTGTTATGGCAGGAACTTTTCGCTCTGTTGTTCTCATTGCCACTTGCGATTCCAGCCTTGATGAGTGATGACACCACGTTTACCTGGTCGGCATTCTTTGCCTTGTTTGTGCTGGGAACAGTGGGAACAGGTTTTGCTTATGTGGTGTACGGAACACTGATGGTGCGTGCTGGCGCAGTGCGAGGCGTCATCGGCGTTTTCTTCACACCCATCGTGGCAACCATTCTTGGACTTGTCTTTCTCGACGAATCCGTCAGCATCATTGCCGTAGTGGGAATGTGCATCGTGATTTGCGGGGCGTACCTCACGAGCCGCCCCGACAAAGTTGCTGCTTAAGCATCTCGCTTTACAAATAAGACAGCGCTAAGGACGACAAACACTGTCACAAAGGCAGTGAAATACATCGCCGAAACACCCCATGAGTTCATCTCTGAATCCAGTACGTCTCGGACCAATTGAAACCCATTTTGGACAGGTGCCCATCGAAAGAAATTTTTGTCAGTTGCGACTGTGAGAAGTCCGAAAATCAATCCTTCAATGATGGTGGGCCACAGCAGCAGTGCAGAGAGGGCACCAGGAGGACTCTTGAAGATAACGCCCAACGCAAGACCCAGAATTGCCATCAACGGCACGAGGACAAAGAAAGCCAAGATAATGCGATCGTTCTCTCCAATTAGTTCGAACTGAAGTCCGCGAGCATTCATAATGATCTGAGACAGCCCAAGGCACCCGATCATGAGAACTACAACTGCGCCGATTGCAACGGCAACCATTGTCACCAGTTTGGCCAGCAAGACTGTCCAACGTTGTGGAGTCGCTACCAATGTGATGCGAATTGTGCCTTGGGAATATTCCTGTGTCGAACACAAAACGCCAACGACTCCGATCAGGAGTGCAACAAGTGGACCGAATCCCGAGACATTGGCAATCACAGTTGATCCCACGACGCCATCTTTAAAAGCAAACTGCGCGATTAACGCCTGGATAACCATGGGGAGGAACACGGCGCATATGAGGACAACCTTGGGGGCACGGGTCGTACGCAGTTTGAATAGTTCAGAACGAAAAACATTAAGCATCATTTGATTCCTTCACTGGAAGAACCGGTTTCGCCACGGAACTCCACCGATGCGTCTGTTGCATCAAGGAAGGCCTGTTCAAGAGAACCCGTTTGCGGGGAAAGCTCATGCAACACAATGTTGTTCGTAGCGGCAATCTCACCAACTTGAATTGCTGTCACTGCATGGAAGTCACCGCCATCGTTTGTTCGTTCCACTGTGCCGCCTTGAGCAGTGACCAAGGTGGCAAGGGCATCAAACTGTGGGGAGACGACACGTACCCATGACTTCGCATGTTGTGTCATGAACTGTGCAATGGGGCCAGCAGAGATGAGCTTTCCTTGACCAATCACCACAAGATCATCGGCAACCAGTGATAATTCCACCAACTGGTGGCTGCTCACCAACACGGAACGACCCGCATCAGCAAGACTTCGCATGACATCACGGGTCCAACGAATTCCTTCTGGGTCAAGTCCGTTGGCAGGCTCGTCGAGAATGACCGTGTGCGGATTACCAAGCAGAGCAACTGCAAGACCAAGACGCTGACGCATACCGAGTGAGAACTTCCCGACTTTGGTTTTTGCAACGTCAGACATGCCGACTTGATGGAGGACTTCATCCACCCGGCTCTTGGGGAAACCATGCGTCATCGCAATCCAACGCAGATGATTTTGTGCACTACGGCCCTTGTGAGCATCGCCTGCGTCAAGAAGAGAACCGACATGCGTCAACGGCTGATCAAGGTCGCTGTATTTCTTGCCATCAAACGTGACCGAGCCAGCATCTGCAGCATCAAGACCCAGCATGCAACGCATCGTTGTGCTCTTGCCCGAACCATTCGGCCCGAGGAACCCCGTCACTCGTCCGGGAGTCACTGTGAAAGACAGGTCGTCGACCGCTTTCTTTGACCCGTAAGTCTTTGTCAGTCGGTCAACAACAATCATGGTGTCAACCTAGTTCAGGTGTATTCACCTATTATCCCACTGCAACACGGTGAAATTGCCCAGTCCGGTTGGGTCAAGCAAAGCTTCGGCTTCGCTGATACGACTACGCATCTTCATCACAGCCAAAGTGGGCGCCGCTGCGGATTCAGTCCAAACTCGCCGCCCTTCTTCTACCAACTCATCGATTCCCCACAGCTGGAGAAACTGGGACTGACTACGCATGGCGTCAGGTTCTCGGACTGCAGCAAGCTGATCAATACACACTTGTGTTGTGATGTCCTGCTGGCCCGCATCACGTAAGTAGTGAGTGCCTCGTTCATGACCGGCATACGTGCGCAACCATTCACGCCATGGCATCGATGCCACTTCTGCAGTCAACGGAGTGCAGTAATCAAATGCGATCAGACTTCCGTTCTTCAAAGACCCGAGTGCAGTGCGAAGCCATTCAGCGGCGACTGTCTGCACTGGTGCACGAGACCCGTGAGGCACTCGTGCCGGCAAGCAAGATGGCGTTGGAGCATTCTGAAGAACCTCAGCGAATCCATCACCTTGTTCGATGATGTGCGACTGGCGCCAGCCATCGTCAAAGACCCACAACTCAAAGGGCAGATTGTCAAAGAGTTCATTGGCGATGATGACGCCGTTCTCAATTGATGTCGGCATCACATCGGTGCTGGTGATGCCCTCTGGATGAGAGTCGCGCTGTGACGCACCGACTTCCACAGCGATGTATTCACCGTTCGCAAGGCACTTTGGTTGTGCAGCGAGGATGGAACGAGCCAATGTTCCTGGGCCTGCACCTACTTCAACAATCTGAAATCCTTCAGGAGAGCCAAGCTTCGTCCACACAGCATCAATCGCATTGGCCACCACGTTGCCAAACAATGGACCCACTTCGGGAGATGTGAGGAAATCGCCACGACGCCCGGCGCGACCAGAACCAGAGTAAAAACCACCGTCGCCATACAACGCGAGTTGCATGAACTGAGAGAACGGAAGAGATCCGCCCGCAGCAACTATTGCTGCGCGAAGAGAACTACTTGCCGAAGGCACCGGCGAGACCGGCGATATCACCAAAGTGCAATGGGATGCCTGGGAATGTTCCCAACACCAACGTTGCAACACTGGTAATCACAAGAGCAACACTCAACGAGGAGTACACAGTGACCGGTGTTGTGTCACCGTCTGGCACTGGCTTCATCCACATTTCACGAAGGATCTTTCCGTAGTAACCAAAGGCCACTGCCGAGTTGATACCACCGATAATTGCCAATGCATATGCCCAAGTTGTTCCTGCCGAAACAAGAGACTGGAATGCAGCGAACTTGCCGAACCATCCACCAAATGGTGGGATACCGGCAAGTGATGCCATAAACATTGTCATCAACGTTGCGATGCCAGGTGCATAGGAGAACAAACCGCCATAGGAAGAAATTTCTCCGCTGCGAGTCTTGCGAGCAACCACCATGACGACTGCGAAGACACCAAGGTTTGTTGCTGCGTAGACCAAGAGATACGTCACAATCGCGCGCAATGCAGAATTAGCCACTCCGTCAATGCCTGCTACCGCGAGAGGCATAAGGATGAAGCCACCCTGCGCCACCGATGAGTAAGCCAACATGCGAACGATGTTTGTTTGCTTGAGGGCAAGAACGTTGCCCACTGTCATTGTGAGAGCAGAAAGAATCCAGAACACTGGCTGCCACACATCGTGCGAGCCGGGGAAGCCAACGAAGATCACGGTGACGAGAGCAACAAAACCAGCAGCCTTTGAAGCTACTGACAAGAAAGCGGTCACCGGTGTTGGTGCACCTTGGTAGGTATCAGGTGCCCACGTATGGAATGGAACTGCAGAAACCTTGAATGCGAAACCGACGACGATGAAGAACACAGCGAGTGCACGGACTGATGTGAGATCTGTTCCCAAGTACTTGGAGATTTCCACCAACTTTGTGGAACCTGAGATGCCGTACAACAACGACATGCCGTAGAGCATGAGAGCTGATGCAAAGACACCGAGCAGGTAGTACTTGATGCCTGCTTCATTGCTGCGAAGATCTCGCTTGCGCCACGCGGCCATCATGTACGCCGGAATCGACAAGAGTTCCAACGACACGAAGATGGAAACCAAGTCACGACTTGATGCCATCATCACCATTCCCAAGAGGCTGGTGAGCAACAAGAACCAATATTCACCTTGGTAGTAATCGCCCTCACGCAAGTGATCCGCTGTGAGAAGAATCACGACATAACCAGACAGAAGGAACAAGCCCTTCATCACGAGGCTGAAGTTGTCCACCATGTAACGGTCATCAAAAAGACTGCGTACGCCACCATCGCTCAAAGCGAGGGTGAGAACGGGGATGAATGCACCCAAGACAATGAATGATGCAAGCGGAGTAAGAATCCACTTCTTTGCATCAGCCACAAACAAGTCGAGGAGAACGAGCAGCACGATGCCTCCCGCGAGAATCATCTCGGGGGCAAGTGCGTGGTAATCGATTGTCGGCGATGTCCACGCCGGGGCTAGTGCGCTCAACACAGGTCAGCCTCCGAATGCTTTGAGGGTCACGCCCACTGCTGGGTCAAGAACCTGGAACATGAGTTGTGGGTACACACCGAACACAACAATTGCGATGAGCAATGGTGTCCATGCAATCCACTCAAACTTGTTGACATCGTGGATGTCTTCGTCATGGCCATGGCCAGCTGCGAACTCTTCTGTTGGCTCGCCAAATGCTGTGCGCTGATAGAGCCACAAGAGGTAACCAGCGGCAAGCACTGTTCCGATTGCGGCGACAACCATGTACACACGGAAGACGGTGACATTGAGTCCTGGAGCAGGCTGGTACGCCGAGAGGATCGCGGGGAATTCACCCCAGAAACCTGCAAGGCCGGGAAGACCAAGTGACGCCATTGCACAGAAACCAAGAATCCAACCGAGCTTTGGCATTTGCACCAACATGCCTGAGAGACGCTTGATTTCGAGGGTGTGATAACGCTCTTTCACAGAACCTGCAACGAAGAACAACATGCCGGTGATGAGACCGTGTGCAACCATTCCGAACATTGCAGCGTTCATGCCGAATGAAGTGAGGGTTGAGATACCGAGCATCACGTAGCCCATGTGAGCAACTGACGAGAACGCAATCAAACGCTTCATGTCGGTTTGTGCAAGACAACCGAGTGCACCGTAAATGATTCCGATAACAGCAAGAAGTCCGATCCACGGAGCCCACTCTTTTGCGGCTTCAGGAAGGATTGGAATTGCGATACGAACGAAACCGTATGTACCGAGCTTCAACAAGATGGCAGCCAAGATGACTGAGCCTTGTGTTGGAGCCTGGGTGTGGGCATCGGGCAACCATGTGTGGAATGGGAACATCGGCACCTTGACGGCAAAGCCAACGAACATTCCGGCGAAGATCCAAATCTGGGTGTTCTTCGCGATGGCTCCACCATTTTCAATGAGGAACGGAATTGCGAAACTCTCAGCGCCTGTCTTGAAGAACAATGCTAGGAACGCCACCAACATGAGGGCGGAGCCAAACATTGTGTAGAGGAAGAACTTGAGCGATGCGTACTGGCGGTTCTCGCCACCCCATACACCGATCATGAAGTACATCGGCAACAAGACGAGTTCGAAGAACACGAAGAAAAGAACGAGGTCACGCGCAATGAATGTTCCGGCCATACCTGTCTGGAGAACCAGCATCAAGATGTAGAACGCCTTTGCATTCCCTGGCGATGGAACATGGTTCCAGCTGTAAATCATCACAAGCAATGTGATGACCATCGAGAGGAAGTACAACGGCAAGCTAATGCCGTCGAGACCGATGAAATACGAGGACTTGATGACTGAGATCCACTCAGCCTGTGCCACGAACTGCATCTCTCCGGCTTTGTCGTAGTTGAACTGGACCATCGTGAACACGCCGACTGCCAACGTTGCCGCTGCGGTACCGATGGCTACTGCCTTCGATAACGCCTCGTCTGCCTTCGGTATGAAGAGCATGATGAGGACACCGACAAGCGGCAAAAATGTGCCGACTGTCAATACCCAATTGTGGTCGCTGAGGACTTCCATGCTGAGTTGCTCCCTTAGAAGTTAATGATGACGAGTACGAGTGCACCGATGGCGGCAGCGCCGAACAACAATGCACCGTATTGATTGACTTTTCCTGATTGAACGGGTTGCAACGCACCACCAGCATTTTCAGCTGATGTACCTGCTCCGTTCACCGCTCCATCGACCAGTTTTTGGTCGACATTGCGATAGACCCAACCGGCAGTTTTCCTGGTGCTGGTACCAGCACCATTCACAATGCCGTCGAGGACGTTCTGATTGAACCAATAGGCACCACGAGAAATGGGGTGCGCAATGGAACGGACGATGATCTTCTCGTACAAGGTGTCGAGGTAGTACTTGTTTGCGAGGAATGAATACCCAGCGCCAAGAGCCTTGTTGCGCTCTGTGAGACCAACAAGTTTCTTGTTCTTACGGGTGTACAACTGCACACACAGCAACCAGCTGAGAATCATGCCCAAGAACACAATGCCCACCGACATGCCGGCCTTCCACCATTTGAAAGGTGCGTGCTTCAGTTGCGGTGCATAACACACGCCACCAACAGGAGTTTTTGAACCACAGTCTGAATAGTGATGCCCACCGTCTTTACCGGCTTCAGCTTTGCTGTGGCTACCAGAGTCGGCTGCTTCACTATGACCGTCATCAACGGGTTCCTCGGACCCCGCTGCAAGACGAGTTTCACCATGTGCGCCTGCAGGCTTAGCAATGCCTGTCACGCTGACGACTTCTGCACGTGGCTCAACCCACTTCTTCAGATTCTCCCACTTCTCACCAAACGCTGGTGCGTTCAGGAAACCTGAGCCAAGAGCAAGTGTTGCCAAGAGAATGAGCGGCACTGTGATGATGAGGCCTGATTCGCGTGGACCATGCGACCCATGATCGTCGTGTGAATCATGCGCAGCATGTGAGTCATGTGCGTGCGCATCGTGACCATGTGCATCATGACCGTGATCATCGTGTGAAGCGTGAGCGTCATGCTCGTCGTCATGATGTTCACCAGCAGCTGCACCACGTGGCTCACCGAAGAAGGTGAGGTATGTCGCACGTGTCATGTACGCGGCAGTAAGGAATGCGCCGAACAATCCGACGATCATGAAGAAGTTGTAACCCGCATATCCCACGTTGTCGATGATCTCGTCCTTTGAGAAGAAACCAGAGAATGGGAAAACGCCGCACAGCGCAAGAGTGGAAATAATCCATGTGCTGAAAGTGATGGGCATGAACTTACGCAGTCCACCCATGTCCTTCTTCATGTCGAATGAGTGGTGCGATGCACTGTGGCTAATGGAGCCAGCACCGAGGAACAAACATGCCTTAAAGAATGCGTGGGTGAAGATGTGGAACACCGCTGGCAACCAAGCGCCAGCGCCGAGACCCATCATCATGTAGCCCAACTGCGACACCGTTGAGTACGCAAGCACCTTCTTGATGTCGTTTTGAACGAATGCCAATGCAGCGGCAATGACAATCGTGACGCCACCAATCAGAACGATGAAGTTCACGCTGTTGCCGTAAATGTTCATTCCCTCGTAGAACACTGGGTACACACGAGCGACCAAGAAAACACCGGCAACCACCATGGTGGATGAGTGCAAGAGCGAGCTAACCGGTGTTGGACCAGCCATTGCATCTGGCAACCAGGTGTGCAGTGGGAACTGACCCGACTTACCGATGCATGCAATGAACAGAGCGACTGCGCCCACTGTGATTGCTGCACTACTTGGATCTCCCGACAGCGCCCATGCGGACAAGCCGCGGATGCTGAAACCAGAAACACCAAGAGTCTTCTGGGTCCAATCGTTTGCAGCGAAGAACAAGACCGACGTACCAACGAGAAGCCCAATGTCACCGGTACGAGTGGTGAAGAAAGCCTTTAGTGCAGCGCGACTATTTGCACCCTCTTCCCACCAGTGGCCGATGAGCATGAATGAGCACAAGCCCATGAGTTCCCAACCAAGGATGAGCTGAATCATGTTCTCGGCAACGACCATGTTGAGCATGCCCGCAGAGAACAGAGTCAATGACGCAAAGAAGTGCGTGTATCGACGATCTCCGTGGAGATACTCAGTGGAGTAGATCTGCACAAGAGAAGAAATAAAAGCGACAACAACAAGGATCGTGATGGAAAGACCGTCGATGTGCTGGCCGATTCCCAATGAGACACCATCGTTTTGCCACCATGTCCATGACCGAATGATCGGCTTCACATACGTTTCTTCAGAGACGCCATTGACGCGCTGAATCCACTGATAGGCGGCGCCAATTGACATCACCAATGCAGCGAACATCGACACAATGCCGAACTCAGAACCCTTCATCGGCATCTTCTTGCCGAAGAAAATGATCAAGAAGAATGCAACTGCAGGAATGATCGGAATGATGAACGCGTTTTCGAGGAACCAGCCGGACTTCAAGATGACTTCAGCAGCTTCGGTAGATGCAGAGAACATGAGTTAGCCCTTCATCTCTGAGAGATCGTCGAGACCAACGGAACGACGGTTGCGGTACATGAGCAAGACCATTGCAAGACCAACACCGACTTCGGCTGCAGCCACTGCAATGACGTAAAGAGCAAACGTGTGTCCGTCAGGTGTTCCATTGCGTAAAGAGAACGCAAGAAGGTTGATGTTGACGGAGTTCAGGATGAGTTCGATGGACATCAGCACGAGAACTGCGTTCTTGCGAACAATGACGCCATAGACACCGATGCAGAAAAGAACTGCACCAAGCATGAGGAACTGATTGAGCAACATTGTTAGTCCCTCCTCGCGAGCACGATTGCTCCGATAGCTGCAGCGAGCAAGACAAACGACAAGGCCCAGAACGGAAGCAAATAGATTCCAAAGATCTGGTCAGATACTTGCTGCGTTGAGACGAGCGGAGCATCAGCGGACAATTTTTCAGCCTTGAATCCGTCATTCAATGCAATCAGCATTGTTGCCAACAAGAGAACGGCGATGGGAAGACCAATAATTCCGTTCTTGTTGTTGAGATCTTTCTCTGCACCAATTTGTGCACGAGTGAGCATGGTTCCGAAAAGGAACAAGACCATCACTGCGCCGATGTAGACCATGACCTGTGTGACAGCAAGAAATTCTGCGGCAAGCAAAATGTATTGAGCAGCAGCGCCGGCGAGAACCACGACAAGCCACAGTGCTGCATGCACCACGTTCTTTGTCGTGACGACGCGTAACGCACCAATCACCATGATTACTGCGATAATCGCAAAGCCCACGTTCTGGGCAACAAGCACATCTGAAGCGAGCATTATTTTTTGCCCTTCTTCTCTGCGCCTGCTTCAAGTTCTGGAGCTTCAGGCACGGTCTGCATCCACTCGCCGAGCTTGGCCTTGTCATGCAAGAGATCGGCAATACGTGGTTCGGAGTATTCGTATTCAGGACTCCAGAAGAGCGCATCAAACGGACACACTTCTACGCAGATACCGCAGTACATGCACAATGCGTAGTCAATGTCGAAACGATCAAGCTTGTTGACTTTGCGTGGTGCACCACCAGCACGACGAGGTGGTGCAAGCTCCTTGTGACCCTCGATGTAGATACACCAGTCGGGACATGAGCGAGCGCACAACATGCAAGATGTGCAGTTGTCTTCATGAAGTGCAATGACTCCACGTGCACGAATTGGAGGTGTTTCCTTTTCGTGTGGGTACTGAACTGTGTCCGCACCATTTTTTGCAGTCGCCAAGAGAGTGGCGAATGTGACGCCAAGACCCTTGAACATGCCCGGAACTTTTGGCTTAGCCATCAGAAAGCCACCTTCAGAACAGCAGTCAACATGATGTTGACTAGCGAAATTGGAATCAGAACTTTCCATGCGAAACGCTGCAACTGATCCTCACGCAAACGCGGAGAAGAGAAGCGAATCCACATAATGAAGAAAACAAGGGCCATCATCTTGGCGAACAAAATGAGCGGTCCAGCAAAATTCATCCAGTTGTCAACACTGTCGATGGTGGTCCAGCCGAACCAAGCGAAAGGCACTCCCCAACCACCAAGGAAGAGAATCGATGCGATCATCGCGAAGACACCTGCTGTTGCAAACTCACCAATGAAGAAGATCAGGAAACGGAAACCCGAATACTCCGTCATGTATCCAGACACAAGTTCGGATTCCGCAATGGGCATGTCGAACGGAGTTTGTGAAAGCTCTGCCTGCACAGAAATCATGAAAATGATGAAGGCAACAAACTGCGTCAGAACGTACGGATTGCCAATGCCATCCCAGCCGAACATTGAACCCGTGTTTTGAGCAACAACAATCTGCTGCAAGTTCATGGTGCCTGCCTGAATGACAACACCAATCACTGCAAGAACCATCGGCAACTCGTACGCAACAAGCTGACCTGCAGCGCGCAAACCACCAAGCAACGAGTACTTGTTGGCACTTGCCCAGCCGGCGATGAGGATTCCCAAGACTGATATCGACGACACAGCAAGTGCGTAGAAGATTCCAGTCTCAAAATCGGTGAAGAGTGCATCGGGACCAAATGGCACGACAACAACAAGCAAGAAAGTGCTTGCCAAAACAATCAGCGGTGCCATTTTGAAAATACGTGCTTCAGGCTGAGCATTCGCAGGAACGATGTCTTCCTTCTGCAGCCACTTGCCCACTTCGGCAAACAACTGCATCGAGCCATACGGACCAGCTTCCATTGGTCCGAGACGTGACTGCATGAACGACAACATCTTGAAAAGGAACAGGTACACCACGGTGCCCGCAGGGAGCAACACGGCAACGAGTCCACCAAGGACGCGGAAGATTGACTGCAGCCAATACGGCAAGTCAGAAGCAAAAAGGACAGCGTTCATCAGCGATCAATGTCTCCGAGAATGAAGTACAAAGACGCAAGGATGGTGATGATGTCGGGGACATACACACCTTTGAGAAGCCAAGGAACAATTGAGATGTTGTTGAACGATGCGCTGCGAATCTTCACACGGAATGGACCTTGGTCGCCTTGAGAGACAACGTAGTAACCCATTTCGCCAAGTGGGTTCTCGGTTGAGACCCATGCTTCGCCTTCAGGAACCTTGATGATCTTGGGAACCTTGGCCATCACTGGACCAGCAGGAATCGTGTCGAGAAGTTGATCAACAATCTTTGTTGACTCACGCACTTCTTGCAGACGAACCCAGCAACGTGCGAACGAGTCGCCATCTGGGTGTGTGATGACTTTGAAATCTGTCTTGTTCCAAGCCATCGGGATGTCTTGGTCACGACGAAGGTCCCAGTCAACTCCACTTGCACGAAGGTTCGCACCCGACAAGCCGTATGACAATGCGACGTCTTTCGGAATCACACCAATGCCACGCGTACGTGATTGGAAGATTTCGTTTCCGAACAAAAGGTCTTCAATCTGATCGCAGAAGGTACGCAACTTCTTCATGACGATTCGTGTCTCGTCGATGAAGCCAGCAGGCAAGTCATCTTTCAATCCACCGATGCGGTCGAAGTTCGGGTGGAAGCGTCCACCGGTTGCACCCTCAATCAGGTTCAACACATATTCACGGTCGCGGAATGCGAAGAAGACTGGAGTGATTGCGCCCAACTGCACACCGAGGTCACCAAGGAACAATGAAACGTTCGCGATGCGAGACAACTCGAACAAGATGGTGCGAATGTGCTGCGCGCGCGATGGTGCTTCCACGCCCATCAACTTTTCAGCAGCGAGAATGAAAGGAACTTCGTTAGCGAAAGAACCCAACCAGTCGATGCGGTTCACCAATGCAGTGACCTGAGGGAACGTACGGACTTCTGTGAGCTTTTCGTATCCACGGTGCATGTAGCCAGCAGATGGTTCAGCCCACACCACTTGTTCACCATCAAGGCGAGCAATGATGCGCAGTGTTCCGTGCGTTGCAGGGTGCTGCGGTCCGATGTTGAGGGTCATGCCCTCTGTTTCAAGTTCAACGTTGACTCGTGCATCGGCAGCCTGGGATGCGATGTATGCGAGTTGTTGACGGTCGCCAAGCATGGTCATGATGCTTCGCCTTCCTCTTCGTCGTCGCCGGGCAATGGTTCAACATCAACGATGCCTGGCCATGGCTTCACGATGCGTGCAAGCAACGGGAAGTCCTTGCGCATCGGATGTCCTTCAAAATCTGTTGGGAGATACATGTTGCGAAGATCTGGATGGCCGTTAAAGCCGATACCAAACATTTCGTGAGCTTCGCGCTCATGCCAGTTTGCTCCGGCGAAAACGCTGGACCAGGAATCAACTGCCATTACGTCATCGGCGACATCAACCTTGATGTTGATTCCGATTGTTGTGAAGGGCTGCACCAAACGAGCAATCACTTGGAAGCGAGTATCGCCACCGGTGTAGCCCTGCTTGATTGTGGAATCTCGCTCGCCTGATGGACCAGATGCATCATCTTCGCTCTTGCCGAACGGTGATGGAAGCCAGTCAATGGCGGAGACATAACCGAAGTAGGTGTAACCCAAGGCCTTCAATTTTTCTGCTGTTGCACGCCATGTCTCTGCGGTCACGCGGATCCACATGTCATCGTTTGGCTTCAACAGCGAATCGACAACGCCAGCACCGAGTGCTTCAAGAATGCGCGCAAGTTCTGCTTCGCGCACTGTGTCGCGAGGTGCCTCAGTTGGGGTATCAGTTGTGGACGACAACGGGAACACCACCCTTCTCAGCTGATTCGCCATCGACGATGTTCATTGACTTGGTGCCTTCACCGCGCCAACGTGCGCCCATGTCTTCGTTCTTGATGCGTTGTTGCAGCAACACGATTCCTTCAAGCAACGCTTCAGGACGTGGTGGGCAACCAGGGACATACACATCAACAGGAATGATTTGATCGACGCCCTTGGTGACCGAATAGCTGTCCCAATATGGACCGCCGCAGTTTGCGCAGCTTCCCATTGAGATCACGTACTTCGGTTCTGGCATCTGCTCGTACAAGCGCTTGATAGCTGGTGCCATCTTGTCGGTGACAGTTCCGGAGATAACAACAAGGTCCGCTTGGCGTGGTGATGCAGGAAGAGGAATCACTCCGAGACGCATGACGTCATAGCGAGGTGAACCGAATGCAGCACCCATTTCGATGGCGCAGCATGCGAGTCCCCACTGGTACACCCACAATGAATATGAGCGACCCATATTGAAGAGTGATGTGAGTGGCTTTGGAAGCCGACCGCGATCAACAAGTCCCATAATCGATGAACCTTTTCCCTAGACCCAGCGCAGGACGCCCTTGCGCCATGCGTAAACAAGACCAAGAAGAAGAATGCCGACGAAGACACCCATTTCTACAAGTCCGAATACGGCATAACGCTCGAGTTGAGTAGCCCACGGGAAGATGAACACTGCTTCAACGTCAAAGATGACGAAGAGAAGTGCGAAGACGTAATAACGAATCTGACTTTGCGACCAACCATCACCGACGGGATCCACACCACTTTCGTAGGTGAGCAACTTTTCTCGGGAGGGCTTATTGGGGCGAATTAGCGCGGAGATACCCAGCAATAATCCGGCGACCAAAAACGCGGCAAGCCCGAACCACACAACTGTGAGATAGGACCGTAGAAACTCAGACACAGCCTTTGAAACTACTACGGAGCCCTATTCAGACCCCAACTTCACAAGGGATTCAGCCTTGTGGCATGTGCCCTTGTGCGATGGTGGAGAGGAACCAGTCGACCAGTGCCTCACATCGATCTTCAGAATCTGCCACCTGAAGCCGAGTCGTCGATAAGAGGTCCTCGGCATCAATTCCCTGACCCACGAGTTCTTCCACCCCATCGTCTGATGACCACATCTTGACGATGGTTTCGGTGGCTTCAGGGTGAAATTGCAGCCCCAAGGCTCTCCCACAGACAAAAGCTTGGGGACCGGCGGGAGACTGAGCCAGAGCCGTTGCCCCAGAAGGAACACTGAAGCTGTCGTAGTGCCACTGCATCCAGGGGCCATCGAAGAGGACTTTGGGGGCAATTTGTGCTGTTTCGGGCACATTTTCGACCGAAAACCACCCAATTTCCGTACTTTGTGCCTTTGTGACCACTCCACCGAGGGCACGAGATAGCTGCTGGCCCCCGAAACAGACCCCCAGAACCGGGATATCCCTGGCCATTGCCTCCTGCATCAGCAACTGCTCCGCCAGAACCGGCTCGGCCACATGGTCCCAATAGGTGCTCCACCCCGACCCCAGAGCCACGACCAGGTCAAAACCATCCAGAGAAGGCCAGTCTGCATGCTGCTCTCGGAGGAAGTCAGTGAGGGCATAGCCGCGACGGCGCAAGGAACGACCCACGAAACCGGGGTCAGCTTCATTCATATTCGCGACGAGCGCTACACGCATGACCACTACGGTAGTGACGCATGCCCGTGTTCCCTATTGACCCCTCTGACATCCTTGCTGCTCGCAAGGCAGGAGCCGGCGTTGTGAAGCGAACACCAGTGACCGAATCACTTTCTCTCACGGAACGTTTTGGTGGCAATGTCGTTCTCAAGGCAGAGAACCTTCAGCGAACGGGCTCCTTCAAAATTCGCGGAGCAATGAACAAACTGGCGTCACTCGGCGATGCTGCAAAGAACGGCGTTGTTGCAGGAAGTGCTGGCAACCACGCGCAAGCTCTTGCCTTTGCCGCAAAGCACTACGGCGTACCGTGCCAGATTTTTGTTCCTACTGGTGCGTCGTTGTCAAAGATGAAATCAGTGTTGTCCTATGGCGCAACATTGACTGAAGGTGGCGACACATTGTCTGATGCAGTTGCAGCAGCACAAGAGCACGCGGACAAAACCGGCATGATTCTTTGTCATCCTTTTGATGATCCGATTGTTGTTGCTGGTCAAGCAACTCTTGGTCTTGAACTTGTGGAAGATATCCCCGACCTTGCAACGGTGATTGTTCCACTTGGTGGTGGTGGACTCACTGGTGGAGTCGCGATTGCAGTGAAACAAGCAATGCCTCACGTACGCATCATTGGCGTACAAGTTCGTGCATGTGCGCCGTATGCAGGCGATCATCCAGCAGACGGACCCATTGTCACACTTGCTGACGGTATTGCTGTGAAAACACCAGGCGACTTCACGCGACCCATCATTGAACAATTCGTTGATGAAATTGTTGTTGTCGAAGAAGACCTTGTTGCCGATGCGATGGTGATGTTGATGGATCGCAGCAAGTTGTATGTCGAAGGTGGCGGCGCAGTTGGTGTGTCCGCACTGCTGAGTGGCCAGGTTGTTCCTTCAGCGACTGGAACAACCTGTGTTGTTCTCTCTGGTGGCAATGTTGACCTAGGCCTCGTTCCTAACCTCATCCGACGAAACGAAACACAAGCTGGACGACGCCTGATTCTGTTTGTTCGTATCTCTGATCGGCCCGGTGGACTTGCGCGACTTCTCACATTGTTCGCAGGTGCTGGCGCCAATTTGATTGAAGTGGAGCATGTTCGTGAAGGCATCTCACTTCATGTTCGTGAGACCGGAGTACAAGTTGTTCTCGAAGTTCGCGGACGTGAGCATGCCGACAGTGTGATCTCTATGGCACGCCAAAACGACTACGTGGTTGACGAAGTCATCTCACGATGAATCCACCACTGATTGCGATACCTGGACGGCGTTCTGATGAAGCCAAGGGCCACCGCACACCAGTTGTCAGTGGAGGTCGACTGTATGCCGATGCAGTGCAACGCGCAGGTGGACTTCCTGTTGTCATTCCGCCCACTGATGACGTAGATCTCATTCGTGCCACTGTTGAACGGTGCGACGGAATGGTCCTCTTGGGCGGCGGTGATGTGAGCCCTTCTCAGTACGGCCGCGAAATCAACGCTCGTTTGTTCGGTGTCGATGAATTCATTGACGACTTTGAGATTGCAGCAGTGCAACACGCAGTGTCCTTAGATATGCCTGTTCTTGCAATCTGTCGTGGGCATCAGATACTCAATGTTGCGTTGGGTGGAACACTCATTCAGCATCTTGAGAACTATGAAGTGCACCGCGACACAATGCATGATGTGCAACTGACCCAAGGATCGCTTGTCGCTGAAGCAATGGGCACAACTCATCCCATGACCCACTCATTTCACCATCAAGCGATTGAAACAGTTGCGCCGTCGTTGACAGTGGTTGGCCACTACAGCGACGGAACAGTGGAAGCGGTGCAACACGCCACAGCGACATGGGTCATCGGTGTGCAGTGGCACCCGGAAGACACCGCGGAAGAAGACCCTGCAAACCAGGGACTCTTTAACGCGTTAATACAACGCGCAGCTCGGCGTTAATCAAAGAGGCGCGAAGCGCACAAGTTCGATTGCATCAAGCAAGATGCTGGGGAAGAACCCAATCACGAGCGTGAAGGCTACGGAGATCCCGATCACAACACTGACAACTGTTGGAATCTCGAGAGGTTCCTGTGTCTCTGGTTCTTCCATCCACATGCTGACAACAATGCGCAAGTAGAGGAAGGCGCCAATGACGGCACCCACCATTGCAGCGATACTGATGCCGTAGGAATCGACTTCAACAGCAGCCTTGATGACGCCAAACTTGGCGACAAATCCGGAGGTGAACGGCACGCCCGCTTGTGCAAACAGCAGTGTGCTGAATGCCAATGCAAGAGCGGGACGACGCTTTGCGAGACCCTTAAACGCATCGAGTGTCGTTGCTGTGTCGTTCTTGCCTGCCACTGCAATCAAGATTGCAAATGAGCCCATGACCATCATTGTGTAGATCGCCAAATATGTTGCGGAAGCCGCAAGACCATTGCCTTCCATATGCGCAGCAGCTTCGACTCCAACAAGGATGAAACCAGCGTGGCTAATCGATGAGTACGCAAGCATGCGCTTGACGTTGGTTTGCACCACTGCCATCGTCGAACCAACAAAGATGCTGAGAACGGCAAGAACCCAGATCACTGGACGCCAATCATCAACACGTGACTCGAGTCCGACAATAAAGATTCGCAGTAACGCTGCAAAAGCAGCAACCTTGGCAGCAGATGCCATATATGACGTCACTGACGTGGGTGCACCTTCGTACACATCAGGGGTCCAGATCTGGAAGGGGGCTGCAGAGACTTTGAAGCCAAGGCCCACCAGCATGAGGCCGATTCCCACCAGCAACATTGCATCCGAACCACCCACAGCAATTCGTTCTGTCAATGCTTCAGCAATGCCATTGATGTTCGTCGAAGCAGTTGCGCCATAGACAAGGGCAACGCCGTACAACAGGAATGCTGATGCAAAGCCACCAAGAATGAAGTACTTGAGACCCGACTCTTGGCTTTCCTCGCGGCGGCGATCGCTTGCAGCCATCAGATACAACGAGAGGCTCAGAATTTCCAAGCCAAGGAACAAAACAATCAGGTCATTTGCTGAGCCCATCACGACTGCGCCAATTGCAGAAGTCAGGAGCAACGCATAGTTCTCCAATGGATCGCCATTTGCATCATCATGATGCGCTGATGCGAGAAGTGCACCGAGAGCAACCGCAACCGTGATGATGATGGTGATCAGTACAGAGAAACGATCGATCGAAATCGCATCAGCAACAATGGAGTACCCCTTGCGGTAGTACAGATTGTTCCATTGCACGCACGCAGCGGTTCCGGCGGCAAGCGCGGTGACAATTGTGAGAGTAGGTGTCGCTACTCGAGGCCAGCGGGGAACAAGTGTTCCCAACAAAAGAAGAAGACAAGTACCACCCAGGAGAATGAGAAGTGGGGTTAACGCACCCCATGCGATCTCAGGAGCCGTCATTGTTGCTGCGAGAACCATTACTCGCCTCCCTCATGTGCAGTATCGGTTGCAGGCGAATGTCCGCCCTTATGCACCGGGGCCTTGTAGTCAGAGTGCAATTCCACATGCTTGACCAGCTTGTCGACACTGGGTTCAATGCGATTCAACATTGGCTTGGGGAAGAGACCTGTGAACACGATGAGTCCGATGAACACCATCAACAACGAGCCCTCACGAAGTGTGAGTTCCTTGAACGTTGAATTGGCTTCATCTGGCTCGCCATGGAAGACACGTTGGTATGCCCACAACAGATACAGAGCAGCCAAGATGACACCCGTTGCGGCGATGATTGTCCACCACCGCGCAGTTTCAAATGAACCGATGAGGATGAGGAATTCGCCAACGAATCCATTGAGTCCAGGGACTCCGACGGATGACAGCATCACGACCATAAATGCGGCAGCAAAGATGGGAGCAACCGACTGAATGCCCTTGAGTTCCGCGATGACTCGCGTATGGCGACGTTCGTAAATCATTCCGACCAAGAGGAACAACGCACCGGTGGAGACACCGTGGTTAATCATCTGCATCACACTTCCGGTGAGTGACTGCGACGTGATGGCGAACGTACCCAGAACAATGAAGCCCAAGTGAGCAACCGATGAATACGCAACTAGACGCTTGAGGTCCGTCTGCATAGTTGCTGCAATCGCACCATAGATAATGCCGATAGTCGCAAGCGTGAGAATGACCGGCTTTGCCCAGACGGCAGCTGCGGGGAACAAATAGAGCCCAAAGCGGAGGAACCCGTATGTTCCCATTTTCAACAGCACGCCAGCAAGGATGATGGAACCACCTGTTGGAGCCTGAGTGTGTGCATCCGGCAACCAGGTGTGTAGCGGGAAGATTGGAACCTTCACCGCGAAAGCAATGGCGAATGACAGGAACAACCATCGAGCTGTGTTGGTTCCAAAAGTTGCTTCTTCTGCAATCTTCACAAGATCAAAGGTGATGTATCCGAGGTCTCGCTGGGCCAGCACTGCAGTTGCAATGATGCCGACCAGCATGAATGCGGAGCCAAACATTGTGTACAGGAAGAACTTCGTCGCTGCATAGATGCGCTTGTCGTAGCCCCATCCACCAATGAGGAAGTACATCGGAACAAGAACAATCTCGAAGAAGATGAAGAACAGGAACAAGTCAAGACTGAGGAAACTTCCCATCACTCCAGCTTCAAGAAGCAGTATCCATCCGAGGTAGCGCTTTTCATCGTGGTGCGGATCCACACCAACAATGACGAGTGGGAAAAGGATGCCGGTCAGAACGACGAGGAAGAGGGAAATACCGTCAACACCGAGGTGCCACGAGATACCCCATGCACGAATCCATTCGTGTTGAGAAACGAACTGAAACCCAGCCTCATGTGAGTCAAATTTGGCCAACATCCACAATGACATTGCGCCAGTACCTGCACTGACGATGAGCGCAGTGAACTTCACATACTCAGGCCGACGATTGGACAACAACGTCACGAGGACGGCACCCAGAAGTGGAACAAGAATCAATGCGGAAAGGATCGGGAATGCAACAGCAGTTTTCTCCGTTGCTGCTCCAGCACTTTGTATAAGCGTTGACAACATCAGAGGACTCCCCTCAAGAGGAACCATGCAAGCACAAGGACTGCACCGAGCCCGATGATTGCGGCATACGAACGAACGAGGCCATTTTGTACTTTGCGCAAGAGACCACTTGCTGCACGTACTTCAGTACCAACCCCGACAACTGCGCCATCGACGATGTGAGCATCAAAGGCCGCGACTGCATCAAACGCTCTGCGACCTGGGCCACCGACGAATGCAGAAACGCTTGAGTCATATCGCCATGCATCGGCAAGAACCTGCGGCTCAATTGCCTTGAACTTGCCTTTGGCGTAGACCGCGATGCTTGCAGCAATACCCGCAGATGCAATGAGAACTGCAAGACCAAGGAGCAGCCACTTGTTGTCGTAGGCCCATGTGCCCTTGATGTTTGCTTCAGAGTGATGCACAACGGGCTCGAGCCAATGCTCAAGCCAATGTGTTTCTTTCGAGAATGGCAACTGCATAACACCGCCGGTGATGGCGAGTCCGGACAGAATCACCAAAGGTGCAGTCATTGTCCACGGGCTCTCATGCGGAGTGTGATCTCCGTGAGCACCGTTCTCTTCAGCATGATCGTGCCAGCGAGCTTCACCAAAGAACACCATGATGACTTGACGTGTCATGTAGAACGCTGTGAGGAGTGCAGCTAAGACTCCGATGAAGTAGAGGAAACGGTTATTGGCGAATGCATAGAGAAGAATCTCGTCCTTCGACCAGAAACCGGAGAATGGCGGAACACCCGCGATTGCAAGCCAACCGATAATGAAGGTGATTGCCGTAATCGGCATGACCTTGCGCAATGCACCCATTCGACGCATGTCTTGTTCATGATGCATTCCGTGAATCACGGAACCAGAGCCCATGAACAACAGTGCCTTGAAGAATGCGTGGGTCACCATGTGGAAGATGGCAGCAACGTACGCGCCAGAGCCAATAGCGAGGAACATGAATCCCAATTGCGACACCGTCGAGTACGCAAGGACTTTCTTAATGTCCGTTTGCGCGACAGCAATCGTTGCCGCAAACAGAGCTGTCAAAGCACCGACCGTTGCAATGACATCGCTCGACCATGGGTACGCCGCATGAAGAACTGGAGCCATGCGAGTGAGCAAGAAGACACCTGATGTCACCATCGTTGCTGCGTGAATTAACGCAGACACTGGCGTCGGACCTTCCATCGCGTCAGGCAACCAAATAAACAAAGGCAACTGAGCGCTCTTACCGCAGGCGCCAACGAACAACATCATGGCGATGCCGGTTGCGGTAACCGCTGCAAGGCTTCCACTCTCTGCTGCGTGGTTAATGCCCTCGTAGGACAACGTGCCCACCGCAGCGAAAGCCAAGAACATTGCGACAAGCATTCCCCAGTCACCAACACGGTTTGTGACGAAAGCTTTCTTTCCCGCTGTTGCTGCGGAGTCGCGTGTGTGCCAGAACGAAATAAGGAAATAGGAGCAAGCTCCCACGCCTTCCCAACCAAGGAATGTCACCAACAGGTTCTCACCCAGCACCAACATCAACATGGAGAAGATGAACAGGTTCAGGTACATGAAGAACTTGGGGAACTTTGCATCACCGTGCATGTACCCGATGGCGTACAAGTGAATCAGCGCACCAATTCCAGTAACGAAGAGAGCCATCGTGATGCTGAGAGGGTCAGCGAGCAATGCCATATCTACTTGAAGACCACCAACAGGGATCCACGAGAACAGCGTGACAACGTGCTTGCGCTCTTCAGATGGAAGCGACAAGAGCTCGAAATAGATGCCGGCAACGACGACGAACGATGAAGCGGTCATGACCGTGGCAAGCACACCAGCGAACGGGTCACCTAACTTTCGGCCGAAAAGAAGGATGAGAAGAAAACCGGTGAGCGGCAGAGCAGGAATGAGCCAGACGAGATCCAACATGATGATTGTTATCCCTTCAAAGCCGAAAGATCATCGGCAGTGATGCCGTTACGACGACGCATGATTGCAACGATGATGCCTAAGCCCACGACGACTTCTGCTGCGGCAACAACCATGACAAAAACAACCACGACTTGACCATTGATATTGGAAAGTGCTGTCGCCAATGTGACGAAGGTGAGGTTGACGGCATTCAACATCAGTTCAATGCACATAAACATCACGAGTGGATTGCGACGGACCATGACGCCAAAGGCGCCAATGCCGAACAAAACAGCAGCGAGGATGAGATACCAACTGCTCGTGGGTTGGATAACCGACAACATGGTGCTCACTTCCCTGCCCCACCAGACTTCACTCGCCTGGCCATCAAAACCGTGCCAATAACGGCAACAAGCAACAACACTGACGTGAGTTCGAAGGCAAACACATTGTTGCCGAAGATTTCACGGGCTACTTGACGAATGTTCGCGTCAGGACTTCCCAACGTTGTCTCGTCAAGACCACCAACCTTGCGACCAAGAAGATCTCGTGATGTAACGACAGCTGCGATCACAATGCCTATGACTCCGGCACTAACGATCAGAGCCAACGGACGTTGCACTGTGATTGGCTCGATATTGACATCTTCAGTTCGGTCGACGCCTAACAGCATGATGACGAAGAGAAACAGAACGACGATTGCGCCGGCATAGACAATGACCTGAACGGCAGCAAGAAATTGTGCATCGTGGGACACGAACATCACAGCGATACCAAACAATGTGAGCACGAGACTCAGAGCTGCATGCACAGGGTTAGACCGAGTGATGACACCAAGTGCTCCACCCAAAACCATGGCAGCGGCAACGACGAATACGAACAGTTCCATTAGTGACTGCCTCCGTCGGACTGATCACGGACTTCCTGAACTGGTTCTGGCTTGCGTACGCCGTATCCCAACTCACCGCTCCAGGAGACAACGCCTTCGAAGGTTGCGTCACCTGCAGGTGCTGTTGCACGCATCCAACCTGACGTGTTCTGGTCTTCACCTGGACGCCAGTCTTCCCACGGCAGATGCTGCGGCATGCCATCATCGCCAACAAGCAATTCATCCTTGGTGTAAATCGCATCACGACGATTCAGGAAAGAAAACTCAAACAACTTTGTTTCTGTGATTGCTTCTGTCGGGCATGCTTCCACGCACATGTCGCAGTGGATGCAACGCAAGTAATTGATCTCGTAGATGAAACCGAAACGCTCACCAGGTGATGTTGGATTGTCCGGATCATTATCTGCTCCGCGCACATAGATGCATTTCGCAGGACACACACCAGCACATAGCTCACAGCCAATGCACTTTTCCATGCCGTCTTCATAACGATTGAGAACATGACGACCATGCAAGCGCTCTGGCTTGTCAATCTTTTCGTCCTTGGTATCGCGATTCTTTTTACGGAAAACACGACCGCCTGAGTACTCAGTTGTCACCTTATTCTTTGCGCCGTGTTGGCGCATGGTGACGAGGAATCCGCCGAAGTAACCCATTAGAAGCTTGCTCCGTCCTTCTCACGGTTGGCACGACTGACCTTGTAGGCCAGTTGCAACAACACGTATCCGACAATGAGAACAATCGCTGTGGAGAGAGTGACGACCGCCTGATCCCATCCGGCATCGCGACCCACGCGCTGTGCGGCCAGCAACATAAACCATCCGAGAGATGCGGGGATCAAGATGCGCCAACCGAGATCCATGAGTTGGTCGTAGCGGAATCGAGGAAGTGTCGCGCGGAACCACACATAGATGTAGAGGAAGACCAACACCTTGAGGAGCAACCACACGGTTCCTTCCAAAGCATTCGGAAGAAGTGGAATATCAAGTGTGGTGTTACCGATTGAAATTGGCTGAGGGCCACCGAAGAACAACGTGACAATCAATGCCGACATCGTGATGGTGTTCATGAACTCGGCAAGGAAGAAGAGCGCAAAACGAATTGAGGAGTATTCAGTATTGAATCCACCTACAAGTTCTTGTTCCGCTTCCACCAAGTCAAACGGAGGTCGGTTCAGTTCTGCCGTGGCGGCAATCATGAAGATAAAGAAGGGTACGAAACCGGTTGCGACGATGTTCCAGTTGCCCACGGATGACTGCAGATCCACAATGCCTGCGGTGGACAATGTGCCTGAAACGAGAAGCACTGCTGCAAGTGAGAGACCAAGTGCTGCTTCATACGACACCATCTGTGCCGAGGCACGGACCGAACCCAGCAATGGATACTTCGAACCACTTGACCAGCCCGCAAGCATGATGCCGTACACAGCAATAGCTGAAATTGCGAGAGCAAAAAGAACGCCCACCGGTGGATCTGCCAGTTGCAAACGAGTCTCATGTCCGAACAAAGTGACAATGCCACCCTTGCCATCGCGGAAGTCTCCGCCCAACGGAATGATCGCAAACGCCAAGAACGCCGGCGCGAGCACAAGGTAAGGAGCAAGGCGGAAAACCAGTCGATCAGCCCGTTCAGGAATCAAGTCTTCTTTGAAGAAAAGCTTTGTTCCGTCTGCCAATGTCTGCAGCAAGCCCCATGGACCAGCTTTGTTTGGTCCGACACGGTTCTGCATTCCTGCAATGACTTTGCGTTCAAACCACACCATCAACATCGTGGCAACAAGACCAACAACGAAGACGACAAGAACTTTGATCAGAACGATGAAAAGCGGTGTCCAGAAAAGGCCACCCTCTAAGAGAGGATCAACTGCGAGAAGTGATGACATCACATCGACTCAATTCTCACGTCAACCACTGAGTCTCCGTGACGAATCAACTCACGAACATCTGCACCTGGCTGATTGAAAGGAATAATCGCTGTACCGCGGGGAACCTTCTCGTTTGACTGAACTGGCAACACGATGCTGCTGTGCGCGTTGGAGACGCGAACATTGGCGCCAACGGCTGCGCCCACTCGTTCAAGGTCAAGTGGATGAATCGTGATGTTCACGCCTGTTGCCAAATTGGCAAGCGCAGGACTGGTAATTGTTCCCACCGCACGGTCATAGAGCTTGCGACTGACATCAACACGGAACTCGTACGAGTTACGCGGTGTGATGGTTGGTGCAGCAAATGACGTCCGAGTTGGTGTGGGCACCGATACGACAACACCGTCGCGCTTCACGGCAACTGAAGTTGTCGTTGCACCAAAGCCAGGAACTTTTTTGCCCATCAACTTTTGTACATCAGCAAGCGTGGTGACGTTGCTGTCATGACCGAGCATGAGACCAAGCTCAGCTGCAATCATCCAGTCGGCACGTGAAGTACCGCGAGGAGTGATCTTCTGAACGACATTCGTGACGCGACCTTCAAGGTTCATCGTGGTGCCGTCTTTTTCACCGTATGCAGCAGCAGGCAAAACAATGTCGGCGTGTGCTGCAGATTGTGTGAGGAACGTATCGATGGCAACAACAAACTTGGCTCCGGCGATACCACGACGTGCAAGATCTGCGTCTGCAATGTCATTCATCGGATCAGCACCCAAGAGAATGAGGCACTCAACTTGACCGCGTGCTGATGCTTCAAGAATTGCAGCTGCATCTTTGCCGCTTTGTGGCGCAAGGCCGAGCGACAATGCACCGCGAACGTTGCCGCGACGAAGAACAGGAAGAACTGAGGCGTTTGGTACTCCGGCAAGAACTGCGTCAACTGCAGCCATTGTGTGTGATGCATCTTCGGCAAGGTTTGCGCGACCTGCAACAACAACCACCGGACCAGAAGCCAACTGTGCTGCAATTGCAGAATCAGCAAGCAACTGCTGAACTGCGATCACTGATGTGCCTGATTCGGCACGCACAGAACGCCATGCGTGCTTCGTGAGGCCAGTCTCGCGAGCGGAGATTTCAATGATGCGAATCTTCTTCTTTTCTGCAGCATCGCGGAGACGAATATGAAGAACGGGAAGTTCTTCCTTCATGTCAGGAGCCAACAAAATGACAGTTCCCGCTGAACATGCAGCGTCAATCGTTGCCTGCGGGTAACTGAAGATTGATGCAGGCAAACCGTCATCGAGCTGTGCATCGCGCATGGTGATACCTAAGGCATCAGCCAACTGTGCCCACATGAACGCGTCTTCGTTTGTGCCACGTGCGCCACCAAGAATCGCAATGGAACCTGGTGTTGCGTGACGAATCGTGCGTGCGATGGTGTCGAGTGCTGCAGACCAAGTGGTCGTGGCGTATGAGTCGCCTGACTTCGTCTGAGGATTCTCTAAACGATCTTCCGAGTTCACTGACTGGAAGTTGAAACGGCCACGGTCACACAACCATCCCCAGTTCACTGGGTCACTGTCAACACCTTGGTAGCGGAGCAGTTCATCGCGGCTGGACTGCACCACTGTGCGACAACCGACGGAACATGTCGTGCATGTGCTCTCACGTTGTTCAAGGTCCCAAGGGCGAGCCTTGAAACGATATGGCTCAGCAGTGAGCGCACCCACTGGGCAAATCTGCACAACGTTTCCACTGAAGTACGAAGCAAATGGTTCGTCAGGGAAGGTCATGACTTGTGTGTTGTTTCCACGCTGCGTGAAGCTGATCAGCGGGTCGCCAGCAACTTCGTCAGCAAAACGTGTGCAGCGATCACACAAGATGCAACGTTCACGGTCGAGGAACACCAATTCGCTAATTGCAATTGGCTTCTCGTAATGGCGCTTCTCTTCAACGAAGCGACTTTCACCAGCACCATGGCTGAATGCCTGATCTTGCAACGGACATTCGCCACCCTTGTCACACACGGGACAGTCGAGTGGGTGGTTGGCAAGAAGCAGTTCGATGATGCCCTCTTGAGCGCGCTTTACCTGAGGAGTGTCCGTACGAACAATCTGGCCCTCGGCCACTGGTGTCATACAGCTCACCACCATCATCGGACCGCGTGGTCCTTCGACTTCAACGAGACATTGACGGCACATGCCGACAGGGCTCATGCGTGGGTGATAACAGAAACGTGGAATGAATTCATCGGCGCGGTCAGCGGCGGCAATGATGAGCTCGCCCTTTTGAGCCTCAACGGTGCGACCGTTGATCGTGATGCTGACTGCGTTGGGATCCTTTTCAGGCATCTCTGAAGATTCAGTGTTCGTATCGATAGTTGTCATTAGGACACCGCCGTCACAGGAATGAGAGTGCGCTTTGTTACGCGAGCTTCGAACTCATCACGGAACAGCGTGAGTGCAGAGTGCACTGGCGCGTACGCGGATGGTCCAACGAAACAGATCGTGTTCATGCGATATGGGAATGGCACGGCTGCAATACCGAGCTTCTCATTTGATGCATGTGGGAAAGCGCCTGGGCAGATTGACTCGCCCACTTCCATGAGTTGATCAAGATCAGCGTCTGTTCCCTTGCCGTCGACAACACGAGACAAGATGCGCTCGAGCCACGTGCCGCCTTCGCGACATGGTGTGCACTTTCCACATGATTCGTGCGCGTAGAAACGCGTGAGCGTCAACGCAGCGCGAGGAATGTCAGTGGTGGAATCCATCACCATGATGGCGCCCGAACCAAGCATTGAACCTGCAGGTCCTACTTGGCTTGCTTCGAACGGAAGATCCAACTGATCGGGTGTGAACCACGGAGCGGATCCGCCACCGGGAACAAATGCCTTGAGTTCGTTGCCATTGCGAATGCCTTGGCAGAACTCTTCGCCGTACAACAAGTCACGGAATGTGGTGATGCCGTTGATGATTTCGTACACACCAGGACGCTGTACGTGACCAGAAACTGCAACCATGCGAGTACCAGGAGATGTTGCTGTACCAATCGCTGTGTATGCAGCTGCACCGTTACGCAACAACCAAGGAAGGTTGGCCAATGTTTCAACGTTGTTCACGATTGTTGGCTGACCATACAAACCAATGGCTGCTGGGAAATACGGAGGCTTCAAACGTGGCATACCGCGGTTGCCTTCGAGACTTTCGATCAGCGCTGTTTCTTCTCCGACGACATACGCGCCTGCACCCCAGTGCAAAACGATGTCGACAGAGAACTTCGAACCAAGAATGTTCTTGCCCACGTATCCGGCTGCGTATGCCTCATTGAGTGCTTCGGCAACTCGCTCTTGCGCAAGTGCCATCTCACCGCGGATGTACAAGAAACACTGGGAAAGTCCAGCTGCGTAACAAGCGATGAGACAACCCTCAATGAGTTGGTGCGGATCGCGTTCCATGAGCAAGCGATCTTTGTAAGTGCCTGGCTCTGATTCATCACCGTTGACAACCAAGTAACGCGGCCAGACACCTTGTGGTGTGAGTCCCCATTTGTTGCCAGCAGGGAAACCTGCTCCACCGCGTCCAAGAACTGTTGCGTTTTTTACTTCATCATGAACATCAGTTGCTGGGCGACCGAGAGCCGCGCGTAGACCTGCATATCCATCGGTTGCGAGGTAACGCTGCAATGTGTAGGAATCTTCGTA
>WLHL01000015.1 GCA_009702755.1 Actinomycetota bacterium
GATGCGTTCATGGGTGGCCAACCAGAGCACATGATCCAGAATCTGGTGACATCGCTCCTTCCCGACCCTACGCAAGTGCGAGTTCATGAACTACTCGAGCAGGGAACAGAACAAGCTCTGCGTGATGCTGTGGCACTTGTGCCTGGCAACGAAGATGCGGTGTGCTCTCTTGCGGAGTTTTTGGTGCGCACAGGTGGCGCCGAAGAAGCGCTGGCTTTATTGCCACGCATTCCCGAGACAGAACGGGTGCGTCGCATTGCAGCAGCCGCACGTTTGTCATTGAATCCTGTCGATGATTTTGATGACCAGTTGCAGTCATTACTGGAGCGTGTCAGGGGCGATGAAGCCGCACGACAGGAATACCTTGACATCCTGCAAACGATGGGCCCTGAGGATCCACGCACGGCGAAATACCGCAAGCAACTCACCGCTCGCTTGTTCTAATTCATCTGCCGTCTTTGCCATCTGCATGTGCACATGGCAGTCATGGAAAACATTGACTTTCAGAAGTTGCTGCGCCGACTTCGCCAATGGGTGGCGTTCATCGGGCCACAACGAATTATTGCCAGCTGTTGCACGGCCGTACTTCTTGGTGGAATCGCATGGTTCGTCCTGAAGCCATCACCCGTGCCGATTGACGCATATGTTCCACGTGTCACGACAGTGTCTGCAACATCGACACCGATGTCGCCCGCCATCATCACGGTTCATGTTGCTGGTGCAGTGAATTCGCCTGGGGTGTACCGATTGCCATCATCTGCACGGGTCGTTGATGCAGTCGCATCTGCAGGCGGGGCATTACGCAGCGCTGATCTCGAATCCATCAACTTGGCGCAAACCATCACAGATACAGAACAGATCTACATACCAATCAAGAAAGTCTCACGTCCACGTGTCACGACTGCACCTCGGTTGCGTCCTCAGCGCACCACGCCGACAACTGCGCCCACAACGACGCCAGGAACAAGTAGTGGAAGTGCAGGCTCTCAACCCACTCGATTAATCAATCTCAACTCTGCAACAGCAAGCGAACTTGATTCACTCACCGGCGTCGGGCCAAGCACTGCAAAAGCAATCATTGCGTACCGCACAAAAAAGGGATCCTTCAGCAAGGTGGAAGATCTGTTAAATGTTCCCGGCATCGGACCAGCAAAGCTTGCGGCGCTGCGAGACCAAGTGACAGTGGGTTAGAACGCGCCGAGTGCAACAGCACCGATGATGAGTGCGCCTGCTGCGCCGATCCATAGACCAAGGCCGAGGAATACAAACTCGCGAGCCCACTCTCGCCAACCCACGACGGGTCGTTTCGACACGCGTGCTGCCACTGTTTGGCCGATGAACCACCAGATGACAGAGCTTGAGATGACGGCGACAAGGAGTCGTTGACCGCCGCCAGACGCGGGCATACCGAGAATCGGCATCACAGGAAGAGCCATCACCATGAGAACGAACGAGAGCGCACCGCCGATGACGCCTGGCAGGATCCACGAGAGCACAATGCCGCCGAACCACATCGCAGCGGCAACACCAATCGCCATGAGTCCACCGCGACGGCGAATAGCTCGTCGTGTTGCTGCAACGCCACCAGGAAGTAGTGGGCGCGATTCACGAGTCGAAGTTGAGTTGCTGCCCACATCTCAACTGTACGTGGGCAGTACTAGGCCTCGCGTGCATCGTGTGGGTTCATCAATGAATTGGCTATTTCTTGCAGTTGTTCTGTGGGCAAGTACGTGGGTCGGCGAGTGGTGGCCACGTGTATCCAACGGACGGGTCGCCGGTCTCGTGTTGTTGGGCGCGGGGTGCATCTTCTTTCGCTATTCGCTGCTTCCTCTGTCTGTCATTGTCCTCATGCTGTTTGCTGTTGGTCTGACAAGTGGCTCTGCGGCATGGCATCAGGGCAGTGATGTGCGTGAAGGTGCATGTTCTGGCATTGCAACGATTCGTGTGGACCCATCGTTTCGTTCCTATGGAACTGCAACAGTGCTTGAACTTGATAAGAAGAGATACAAGGTGTTGGCGTATGGCGCGCCAGGTCGTGTCATTGCACAACGCCTCGTTGGTGAGTCAGTTCGTGTCGAAGGGGAGTGCTCGCGCAACGAGGGGCAATTCGCACGCTTTGATCACATCAACCATGTCGTCGGGCGTCTCACTGTTGCATCAGTTTCTGAAACGTATTCCGAAGGTTCTGTGTTTGTTCGAACAGCAAACCGTATGAGGCGTTCCCTTGTCCGTGGGGTCGAGCGCATGCCAGCCGAACATCGTGCATTGTTCACGGGGCTCGTCATTGGCGATGATCGAGATCAGTCTCCAGCGATGGTGCAACGGTTTCGAGACAGTGGCTTGTCTCACCTGTGTGCAGTATCGGGGCAGAACGTGGCGTATCTGCTCATCGTTGCGTCACCTCTCTTGAAACGACGAAGCAATTGGGTGAAGTGGTGTCTCACGATGTTGTTGCTGGTGTGGTTCGTTGCTCTCACACGCGGTGAGCCATCGGTGCTACGTGCAGCATTCATGGCGGGCATGGTTGCCAGCAATGCATTACTGAAATCACCGGCCAACGCCCGCATTGTTTTGTCTCGCGCGGTGATTGTGCTGCTTCTGATTGATCCGATGTTGGCGTGGAGCGTGGGGTTTGCACTCAGTGTCGGAGCAACGACTGGGTTGGCGTGGGCATCAGCGGGAATTGGTCGCATGATGGGCTCGCGTGGGGTGTTAGCCGCAACATTGGCAGCTCAATTAGGCACTGCACCCATCTCGGTTCTTGTGTTTGGGATTGTGCCCGTGATCTCACTTCTCGCAAATCCACTTGCGATTCCAGTTGCAGGGTTTGTGATGACGGTCGGGTTGCCGATTGCGTTGCTTGCCTCTGCTGTCCCCGTGTTGGTGCCGTTGGTGTCGTGGCTGCTGACCATTCCTGTCGCATGGGTTGACGGAGTTTCGAGGATTGCCTCGTTTCTTTCGCCGCAGGGCTGGTGGAACGGTGGAATATGGCTGATTGTGGTGGTTCTGCTGTTGTATCGCATGAAGAAAAATGCACAGAGGCACACCGCTGTGGCAGGGTAGTGGGCGTGAGTGTGTACCTGATTTCTGGCGATGAGAGTCTCATCAGCCTTGAACTCACCACACTGGTCGATCGCTTGGTGGGCGATAACGATCGTTCGATGATGGTCGATGACTTCGATTGTTCCGACAGCACGTTTGCAATTGGTGGTGTTGCTGATGCGCTCACCACGATGTCGCTGTTTATGGAACGCAAGGTGGTTGTTCTTCGTCACCTACAAGATCTTCTTGCTGAAGATGTCGACACATTTGTGGCAGCCATCGATGCATGTATTGAAGAGGTCGACCTCGTCATTACGTCTACAGGGCGCGTGGTGAAGGCAGTCTCCGACGCGTGCAAGCGTGCGAAAGCCGAGACCATTGGTGCTGCAGTCGTCAGTAATCAAAACGAGCGCATCAAATGGGTAGAAACCAAGTTGGTGGAAGCTGGCTTCACGTATTCACCCGATGCGGGTCGGCTTATTGCGTCGTGGTTCGGCGGAGACCATGCCCGTATTGCAGGCCTCTTGGCCACGCTCACCTCGGCATACGGCGAAGGCGCAAAGTTGTCGCGCTCAGACATCGAAGTGTTCCTTGGTGAGGCAGGCAGTGTTGCGCCGTGGGATCTCACCGATGCCGTCGACGCCGGTGACTCGACCAAAGCACTTCTCATGCTGCATCGCATGATGGGGGACTCCCACCCTCTGCAGATTCTCGCGCTCTTGGCGAACCGCTATGCACAAATGATGAAGATCGATGGTCGTGGTGTTCGCACAGCGGCTGATGCGGTGGAGATCCTCGGCGGCAAAGAGTTCACGGCACGTAAAGTTCTCGAGCAGTACCAGCGTCTCGGCAGTGCAGGAATTTCACGGGCCATCTCGCTCATTGCGACGGCAGACCTCGACCTACGTGGCGGAAAAGACTGGGAGCCAGAACTGGTGATGGAAGTGCTGGTGGCACGACTGTCGCGTCTTGGTGGTGCAGCCCCACAGCGGGCGCGCGCATACAAGCGTTAGAAGTTTTTTGGCGGGGAGCGTCGATATGACGCGATCAGAAAGTCTGATTACTTGGAAGATTTAATTGCTATGAAGCAATTACTTGGCTGCGAGGTTGAAACGCTTCATCAAGCGGCTCTTACGACGAGCAGCTGAGTTCGGGTGAATGATTCCCTTGGCAGCAGCCATGTCGATGCGCTTGACGGCAGCACGAAGGCTTTCTTCACCCTCAGGGGTGCCAGCGTTGTCGGTTGCAGTGCGGATACGTGTCTTCAGCTCGCTCTTGACGGCCTTGTTACGGTCTGCTGCTTTTGCGTTGGTAAGAATGCGCTTCTTTTGGCTCTTGATGTTTGCCACGAGTAACGAGGCTATCGGGAGACAGCCCCGTCCCCAACCGCACAGGTAGGCTCCAATTAGCCCATGGACATCTCAAAAATCCGCAATTTCTCGATCATTGCCCACATTGACCATGGCAAGTCGACCCTCTCCGACCGCATCCTTGAGATGACAGGTGCGGTTCAAGCGCGCGACATGAAGGCCCAGTATCTCGACTCAATGGACCTCGAGCGTGAGCGTGGCATCACGATTAAGGCGCAGAACGTTCGCGTAAATTGGAAAGGCCACACCTTCCACCTCATTGATACTCCCGGGCACGTCGACTTTGGTTACGAAGTCAGTCGTTCATTAGCTGCGTGTGAAGGCGTGGTGCTTGTGGTGGATGCGGCACAGGGCATCGAAGCGCAGACGCTCGCGAACTGTTATCTGGCCCTTGAGAATGACCTTGAGATTGTCGCGGTTCTCAACAAGATCGACCTTCCCGCAGCAGACCCAGATCGCTATGCCCAAGAGATTGAGAACATTCTGGGCATTCCTGCAGAAGACATCTTGCGTATCTCTGCAAAGACAGGAGCCGGAGTGGCAGAACTGTTGGACGAGATCATTGAAAAGATTCCTGCTCCTCAGGGCGACATCGATGCGCCATTGCAGGCGCTGATTTTCGACTCACAGTTCGACCAATACCGCGGTGTTGTCTCGAGTGTTCGCGTGATGCAGGGCCGAATGACAACAGGCAGTCGTTTGCAGTTCATGCAAACACGTGCCACGCACGATGCAATCGAAATTGGTGCACGTCAACCAGGGCCAGAGCCATTGCCTGAACTTGGGCCTGGCGAAGTGGGATATCTCATTGCAGGCATCAAAGACGTGGCTGAAGCACGAAGCGGTGAAACAGTCACCACTTTGCATGCAGGCTCGTCGGAGCCATTGCCGGGATACCGCGACCCGAAGGCCATGGTGTTCTGTGGTTTGTATCCCATTGATGGTGACGACTTTGAAAACCTTCGCGAGAGTCTCGAAAAACTGAAACTCAATGACGCGTCTATTACCTATGAGCCTGAGTCTTCTGGTGCTCTTGGTTTCGGGTTCCGTTGTGGCTTCCTTGGTTTGCTGCACATGGAGATTGTGAAAGAACGTCTCGAGCGCGAATTCAACTTGGCTCTCATTGCAACAGCTCCATCAGTGGCATATCGCGTCACGAAGACTGACGGAGAAGTCATCACAGTAGAGAACCCTGCAGATCTTCCACCCACACAGAACATCAACTTCATTGAAGAGCCATTCTTCAAGGTCAACATCATTACGCCGAAGGATTACACCGGCACGTTGATGGAACTGTGCCAGTCGCGTCGTGGCGAAATGGTGAAGTTGGAGTATCTCTCACCTGAACGTGTTGAGTTGCACTACCTCGTGCCCTTGGCAGAAGTGGTTGTCGACTTCTTTGATCAGATGAAGAGCCGCACTCAAGGATACGCAAGCCTTGACTATGAACTCGAGGGTTATCGCCCGAGTGCATTGGTGTTGGTCGACATTCTTCTTAATGCGCAGCCAGCGGATGCCTTCAGCACCATCGTGCACCGTGACAAAGCATTTGATTACGGACGCCGCATGTGCGAGAAACTTCGCGAATTGATTCCACGCCAGATGTTCGACGTTCCTATCCAGGCTGCAATCGGCGGAAAAGTTATTGCTCGTGAAACAGTGAAGGCCAAGCGCAAGGACGTGTTGGCGAAGTGCTACGGCGGTGACATCACTCGTAAGCGCAAACTCCTCGAGAAGCAGAAGGAAGGCAAGAAGAAGATGAAAGCGATCGGCCGTGTTGAAGTGCCGGGCGACGTTTTCATCAGTGCCTTGAAGTTGGACGACTGATGTCTGACACGACGGTGAACGAAAAAGGTAATCCTTTTCGTTCCCTTCGCCATCGCAATGTCCGTGTGTATTTCATTGGGCTCTTGTTGTCCAATGTCGGCACGTGGATGCAATTCACTGCAACCTCACTTCTGATCTACAGCATCAATAACCGAGCAACTGATGCGGGCTTAAACACTCTGTTCCAGTTTTTGCCGATGCTGTTGTTGGGCGCGTGGGCTGGTGGCTTTGCTGACAGATTCGATCGTCGTACCATCACCATCTGGACACAATCTGCGTTATTGGTTCAAGCGGTGCTGCTGGCGATTGCCGACTTCAGTGGATGGGCATCCTTGCCCGTTATCTATTCGCTGTCCCTTGTCTTGGGTGTTGCGAATGCCATTGATAACCCGTCACGTCGAGGTTTAGTGACGGAACTCGTTGACCCGAGTGACATTCCTAATGCGATGTCTCTGAATACAACGGTGATGACAGGGTCGCGCATTTTTGGCCCTGCACTTGCCGCCGCACTGATTGGCCCGCTGGGCACAGCATGGTTGTTCTCGTTTAATGCATTGTCGTACGTTTTTGTTATCGCTTCATTGTTGATGCTGCGCCGTGAGGACATGGTGCCGGCAACGGTCGCCCCGCGTTCTGGCAAACCAGTGCGAGAGGCGCTGAAGTTTGTGTGGGCAGATGTTTCGCTTCGTTACACGTTCATCGTGTTCATCGTTGTCAGCACGTTCGCATTCAACTACAGCGTGGTGTTGCCCAAGCTGAGTGACGTGGAGTGGAACGAGCCGAATGGATACGCAATTCTTCTAACCCTCACCAGTGTCGGAAGCATTGTTGGTGCATTGGCAACAGCTCGTTTTCAGGTGATCACAATGCGCTGGTACGCGATGTTGATTGCTATCTGTGGTGTGGCGTGCATTGGCATGGGCTTTGCACCGAACTTTGCCATTGCATGCCTGATGGCATTGCCCCTTGGTTTTGGTGGAACAGGCCTCGTTGCATCGATGACGGGGCTGACGCAGCAAAAGGCACCACCAGAGATGCGCGGTCGCATGATGGCATTGCAGTCTGTGGCGTTTCTCGGTTCCACACCTATCGGTGGCCCGATCACCGGATGGATTGGTGACCACGTCAGCATTCAATGGTCATTGGCATACGGTGGCATCGCCGCGTTGCTAATTCTCCCTCTCTTAAAGAAGGCGCAATGAGTACAGCAGTTTGGTGGATTCGCCGTGATATCCGACGTACCGACAACAAGGCACTGCAGTCTGCAGCAGCGGCGGGAACAGTTGTGCCGTTGTTTGTGTGGGACGACGTGTTGATGAACAACGCGGGTGGCTTTCGAGGACAATTCATGTGTCGCGCATTGAACGCTCTTGACAATTCCGTGGATCGTGCACTCATCTATCGAAACGGTCCGCCTGCCGATGCTGTTGTGGAGTTCTGCCGTTTGGTCGGGGCAGACACAGTGCACATCACTGAAGACTTCGCGCCATACGGCCGCAAGCGCGATGCAGAAGTAGAGAAAGCTCTCATTGCCGATGGACGTCGTTTAGTGCGGGCTGACACGCCGTATGTCATCGCACCAGGAACGGTGCGCAAGGATGACGGAACACCAGTGAAGGTGTTTACGCCGTTCTACAAGCGGTGGCTCACGCATCAATGGACATCGGCGCCAGAGAGCGAATTGACGTTTGCGGATTTCCGAGATCTCTGCGTTGGCTCGCGCATGGAAGAGGGTTGGACTGCACTGAGTGCGAACCCGAGTGAAGAATCCGCATGGGAACGTTTCGACGAATGGTCACAGCGCGCGATGGGTGAATACAAGGAAGCGCGCAACATGCCCGGAGTTGATGGCACGTCGATGATGTCGCCGTATTTGAAGTTCGGCATCATTCATCCTCGCCAACTGTTGCAGCGACTTGATGGTTCAGCCGGTTCCGACGTGTTCCGATCAGAGATCGCTTGGCGTGAGTTCTATGCCGATGTTCTCTTTCATCAGCCTGAGACAACATGGAAAAACCTGCAACCAAAGATGGATGCTTTGCCGGTTGATTCGGGTCCGGTTGCTGAAGAACGCTTTGCGCAGTTTTGCGCCGGCAAAACCGGTTACCCCATCGTGGACGCAGGTGTACGACAGTTGCTGGGCTCGGGCTGGATGCATAATCGCGTGCGCATGATTGTGGCCAGTTTCCTCGTGAAGGACTTGCACTTACCATGGCAGTGGGGCGCCAAATTCTTTATGGAACATCTCTTGGACGGCGACGTTGCATCGAATACCCACGGGTGGCAGTGGACTGCAGGGACGGGCACCGATGCATCACCGTTCTTTCGTGTTTTCAACCCGATGGGCCAGAGTGAAAAGTTTGACCCCACGGGTGAGTACTTGCGCCGCTGGATTCCCGAGATCGCACATTTAGACAACAAGAGTATTCATGCCCCGTGGACGCTGGGATTACTTGCCCCTGCGGACTATCCAGAGCCGATGGTGGACCATGCACTGGAACGAGAAGAAGCATTAGCCCGCTACAAAGCCGTCAGTGGAAAGTAAAATCTTCTGACCATGTTGGATGACCGCAAAACAGCAATTCTTCGTGCCGTCGTGCAGGAGTATGTGGCAACGGGTCTTCCCGTTGGCTCTAGCCATATTGCCAATCTTCCTGCGGTCAAAGTCTCGAGCGCCACAATCCGTAATGAGATGGCTGCTTTGGAGCAAGAGGGATACCTCGCCCAGCCTCACACCTCGGCTGGTCGTATCCCCACCGATAAGGGCTATCGGCACTTTGTGGATTCCATTACTCCTGAGGGTGTGTTGGCAAAGGAAGAGGCGACACAGGTGGGCGACTTTTTCCAAGGAGCACATGGTCGCCTTGAAGACTTATTGCGTCACACCACAACACTGTTGGCTAACATCACCCATCACACAGCAGTTGTCGTTGGCCCAGAAGTAGAAGCCACCACCGTTCGTGCTGTTCACATCAGTCGTGTGACGCCTCGTACGGCAACAGTCGTTGTGGTGATGTCGAACCACAGTGTGGAGAACGAGACAATCCAGGTGTCAGAAGACATCACAGATGAGCACTTCCATCTTGCGGTGTCGCATTTGTCGCGCATTCTTGTTGATCGCTCGCTTGTCGACTTCCAAACGATTCCTTCCACGAATGATGCCCATGTCGATGCAGTGTGTTTCGCCACCGTGAATGCATTATCTCGTCACCGTAAGGACAAGCCGGTGTTTGTGGGCGGTGCAGCATCGCTAGCTAGTGCTTTTGATGCCGTTGACATCGTGCGTGATGTGCTCACCACAATCGAGCAGCAATTTGTTGTGGTGTCGTTGTTGCAAGATCTGCTTGACCGTGGACTCTCGGTGTCAATTGGTGCTGAACACGGCATTGATCAATTGTCTGCGTGTTCGGTGATTGTGGCTCCGGTCATTGCAGATGGAGAAGCGATTGGCTCTGTCGGCGTTCTGGGACCAACACGAATGAATTACCCGCAGGCTCTCAATACGGTGGAAGTTGTAAGTGAACAGTTGGGTCGACACATTGCAGAAGGGGCGTCATGAGTACTGACTTCTACGAACTTCTTGGTGTTTCTCGACAAGCGTCGGCAGATGAATTGAAGAAGGCGTATCGCAAAAAGGCACGCGAGCTTCACCCCGACGCAAACCCGGATAATCCTGAAGCAGAGAACCTCTTCAAAGAAGTCAGTCGCGCGTACGAAACTTTGTCCGACCCCGATTCACGCGCACGCTACGACCGCTTTGGAGAGCAAGGTCTCGGCGGAGGTGGCGGAGGAGGAGACCCCTTCGGTGGCGGCGGACTCGGCGACATCTTCGATGCATTCTTTGGTGGCGGCGGTCAGCGTCAGCAGGCAGGTCCGCCACGTGGACAAGATCTAGAGATCACTGCTCGGATTGATCTAGAAGCAGTGATGTTCGGAACGAAGATCACAGTCGACGTTCCGACTGCAATTCGTTGCAGTGATTGCAATGGATCTGGCGCAGGTGCTGGCACTCAGCCAGTGCAGTGTGTGGATTGCAATGGCTCTGGCCAAGTGCGACGCATGCGAAACAGCATCTTGGGTCAAATGGTGACAACAGGCCCGTGCGGTCGCTGTGGTGGCATGGGTGAAGTGGTGATGACCCCATGTTCGGCGTGTAGTGGTGATGGCCGCAAGCGTTCAAAAGAGTCGTATGCCGTTGACGTTCCCGCTGGTATTTCTTCGGGGCAAACCTTGCGCTTGTCGGGTCGTGGTGCTGTTGGTCCTCGTGGCGGCCCAGCAGGTGACTTGTATGTGCATGTGGCTGTTGCGCAGCATGCAGAGTTTTCTCGTGAAGACGATGACCTCGTGTACCACTTGCCATTGACATACGCCCAAGCTGCCCTAGGTTTCCACACGGTTCTTGAAGCGTTGGATGGTGAACTTGATTTAGTTGTTCCTGCAGGAACACAACATGGCCGCGAGTTTGTAGCCCGAGGACGCGGCATCCCGCATCTCAATGGCCGCGGCAAAGGCAATCTACGTGTTCGTGTTGGGGTTGTTGTTCCAAGTGACCTCTCTGATGAACAAGAACAGCTACTACGCCAACTAGCTGAAATCTCTGGCGAAGAAGTGGCATCTCCTGACAAAGGAATCTTCTCGCGTATCAAGTCGGCGTTTACATGATTGATGCGTTGCGCAATTCTTCTGCGCACGTCTTCGTTGACTCCGTGCAGTCTCCCGTGCTGAACGATGAAGATGCACATCACTTGTCGCGCGTGCTTCGCCTTCGAGATGGTGAGTCTGTTTCGTGTAGCGATGGCCAAGGGTCGTGGGTCTCGTGCACATGGAACTCTGGTGAGGTAGAGATCAGCGGAGATGTGGTTGTTGTTCAACCGATGCATCCGCTTCTGACTGTTGCGATTGCGCCTCTGAAAGGGGATCGCACAGATCTTGTGATTGAAAAAGTTGTGGAGATTGGAATCGACCACATCATCGTGTTGTCTCCGGTAGAGCACAGTGTGGTGCGCTGGGCTTCCAACAAGGTGCCCCAAGTGATGGACCGTTATGCGCGTATCGCTCGCGCCGCTGCGATGCAGAGTCGTCGTGTCTTTCTTCCCGCAGTCTCTGGGCCGGTGTCTTTGGCCAACGTGACAGGCCAGGGTGTTGCTTTTGCAGAGCCAGGAGGCACTGCGTCGCCAGATGCTGTCACCACATTGGTGATTGGTCCTGAAGGTGGGTTCTCGCCTACTGAAGTAGCGGGCGCCCCAGCCCTCATTGACCTCGGTCCATCGATCCTGAGGGCTGAAACTGCAGCAATCGTGGGTGCGGCGCGCATGGTCGCACACTGGCGGCGTTGAATGCACCACACTGGGTGTTGTTATGCCTCCGTTATCTGACGACGAACTCCTCCAAGATTCTCCTTTCACACGCCTCGTCGGCGAGCGTTTACGGCGTATTCGCCAGCAGAAGCAGTGGTCGCTGTCTGATGTAGAGGCTCAGAGCGAGAGCGAATTCAAAGCCTCTGTCCTGGGCGCTTATGAACGTGGTGAGCGTGCCATTTCTGTGCCGCGCCTCGAACGTCTGGCGCGCTTTTATGGAGTCACCGTTGATCAACTGCTGCCGCGTGACACACAGCGAACCGACAACATGGCCTCAGGTGATGCTGCGCCAAAGAAACTTCGCATCGACGTTGCCAAGTTGTCAACAATGTCGGGCCAAGAGTTTGAGATGCTGGAGCGCTTCTTACGCATGATTCAGGTGCAGCGCCAAGACTTCAATGGCAAGGTCATTACTGTGCGAGCCCACGACACGCGAGCTATTGCAGTCATGTTGGATGTTCCTGTTGACAATGTGGGCGACAAATTGTCAGAACTTGGGCTTCTGTTTGTCCCTCCGGCAGCGCAGTAACTGTCATGTCTGAGTTCGGGGTGTATGTCCACATTCCGTTTTGTCGTCACCGATGCGACTACTGCGCATTTGCAACGTGGACAGACCGCGATCATCTCATGGTCGAATATGTCGACGCCGTTGTTCTCGACATTCAGCGCTCCGTTGCTGCGGGGATGCCTGTTGCTGACACCGTGTTCTTCGGTGGAGGTACCCCCACGCGTCTAGCGCCTGAACTTGTCACCAAAATCGTTGCAGCAATTCCGATGTCACCAAATGCTGAAGTCACTGTTGAATGCAACCCAGACGATGTCACATCCGAACTCATGCAGGTGTACGCCGCTGGGGGAGTGAATCGCGTCAGTATCGGCGTGCAGGCGATGGTGGGACATGTCCTCGCTTCACTTGGCCGCACTCATGACCCATCGAATGTTGAAAAAGCTGTGCATGCCGCACGCGAGGCTGGCATCACATCGATCAATCTGGACCTCATCTATGGGGTACACGGAGAGTCGCTTGAGGACTGGCAATCAACTTTGACGGCTGCAATCGCATTGGCACCCACGCATGTTTCTGCGTATGGGCTGACGGTGGAGGCAGGAACTCCGCTCGCAGATGATCTGGCACGGCACCCGGACGATGACGATCAAGCAGACAAATACATCATGACTGATGACATGTTGGGTGCCGCCGGCATGCACAACTATGAGATTTCGAATTGGGCAATAGATGGGCATGAGTGTCGTCATAACAAGGTGTATTGGTCGCAGGGCAACTACAAAGGTTTTGGCTGTGCATCACACTCACATCAAGATGGTCGACGTTTTTGGAATGTTCGTACCCCGGACAGATATATCGCATGTGTGAATGAGGGCATCAGCGTGGAAGCAGCCGATGAAGTCCTTGATGATGAGACACGTGCGAGAGAGGCTCTTGAACTGTCTCTGAGGACTGCAGATGGGGTGCCGGTCGGCGCTCTCGACGTAGCAAGCCTCGAAGGGCTGGTTTCTGTGCAGGGAAACCGTGTGGTTTTGACTCGTAATGGGAAGCTGCTGGCCAACGAAGTGAGTCTGCGCTTAAAGCCCCGATAACATGAAGATGTCCCTTTTAGGGCGCGTAGCTCAGTTGGTTAGAGCGCTACCTTGACATGGTAGAGGTCCCGGGTTCGAGTCCCGTCGTGCCCACCACTAGGTCTCTTTTTCTTGCGGTGTACGCTGAGTAAATGCCAAAGACGGGTATCCGACTTCCCAAAAGTGAGGTCACCCGTCTCAAACTTTTGTCGTGTGCTGTTGATGAAATCATCGAAGTTGGCCCCGACCGACTGGGATTTACCTCCATAGCTCGCCGAGCTGGTCTTTCCACTGGTGCCCTGTATGCCCGATACGAGAATGTTGACGAACTGATTCTCGAAGTCTGGATGGCAGAGGGTCTGCCTGTTCTGCGCCGCCTGCTTGTCGATCTCGAGGAGTCATTGCCTCGAGAGTCCGGAGTTGCAGCTCGTTTACGTCTCTCCGAACAATTGTCAGGTGCGGATCGCGGCTTGTTGATTCTTGTGAATCTCATGGTTGCTTCACGGCGAATCGAGGCAGCGTTCGAAGAAATCGCACCGTCAGTTGTTGAGGAGGTCGCAAAGTTCTCCTCACGTGTTCCAGCGATTGAGTTCTATCTCGGCACGATTCTGGGAATTGCGATGGGGGTCTCGGGTACTGGGCTGCATGGTCTTGATTGGCAGGGGCCAGTCGCAATGATCGCGAATGCAGTGCGACGAACAGTGGAGCCTCAAGAGATTGCACCTGATTTCGCCAACACCCCCGAGACAGTGCATTTCCCCGACGATGCTGAAGAGATCGACGCACGGTTATTTGATGCAGTCGCCTATGTCATCGCCCGCGTGGGTGCATCACAGGCAACCATCTCTCGTATCGCACGTCGAGCAAAAGTAAATCCGGCAAGTATCTACATGCGCTACGAAGACAAAGACGCACTCTTCGCCGCGTGTATGACCCATGTGATGCGTATGGGAGATACACGGAACGCGAAGATTCTGGATCATTATCAAGAAAGCATTCAGAACCCCCGCGAAATCAATTACGCAGAAGATGCAATCGTGATGTTCCGAGGCAATCAATCTCCGGAACATGCAAGCATTCGTCGACTTCGCTTGGAGACAATGTTCGCAGCGATGCATGATGAGAATCTTCGTCGCATGAATCTGGACATTTACCTCGCAACGATTTCGAGGAATGAAGAGCAGCTTGGTATGTCGCCGTCATCGCTCACGAATCGCACAGTGCTTCCGTTTTCCATCTTTAGTCGTTTTGCGTTCTTCGGCTACGCGGTTCTTGCTGAATACAGTCTCTGCGACATGAATCATCGCTATTTGCTTTCCTATGTGTCACAGATTTCTCATGCTTTTCAGAAAATTGCTCAAGGTTCAAATCTTGATCAATCACACAAGAAGTAAGTCATGGACATTGTCTTGGCCTTGATGGCCGCCAGTGTGTACGGCATTGCCGACTATTGCGGCGGACGAGCAACGCGCTCTGTTTCTGCCATGACGGTGACTTTTGTGGGTCAATCAGCAGGGCTTGTAGTGCTGTTGACATTTGTGCTGCTTTCTGGTGTTCCTGTTCCGCCATTCTCCGACTTCATCTGGGGCGGTATCGCTGGCATCGCGGGTGCGACAGGCTTACTGGCTTTCTACAAAGCCATGGGCAGCGGATACATGACAGTTGTCGCTCCAGTGTCGGCAGTGACAGCAACGGCAGTTCCAGTCGTCATCGGACTTTTAACAGGTGAACGTCCGGGCATTCTCGCTCTGTGCGGAATCCCTCTTGCGCTTGTAGCGATTGCATTGGTGAGCGATGTGCTCGGGCCAAATCATCGCAAAGCGCCGCGATCAATCGTTGTCATGGCGTTTCTTGCGGGTGCAACCTTTGGTTCTTTGTTTGTGATCTTGGCGCATACAAACGACGACGGTGGTTTGTGGCCTGTCGTTGCAATGCGATTCACTTCTATTCCGTATATGGCAGCGGTCATGTTCTTCATGAAACGCAAACCATCAGAAGCAAAGGCAAACCTGCCCTTCGTTCTTGCATCGGGCATTTTGGACAGCGTTGCAAATGCTCTGTACTTGCTGGCAGTTCGCGAAGGGCTTATGTCAATCGTCGCGACAATTAACTCGTTTTATCCCGCAAGCACATTGCTATTGGCAACACGTCTTGACAAGGAACGCATTCACCGATCCCAGGCAGTGGGCTTGGTACTTGCGGTCATTGCTCTGCTTTTCATCACACTCGCATAGCGAAGAGATTTATTCTCCGAGGGCGGCCTTGATGACTGCTTCTGACTCGCGCGATGCACCTTTGAAGATGCCCTTCGCCATGAGGGATGACTCAGACTTTCTGCGCGTCTCGTAAATCTCGGCACGGTCACGATGAATGTTTGGTTCATCGGGTGCGGCCCATCCGGCGAAGTCTGCAAGGTGGCATGCAAGACGAAGATCGCCTGATGCGGCGAGATCTTTGGCTCGTGCCATGAGTACTTCAGCACCACCTGCAAGAGTCGCCAGTTCAAGTCCGAGAGATTCGTCGGTTGCTGGCTTTAAGCGAGATGGTGCACCATCCCACCAACCACCGAACTGACGCCAGATACCACGAACAACGAATTCTGGTTCGTCATACAGAGGGCGCAGATATGGCTTGCCCAGAGTTGCTTCAGGAACCTTGACGGAATGGATGATGGTGTTCAGGGTCTCACCTGCGTTCATCATCTCCACAGTGCTCTTCACGAGATACTCAAGTGCTGACGCGATCTCATCAAGAACTCGTGCGATGCGTTCCTTGCCAGCAATCGGAAGTCCATGTGCAGGAAGCAGTAGTTCAGGTTCTTTCGCGATGATGGCGCGCAGGGCCTCGGCCCATTCGATAGGGAAGCGTTGCACCTTTTGTGGGTTGCCAGCATTGGGGAAGTTCCAGATAACGAAGTCACCAGTTGCGACCCATTTCTGCTTTGGGAACCACGACCACAGGTGGTCATCGGTTTCACCTTTGCCGTGGTGGAACTCAACTGTTGTGTCGCCGAACTTCATAGACGCAAATTTGTCGACGACGTCTGTGGTGTCGAGAGTGTCTTCGGGAATGAAATTGCTGAGGCGTGGTCCGCCCGATGCTGGTCGCAAATCATTCATGACGCTGTTGAGGTCGCCACGAATGCCACCGAACTGGCGAGCGTTAATCGCAACGTTCCAGTCATTGGTGTAGCGATAGCGATCGAAACGGCGTTGCACGTTCTTGTGGCCAATCACTCGTGGAGCTTTGTGGCCGAGTGCAGCAGCATTTGCTCCGAAAGCGACACTGCCACCCACATGGTCGGCATGTCCGTGCGTGTACACCAAAGCGTTAAACGGATCATGTGACCACTTGCGAATGGAGTCCACCACTTGTTGACCGGTGTTCACATGGCTGGTGTCGAAACACACAATGCCATCGCCGGAGTTCCATGTGACGACATGGCTGAACGACTCCACCATTGCGAGACCATTGGCGATCTCTGAGAGTTCTCCGGTTGTGCGGTTCACTGGCTCGTCTGCGCGACCAGAGTCAACCACCTTCGTACTCAACGCGATGAGATCTGCCATAAATGCCCCCTGTATACAGTGATGGAAAGAGACTAGCCCTTGGCAAGTCCGAGGACTCTTTCTCCCAGAATGTTGCGCATCACGTTCGATGTGCCACCCATGATGGTGTAGCCAGGTCCATAGATGAGACCTTGCACCATGTCGTCAAAGATCATCGCATCAGCACCCATCATGCGGAAGACGAAACTGTCAACGCGCTGTTGATGCTCGGTGCAGAAACACTTTGTTGCTGCTGAGAAGCCTGCAGGTGCCTGCCGGAGAACTTCGCGAATCACGAGGATGCGCCCGATGCGGTATCCGATTTCAAGCGAAGCAATTTCCTGACGAACGAGCGGGTCAGTGGTGTCACAAACAGAAACAGCATGTTGGAACTGTGCGTAGTTGGAGACCAAACGGTCAATGCCGCCACGCTCGTGTTCGAGTTGACGCATCGTTTGTCCAAAGGCTCCACCAGGCTGGCCAACAAGATTGCCCTTTGGCACGCGCACATCAGTGAAGAACACTTCGCAGAAGTGGCGATTGGTTGTCATGTCGGTGATGCGACGAATTTCGATGCCCGGTGTTTTCATCGGCACGATGATTTCGCTGATGCCTGCGTGTGGAGGGCCTTCGTTATTGGTACGGCAGATGAGATAGCAATAGTCGGCATCGGCGCCAAAGCTTGTCCAAATCTTTTGACCATTGATGATCCATTCATCGCCGTCATCAACGGCTGATGTCTTCAAGGATGCAAGGTCACTGCCAGAGTTTGGCTCGCTCATACCGATGCACCACGTGGTCTCACCAGCGAGAATGCCGGGCAAGAATTGCTCTTGCTGTTCCTTCGTGCCGTACTGAATCAGTGCGGGGCCCATCTGTCGATCGCCAAACCAACTTGCTGCAATCGGTGCACCGGCTTTGATCATTTCTTCGCCAACGATGAGGCGATCAATCGGTGGACGACCTCCGCCGCCAAACTCTTTTGGCCAGATCATGCCGAGGTACCCCTTGGCCGCAAGTTCGCGGGAAAACTCTTTGGAGTATCCGTTCATCCAGGTGACGTTGTGGCGGCCATATTTGCGCACACCTTCAGCAGCAAATGCTGCTGCTTCGCGTCGAAGTTCAAGCTGTTCTGGGGTCCATACGAAATCCATATTGGTACTGATGGTAGGGGGCATGGTTGCGGGCTGCGCTATTGTGTACAAGTCAAATACAAGTGACTTTCAGCACCCTTGTTTGGGGCTTGCTGGACAAGTGAAAGGGTGCCCCCATGGCGAAGATCAAGGTTGATAATCCGGTCGTCGAACTCGACGGTGACGAAATGACCCGCATCATCTGGCAGTTCATTAAGGACCGTCTCATCCTCCCGTACCTCGACATCAATCTTGAGTACTACGACCTTGGCATGGAGCATCGCGATGCCACCGATGACCAAGTCACCATTGACTCGGCTCACGCCATCTTGAAGCACGGAGTAGGCGTCAAGTGCGCCACCATCACTCCTGACGAAGCTCGCGTTGAAGAATTCGGTTTGAAGAAGATGTGGAAGTCACCCAACGGCACCATCCGCAACATTCTTGGCGGAGTGGTCTTCCGTGAACCAATCATCTGCAGCAACATTCCAAAGCTTGTTCCAGGCTGGACGAAGCCCATCATCATCGGCCGTCACGCACATGGCGACCAGTACAAGGCAACAGACTTCAAAGTGCCAGGCGCTGGTTCTGTCACCATGACATTCACGCCAGAAGATGGCAGTGCACCAATGGAGTTCCAAGTCGCGCAGTACGGCGCTGACGGCGGCGTGGCTATGGGCATGTACAACTTCAACGACAGCATTCGAGACTTTGCTCGCGCGTCGTTCCGTTACGGTCTTGCGCGCAACTACCCGGTGTACATGAGCACGAAGAACACCATCCTCAAGGCATACGACGGGCAGTTCAAAGACTTGTTCGAAGAAATCTTCAACACCGAGTTCAAGGCTGATTACGACAAAGCAGGTCTCACCTACGAACACCGCCTCATTGACGACATGGTCGCAAGTGCGATGAAATGGGAGGGCGGCTACGTCTGGGCATGTAAGAACTATGACGGTGACGTGCAGTCCGACACCGTGGCGCAAGGCTTTGGTTCGCTTGGCCTGATGACATCAGTTCTGATGACACCTGATGGTCGCACCGTGGAAGCTGAAGCTGCTCACGGCACCGTGACTCGTCACTACCGCGAGCACCAAAAGGGCAATAAGACATCCACCAACCCCATTGCATCTGTGTATGCATGGACAGGTGGTCTCAAGCACCGCGGCAAGTTGGACAACAATCCAGCACTCATCAAGTTCGCTGAAGATCTTGAAGCAGTGTGTGTCGAGAGTGTCGAAGCCGGAGAAATGACAAAGGACTTGTCGCTCCTCGTTTCAAAAGATCAGCCATGGTTGACCACCGAGGATTACCTCGCAGCACTTGACCGTCGCCTTCAAGCAAAGATGGCATAAGCAATGAAGGCCGTCGTTCTCCGCGAGCACGGTGGGCCTGAAGTTCTTCAGATCGAGGATGTTCCTTCGCCAACATTTGGCGCAGAGGACATCCTCGTTTCCGTTGCAGCAACGGCTCTTAATCGTGCAGATCTTTTACAGCGCATGGGGTTCTATCCGAACCCATTCCCCCAAGGGCCAGAGATTCCCGGTCTTGAGTTTGCAGGCACTGTTAAGGCAGTGGGCGAGCGCGTCACGGGGTGGAAGGTCGGCGACAAAGTGATGGGCATCGTCAGTGGCGGTGCGTATGCAGAAGAACTTGTTCTGCATGAACGGCAAGCAATGGCTGTGCCTGCAGGCATGTCGTTACACGATGCGGCAGCGATTCCTGAAGTGTTCATCACTGCATGGGACGCGCTTGTTGTTCAGGGCGGACTCACGTCTGGTCGATGGGCAATGGTGCATGCAGGTGCATCGGGTGTGGGTACCGCAGCGATTCAGATCTGCAAAGCAATTGGTGCTCACATCATCGTGACCTGTTCGTCTGGCAAGGTGCAGTCATGCAAGGACCTTGGCGCAGATGTTGTTGTTGACTACACAACTCAAGACTTCGTGGAAGAAGTGCAACGTGCAACGAATGGCCGAGGCGTAGACACAATCCTCGATGTCATCGGTGGCGACTACGTGGAACGCAATGTTGCATCGCTGGCCGTGAAAGGGCACATCATTCAAGTGGGTGTGATGGCGGGTAAGCCATTGCCATTCAATGTGGGTCTTCTGCTGGGAAAGCGTGCTTCCATCACTGGAACAGTGTTGCGTGCGCGGCCACTCGACGAGAAGATTGCCATCACTCAACGATTCATCGCCGAGATGTTGCCGCTATTTGGCACTGGCGCACTGAAGCCAGTGATTGACTCGTCGTACCCATTGTCAGAGATTGCGAAGGGTCATGAGTTCATGGCATCAAATGGCAACGTTGGCAAGATCGTGATCGACATCGCTTAGAAACGAATCCATCTAAAAAGGCGATGCCAACTGGCATCGCCTTTTTAGTTTCTGCACTGACGTGCAGACGATTATCGCTTTGCAATAGGAATGTAATTGCGCTCGTCGGCACCGATGTACCACTGACGAGGGCGGCTGATCTTTTGCTCTTTGTCGTTCAGCAATTCCTGCATGTGCGACAACCAGCCGACAGTGCGAGGAATGGCGAAGAGAACTGTGAACATGTCGACAGGGAATCCAAGTGCCTGATAGATAAGACCGGAGTAAAAGTCAACGTTTGGATACAGCTTGCGTTTGATGAAGTATTCATCATTCAATGCAACTTTCTCAAGCTCAAGTGCAATATCGAGCAGAGGGTTCATTCCGGTGACTGCGAATACGTCGTATGCCGTCTTCTTGATGATCGTCGCACGTGGGTCGAAGTTCTTGTAGACGCGGTGACCGAATCCCATGAGACGACCTTCGCCTGCCTTTACGCTTTCAATGAACGCCGGAACATTCTTCACGTCGCCAATTTCTGCGAGCATGCGAACAACTGCTTCGTTGGCGCCACCATGAAGTGGGCCGTAGAGGGCAGCGGCGGCAGCAGCTGTAGAGGTGTATGGGTCTGAGTTTGCAGAACTCACAACGCGCATTGCGGTGGTGCCACAGTTCTGCTCGTGATCGGCATGCAAGATGAACAAGATGTCCATTGCACGAGCCAAGATGGGGTTGACCTTGTAGTCATCACCAATCTTGAACATCATGTTCAAGAAGTTCTCTCCATATGACAGTGAGTTGTTCGGTGTGACGAATGGAAGACCCTGGCTGAAGCGGTAACACATCGCTGCAATGGTCGGAACCTTGGCAACAAGACGAAGTACTTGCTTGTCAAACACTTCCTTGTCGAAGATTTCTTTTGACTCTTCGTAGAACGTTCCAAGCGCTGCAGTTGCAGAGATAAACATGCCCATGGGGTGAGCGTCGTAATGGAAGCCATCAACAAAACGCTTACGCATGTTCTCGTGAATCATGGTGTGGCGAGTCACGTTGTACTCCCACTGAGCCTTCTGGTCAGATGTTGGAAGCTCGCCATTGAGAAGCAGGTATGCCACTTCGAGGTATGAAGAACTCTCAGCAAGTTGCTCGATGGGGTAGCCGCGGTAGCGCAGAATGCCTTCGTCGCCGTCGAGATAGGTAATTGCAGATGCGCATGATGCAGTGGACAAGTACGCAGGGTCATACATGAAAAGGCTGGGGTCGAGTTCGCGGAGTGCGGCAGATGAGAAAACGCCGCCTTCGATGGGGACGGTCACCGTTTTTCCAGTGCGATCATCGGTAATTGTGATGGTGTCAGCCATGAGGGGTCTCCTTGACTACTGACGGAAATATGTAGCAGGGGCCGTATTTCCCCCAATGACAGGTTAGACGAACGCCATCGGGGGTTCCCACTTACGGGATATGGCGCATGGCTCAGAGCGGGGTGTTGTCGTGTTTGCGCGAGCCCAGGCGCTCTCGCTTGTCCCGAAGCATGTGAAGTGCTGCACAAATCTCGATACGAGTGTCTGCTGGGTCAATGACGGCATCGACATAGCCACGTTCGGCTGCAACATATGGGTTGAGAAGTCGTTCGGTGTAGTCGGCCTCAAACTCGGCTCGTTCTTCGGGTGTTGCACGGCGTTGCAAAATGGCAGCCGCTTGGCCTGCCCCCATCACCGCAAGTTCGGCACATGGCCATGCAAGGCATAAATCATTGCCCATTTTCTTCGAATCCATCACGATGTACGCACCGCCGTAGGACTTGCGAAGAATGACGCAGATGCGTGGAACTGTGGCGCGAGCGTAGGCAAATACCAATTGGGCACCATGGCGAATCATTCCGCGCCATTCGAGGTCTTTGCCCGGATAAAAGCCCGGCGTATCAACCAACGTGATGACGGGAATATTGAAGGCATCGCAGAACGCCACGAATCGAGCTGCCTTCTGCGATGCAGGGATGTCGAGCGTGCCAGCCAAGTTGATGGGTTGATTTGCCACGATGCCAACGGAGTATCCGGCCATGTGCGCAAAAGCAGTGATCACATTGCCCGCCCATCGTGGCTTGAGTTCAAAGTACACACCATCATCAGCGATGGCCTCAATGACTTTGCGAACGTCGTAACTGCCTGTTGACGTCGCTGGAATGAGATCGCCTGCTTCTGGCGTTGCGCGTTCATCAGGATCATCTGTTTCCAGCGGTGATGGCAATTGGTCAACATTGTTGGGGAGATAGTCAAGCAATTCCTCGACCCATGCAATTGCTGTTGCGAGATCTGCAACGACCGCTGATGTTGCACCGCTATTGCGTGCGTGTGTGTTTGCGCCACCAAGTTCATCATTCGTCATTGTGATGCCAGTGAATTCTGCGACCATTGTTGGTCCGCTGACGAATGCATACGAATCTTCTGTCATCACGACAAAGTCAGAGAGTCCGATGAGAAGCGCTGGTCCTGACACGGCAGGACCAGTCACGATGCTGATGGTGGGAATAACGCCAGAGCATTCGGCCAACGCCTTTGCTGCGGTGCCCCAGCCATGCAGAGCAGCAATGCCTTCCAAAATGTCGGCACCGGATGATTCAATCTGCAAGACGAGCGGAAGGCCCTTGGTGCGGGCAGTTGTCGCAGCGGTTGCGATCACATGTGATGCTGCTGCAGACAATGCGCCTTTGTGGTGACCGCCATCAACAGCGAGCCAGACGACCTGACGATCGGTCGAGAGTTGGACAACGGCTGCGGTTGCCGCGCCAGGAACACTGTGTTGCAGTTCCAGCACAACTGTTGGTTGTGTTGTCCTTGCCTCGCTCACGTCTCCACAGTACTTCGTGGGCTATCCGCGAGTTCCTTTAGCCTGTTTTGCAGTGATTTCTAATGAAATACCGGGCTGACGAGAGGCATGGCGCCCCGCAACTTCGAAGGCGACATCTCGAACCGCGAGGGTGGCACGGTTGGGGCGAGGGCGTTCTCGTTGCACCCAGCCGACCACTCGGCGAGGGAGGTCGGGAACACCGATACGCACGAAGTCTCCTTTGAGCCATCCGGGTACTGCGCTCGCGGGAACAATGGCAGCACCGAATCCTTCGAACACCATTGATGCCATCAGGCGCATGCCGTCAATCTCTGCTTGCGGGCGAAGAGCGACGCTTTTACTTGCAGCGGCACGATCGATGATGCGACGCGCAGCTGTGCCGCGGGGTGCCAACATGATCGGGTGTTCTGAAAGTTCTTCTAACGAGATTGTCTCGTGTGATGCAAGAACATGCTTCTTGGGGGCAAGCAAAAGTAATTCCTCTGCGAACATTTCTTTTGATTCAACGTTTGCTTCAGCGATCGGAAAGTGCACCAAAGCAGCATCAATTTCGCCGGAAAGCAAACGCAACATCAAGGCGCTGGACGCGCCCTCAACAATTGTGAGGTGCACGCCAGGATGATGGCGAGTGAGTGAATTGAGCAGGGGAGGCATGAGCCAGCGAGCAGTTGTCCCTAGTGTTCCGATGCGGCAGTCTCCGGAGGCAGAGTCACCCAGAGAGTGAATATCGGTGTCGATGTCTTCTACTTCGTGAAGAATGCGCTTGGCGCGAGCCAGCACCATCTCGCCCTCATCGGTGAGTGCACCAGAGGCGCGATCGATGAGAGAACTGCCCAATTCCTTCTCGAGTCTGCTGAGGTGTGCCGAGACATTCGACTGCACGGTGTCGAGAGCTTTAGCGGCTGCCGAAAAGGACCCGTGCTCAGAAATGGCGACTAAGGCCTGTAATTGCTTCAACTCCATTTTGACCCCTGTGACATCTATCTCTAAAAACGATAGCAAGTATCGTGCCGTTCAACTTGAGTGCTAGGTGCCAGAGGGTGCATACTTGTAATCAACAAGTCGCGCCGGCATTGCCCCCCAATAGCCGGCCGAAAGAACCCATCAGATGTTCCCCCAACATCGGGTTTCGGTTGAGAGGCCCCGCAGTAATGCGGGGCTTTTCCCATTCCTGGGCCACATTCGTCCATGAAACTTTTGGTTTCCCTCGCCGCAGAACAGGCGTAATCTTCGCCCGTGTCCCACGCCGCATTTTTCGACCTTGATCGCACCCTCTTGTCGGGCGCATCTGCCCATGTGGTGAGTCGGGTTCTGCGCGAAACCGGAGTGGTGAACCGATCGATTCCGGGTGAGTCGTTGCTGTACCAAGTGTTCGAAACCTTTGGTGAGAACTTGCCGTCGATGGTGTTGGGTCGACAAGCAGTGTTGGCGATGAAGGGCCACTCGCGTGATGTGGTGCGTGCAGCTGCGCACACTGCGGCTCCGGACTTAGTCGCGATGTTGCAACCGTACGCAACGAAAGTGTTTGAAGAGCACCGAGCGAATGGATTGAAAGTGGTTCTTGCAACAACGACCCCACGAGATCTCATCGAGCCATTTGCGCAGCTTCTTGGTTTTGATGATGTGATTGCAACGACGTATGCCGTTGATGCCGATGGCAACTACACGGGCGAACTGGATGGCGTGTATGTGTGGTCACGTGGAAAGCGTGTCGCTGTGAAGGCATGGGCGAATGCAAACGGTATTGATCTTGCTGGTTCTTTTGCTTACAGCGACAGCGTGTTTGATGAGCCGTTATTGACATCGGTGGGTAACCCAGTGTGCGTGAACCCTGATTGGCGTTTGCGGTTAATGGCGGCGGCACGTCGTTGGCCTGTCACGCATTTCGATGTGCCGGCAGGTGTGGCCAAGATTCCTGTTGTTGGTCTGGAAGCGCAGCAAGCGTTGATGAAGTTTGCACGACCAGAAGTATTCCCGTACGCACGATTCACAATCACAGGAACCGAGAACATTCCAAAAGATTCCGCCGCAATCATCTGTGGCAATCACCGCAGTTACTTTGACATTGCCGCGATCTCGTTGGCAGTTGCAAAGACGGGACGTGCTGTGCGCTTCCTCGGCAAGAAGGAAGTGTTTGACGCGCCGGTGATCGGTCCGCTTGCAACAGCACTCGGTGGTATCCGCGTGGAGCGTGGCACTGGTAGTGACGAACCCTTGCAGGCGGCAACGGAATCACTGATGGCCGGTGACTTGGTGGCAATCATGCCGCAGGGAACAATTCCACGGGGGCCTGCATTTTTCGACCCGGTATTGAAGGGGCGTTGGGGTGCTGCACGTTTGGCGGCAGAAACAAAAGCACCAGTGATTCCGGTGGGCATTTGGGGTACTGAAAAAGTGTGGCCGCGCAATGCAAAGTTGCCGAATATCACGAATCTCACATCGCCACCGCACGTCATCATCACAGTGGGTACGCCCGTGCATCTGTCGTACACGGACCCTGATGCAGACACTCGACTCATCATGGATGCCATCTCTGCATTGCTTCCACCAGAAGGTCGTGAGTATCGCGAGCCAACAGAAGATGAACTACGTCGCAGTTATCCATCCAATTACAAAGGAGACCCGGACTCCGAAGAAGATCGGCGCCCGGGTCTCGATTGAGTCTTGAGTTGTTGAGCGACTAATCGCTCGCACTGATTACTGTGCGTTCGCAACCTTCTGGCGAACGATGTTCAACGCTGAACCAGCCTTGAACCACTCCACTTGCTCGGGGCTGAAGGTGTGCTTTGCTTCGAAGTCAACGGTGGAACCGTCGGCCTTGGTGATGCGGCACTGCATTGGCTTGTCGGGCACTGGAGGAAGATTCAACACGCTGATGCGGTCTGTTTCTTCGATGGCGTCATACGTTGCAGGATCAGAGAAGGTGAGCGGCACAAGGCCTTGCTTCTTCAAGTTTGTTTCGTGAATACGGGCAAATGAACGAGCGAAGATTACGACGCCGCCACGGAAGCGAGGCTCCATTGCTGCGTGCTCACGTGATGAACCTTCGCCATAGTTCTGGTCACCAATTGCACACCACTTCACACCGGACTCTCCGTAGTGCTTGGCAATGTCTGGATAGCTACGACGTGAGCCATCGAGTGTGTCGAGACCAACACCGACTTCGCCGCCGAATGCATTGACTGCACCGATGAAGAGGTTGCCCGAGATGTTCTCAAGGTGACCGCGGTACGTAAGCCACTTACCAGCTGCAGAAATGTGGTCGGTGGTGCACTTGCCTTGAGCCTTCATGAGGATTGGAAGTTCGAGGTAGTCCTTGCCATCCCATGCATTGAAAGGCTGCAGCAACTGCAGACGATCTGATGTGGGGCTGACTTCAACAACAACTTTGCTTCCGTCTGCTGGTGGGGCAGTGAACGTGTCGACGCCTGGGTCGTAGCCCTTGGCAGGAAGAATGTCGCCCTTGGGTGCATCGAGTGTGACTTCGGTGCCGTCGGGTGCAGTGATCGTGTCAACGCGTGGGTCGAAGTCAAGACGACCGGAGAGCGCAACGGCCATCACGGTGTCAGGACTTGTGACGAACGAGAGTGTGTTCGCCGAGCCGTCAGCACGCTTCGGGAAGTTGCGGTTGAAAGAGTTCACAATGGTGTTGGGCTTCGCAGTTTTGTCTGCTGCGCGTTCCCATTGACCGATGCAAGGACCACATGCGTTCGCAAGAACTGTTGCGCCAATTGCCTCAAGGTCTGCAAGCAAACCGTCACGTTCAATCGTGGCGCGAATTTGCTCACTTCCTGGTGAGATGAGCAATTCAGTTTTTGCCTTCAAGCCCTTTGCGGCTGCTTGACGAGCAATGGATGCTGCACGTGTGATGTCTTCGTATGAAGAGTTGGTGCAGGAACCAATGAGTGTTGCAGACACTTCGAGTGGCCAATCGTTTTCGCGTGCTGCTACGCCAACGCCGTTTGCGCCAATCTTGTGCGCACGGTCGGGGGAGTGTGGCCCGTTGATCAGTGGTGTGAGCTTGGACAAATCAATTTCGATGACTTGGTCGTACTGTGCGCCATCGTCTGGGCGAAGGTCTGCGGCAACTTTGTCGGCTGCTGCAGCAATTGCTTCGCGACCTGTTGCACGCAAGTAGTCACTCATGTTGCTGTCATAACCAAACACGGAACATGTGGCGCCAATTTCTGCACCCATGTTGCAGATGGTTGCCTTGCCTGTCGCTGAAATGCTGTCAGCGCCTGGTCCGAAGTATTCAGCGATAGCACCAGTGCCACCTTCCACGGTGAGTTGACGAGCAACTTCCAAGATGACGTCCTTCGGGCTGCTCCAACCGGACAATGTGCCGGTGAGCTTGATGCCGATGACTTTTGGCCAACGAACGTTGAAAGGGAAACCTGTCATGACGTCAACTGCGTCTGCACCACCAACACCGATGGCAACCATGCCGAGTCCACCAGCGTTTGGTGTGTGGCTGTCGGTACCGATCATCATGCCGCCAGGGAATGCGTAGTTCTCGAGCACAACTTGGTGAATGATTCCGCTGCCTGGGCCCCAGAAGCCAACGCCAAACTTTGCGCTCACGCTGCGGAGGAAGTCGTACACCTCACGGTTGACATCGTTTGCGTCTTTGAGGTCGAGCTTTGCGCCGACCTTGGCCAAGATGAGGTGGTCACAATGCACTGTTGAGGGAACAGCAGTGGTGGGAAGACCAGCGGTCATGAACTGCAACAACGCCATCTGCGCGGTGGCGTCTTGCATGGCGACACGGTCAGGGTTGAAGTCGGCGTAACTGCGGCCACGTTCCATCTCTTGTGTCTTCGGGTCGACGAGGTGGTTGATGAGGATCTTCTCTGCCAAGGACAACGGGCGTCCAAGACGCTCACGTCCAAGCGCGGCATTTGCGGAAAGCTTGGAGTAGACACCTTCGACTAGTTCGATGGGGGTTCCGGCGGAAACAGCCATGGGGGCAACCTTTCGTCGTGCAAGTGAGATGGGGCTTGCTTTTTCTCTCTGTGTATACAACTCTAATACAAGTGAGAACTATCCGCTATCACCAAATTGCCGAAGAGCTGAGGGGCCGCATTCTCAGCGGTACCTATGCGGCCGGGCGTTTGATGCCGAGTGAGTCCGACCTTTCTGCCGAATTTGATGTGAGCCGAGTGACGGTGCGCAAGGCCCTTGAACTGTTGCGTGAAGACGGGCTTGTTGATTCCCGTCAAGGGTTTGGCTGGTTTGTGGCGGGGGAGACAGTTCGTCAGCCACTGGCGCGGTTGTCCACCATTGAAGAGCAGATGCGTGATTCGGGTGCTGCACCCGAGCGCCGTGTCTTGGAGTTCGCTTTCGAGAAAGCACCAAAGGATGTTGCTACTTCTTTAGGAACATCGCAGGTGTTGCGGGTGCGTCGTGTGAACTTGGCCGATGGTCAGCCTTTTGCGATTGTCACCGTGTGGTGCTCGGCAGAATTGGGTCAGAACTTGTCGCGTGCCGATGTTGAGCGTTCGCCGTTCTATGAATTGCTCGATGTGCCGTTATCTGGTGCAACACAAACCATTGGTGCAGATGCTGCGACAACGGAAGAAGCAGAACTGTTGAAGGTTCCGGTGGGCTCGCCAGTGTTGCGGTGTTTGCGCACAACGACAAGTACTGCGGGGAAGACCGTGCTGTTTTCGCGTCACGTATTCCCTGCACACCGCACAGAGTTTGTTGTCGACTTGCCGTTTGTCGATCAGTCGATCGCACCAAGCGGCCTACGACTCGTTGATTAGTCGTAGATAATTACGCGAGGAACTGCTTCGACCAGCCGGCGTAGTCCTTCGCTAAGCCATCACGCATTGCGGTAATGAGTTCAGCACGCAAACGCTTCTTGCTGTGATTGTGTGCATCCATATTCAACGCAAGGAATGACTTCGCAGTGTTCATTGCAGTTTCCATGAGGACAGCTTCGTCAACGACAAGATCGAGGAACCCTGTCTCCACTGCATTTTCAGGCGTGAATGCTTCAGCGAGCAACACTGAACGGCTGAGTGCAGCAGGAGTGACGCGATGGCGAAGAATTTCAATCGTCGAAAACGGCATCGTCATACCAATTGCCACTTCGTTTGCTGAATAGCGGTAGTTGCCCTTGATGCCAATGCGGTAGTCGCAACTTTCCAACAAGAAAACGCCCATGGCGATTGCGTGTCCTGAGCACGCCGCAATCACGGGTGTGGGAAACGTCAGCAAACGAATCGCTAACTCAAGTCCGCCGTTCAGCATGTCAACTGCTGGTTGGCCACTGGCAGCAAGTGTCTTGAGATCAAAACCAGCAGACAAGATGCCGGGACGTCCGGTCAGGATGGCAGGTACGCCGTCTTTCTCTGCTTGATCAAGTGCTTCGTTGATGCCTGCTTGCAATGTGAGTGACACTGCATTGGCTTTGCCATCATCCATCGTGATGACAGCAATGCCGTCGGTCAACGCATATGTGACGGGGGAAGTCATCGGACTACCACTTGTCCCAGTGAAGAACCTTGCTGAGTGGCTCGCGCTTTGCGGGCTTGAAGTCGGTGCCGATTGTGTATGCGATAGGGAAGAGTCCGCCTTGTGTGACCTTCTCGTATGGAATGCCAAGCAACTCAGCTGCTTCCTTTTCGCCGTCGTTCATGAGGTGGATAGTGGTCCATGCGGATCCCATGGCACGCTCACGCAATGCGAGCATGAAGCTCCACACTGCGGGAAGCAATGAGCCCCATGCGCCGGCAGTGGCGAATGATGGCAAGTTGTCGAGGCGACCGTCGATGCACGGAATCATCAAGAGTGGTGCCTTCTCGAAGTTGTCGGCAAGGTAGCCAGCGGAGTCACGAACAAGACCCATGCGCTCGCCACGTGTATCGCCACTGCCGTATTCGCGGCCAGGCATGTTTGCGTACAGAGCCCAGTTCTTGCGGTAGATGTCGGCGAGTGCCTTCTTCTTTGCGGCATCTTCAATGATGATCCAGTGCCAGCCCTGGCTGTTCGAGCCTGTTGGGGCCTGCAATGCGATTTCGAGGCACTCCTCGACTATCTCGCGCTCGACTGGCTTGTCGAAATCGAGGCGCTTGCGCACGCTGCGGGTTGTCTTAAGGACTTCGTCTGCTGAAAGGTTCAAATGCATAAAGGCAGTCTGCCACGGGTCCGCTTCCCATAGTCACTTGGGGGCGTGGCAAGATGACGAGATGAGCGACAGAGTCACTATCTCCATTTCCGACGGCATTGCCGACGTTCGTTTCAACCGTGCTGACAAGCGCAACGCCCTTGACGGTGAGCAATTCCAAGCCATCGTTGATGCGGGTGAGTCGCTGAAGACGAACAAGAAGATTCGTGCTGTTGTGGTCTCTGGTGAGGGCGCCTCGTTCTGTGCGGGTCTCGACCTTGCCTCCATGGGGGCAATGGCCGGCGGTGGTAACAACTCGGGGGGAGAGCGCCAGCCGTCAGCATCCGACATGTCGGGGGACCGCATCACTCATCTTGGTCAGCAATCTGCATGGGTATGGCAAGAAGTCCCCGTGCCCGTGATCGCAGCTGTTCATGGTCATGCATTGGGGGGCGGATGCCAGATCGCTCTCGGTGCCGATATTCGTATTGCTCACCCCGACACCAAGTTCTCCGTGCGTGAGACCTATTGGGGTCTCGTGCCCGACATGGCCGGAACTGTGCTCATGCAGGGTCTTGTTCGCCCCGACATCATGAAAGACATCGTGTTGTCTGCCCGCATCTTTGATGGCCGCGAGGCTGCCGAGATTGGCATCGTGACCCGGTTGTCGGAGACTCCTCGTGAGGATGCTTTTGCCTATGCAGAGGAAATCTGCAAGCGCAGCCCCGATGCCGTGCGCGGAGCCAAGGAACTCTTGAACCGTTTGACCATGGACTTCGCTGCTGCCCAGTTCGCCGCCGAGCGCCGCATTATTGGCAGCCTCGTTGGTGGCCACAACCAGCGCGAAGCCGTGATGAGCGACTTCGAGAAGCGGGCACCGGCCTACATCGACCCCAAGTAGGGACTGAACAGAGGTCACACCTCTTTAATTCCTTTGTAAGCCAGGGTGGGCATGGGTAGCCTTGCTTTGCTCGGGTCAGCGTCGCCCCGGGAGAACAATCTCATTCTCCGCCGTGCCATGCACGGTTCCTGAAGGACTCGACGCTCATGAACCCAGATCTCCCCGCTGCCCACGGTCTCTACGACCCTCGGTTTGAACACGACGCATGTGGTGTGTCCTTCGTTGCCAACATCAAGGGTGTTCGCAGCCGTGAGATCGTGACGCTTGGTCTCACAGCTCTCACAAACATGGAGCACCGCGGTGCAACAGGTGCAGAGCCAGACACTGGTGACGGCGCTGGCATTCTCATTCAGATTCCTGATGCATTCTTGCGCGCAGTTACTGGCTTCGAACTTCCTGCTGCAGGTTCGTATGCAGTGGGTATTGCGTTCCTTCCGCAGGCAGCTGCAGATGTTGCGACTGCAGTTGCAACTGTTGAAAAGATCGTGACCGAAGAAGGGCTTCGTCCGCTCGGATGGCGCGATGTTCCTGTGAACCCTGATTGTCTTGGCGCATCGGCTCGTGCCGTGATGCCCACCGTGCGTCAGTTCTTCCTTGATGACCCCGCAGGTGCTGCCGATATCGATCTCGACCGCAAGATCTTCGTTGCACGCAAGCGCATCGAGCATGAACTCACCGGCACGATGCGAACATATTTCTCATCGTTGTCTGCCCGCACCATTGTGTACAAGGGCATGCTCACCACACCAGAACTCGAGCAGTTCTTTCCTGATCTCTCTGATGAGCGCATGGAATCAGCGATTGCAATGGTGCACAGTCGTTTCTCAACGAACACTTTTCCATCGTGGCCACTGGCTCACCCGTACCGCTTTATTGCGCACAACGGTGAAATCAACACGGTGCAGGGCAACCGCAACTGGATGCGAACGCGTGAAGCATTGCTTGCCAGCAATTTGATTCCTGGTCTTGAGCGCGCGTTCCCCATTTGCACACCCGGCATGTCGGACTCTGCAAGTTTCGACGAAGTGTTGGAACTGTTGCACCTCGCCGGCCGTTCGCTTCCGCATGCATTGCTCATGATGATTCCTGAAGCATGGGAAAACAACGACCGCATGGATGCAAAGAAGCGTGCGTTCTACCAATTCCATTCTTCGTTGATGGAGCCATGGGATGGCCCCGCTGACGTGTGCTTTACCGACGGAACACTGATTGGCGCGGTACTTGACCGCAATGGGCTTCGTCCCGGCCGTTACTGGATCACCAAGGACGACCTCGTTGTCCTTGCGTCTGAAGCAGGTGTGTTGAACATTGATCAATCACGGATCATCCGCAAGGGTCGTTTGCAGCCCGGTCGTATGTTCCTGATTGACACAGCCCAGGGTCGCCTTATCGATGACGACGAAGTAAAGATGGAGCTTGCATCCGAGCATCCGTACGAACAATGGCTTGAGCAAGGCGTGACTCATCTTGATGAGTTGCCTGCACGTGAACACATCGTTCACAGTCGTGACAGCGTCGCTCGCCGGCAACAAATGTTCGGTTACACCGAAGAAGAACTCAAGATCATCCTTGCGCCCACCGCCAAGAACGCCATGGAGCCACTCGGTTCCATGGGTACCGACACGCCTATTGCTGTGTTGTCGGCACGTTCACGTTTGTTGTTCGACTACTTCCAGCAGTTATTTGCTCAGGTCACCAACCCACCACTTGATGCGATTCGTGAAGAAGTCGTGACTGCAGTGGGAACAAGCGTTGGCCCCGAGGCGAACCTCTTGTCGCCTGGTCCCAACAGCTGTCGTCAATTGTCATTGCCATTCCCAATCATTGACAATGATGATCTCGCCAAGATCATTCACATCAATGACGATGCAACACAGCCACAGCTTGCAGCTGTCGTCATTAGTGGTTTGTATCGCGTGGCTGATGGTGGTGCTGGTCTTCGCACCGCTCTCGACAAACTACGCGCAGATGTCAGTGCGGCAATCACGAATGGTGCACGCATCATTGTGTTGTCCGACCGCAACTCTGACGAAGTATTTGCACCGA
>WLHL01000016.1 GCA_009702755.1 Actinomycetota bacterium
GAACAAGATCTCGTCATCGTGTCGCCCGATGCTGGCCGCGTGAAAGTTGCAGAACGATTCGCTCAGCACTTGTCCGACAAGAATGCTGACGTTGCATTCATCAACAAGCGTCGCCCCAAGGGCACGCAGAATGTTGCGATCGCGAAAGAAGTCATTGGTGACATCGATGGTCGTTTGTGCATCCTCACCGACGACATGATCGACACCGGCGGCACCATCTGCTCCGCAGCCGAACTGTTGCTCGACCGTGGCGCAAAGGAAGTCTGGGCAATGGCAACACATGGCGTGTTGTCCGACCCCGCCGTCGAACGCCTGTCGAAATCCCCCATCACCCGGGTTGTTCTCACCAACACCTTGCCGCTTGCCTCCGAGAAGATGTTTGACAAGGTCGAGGTTCTGTCCGTGGCCAAAATCATCGCCGATGCCTTGGCAGCCGTCTTCGACGAAACCAGTGTCTCCGAACTCTTCAACGGCGAAAACCAGTCCTAACAGCCGTCGAAGGGGGTCAATCCCCCATTCTCGATGTCATTTAGGGTTCCGTGTGGCAGTTGGGGCTTGCGGGCATAGACTCCCTAGCCGTGTCGAATACAGCAACTCTCTCCGCCGAAGTAGGCCGCGAAACAGGTAGCGCAGCTTCCCGTCGTCTCCGCGCCGCCGATCGCATTCCAGCAGTCCTCTACGGACATGGCATGGACCCAATCTCCCTCACCGTGGTGCGCCGTGACCTTCGTGTCGCAATCTCAGGTCCTGCAGGTCAGAACACAATTCTCACCCTCAACGTGGACGGCAAGAACTACAGCGCGGTCATCAAGGAACTGCAGCGCCACCCCGTGCGCCGCAACGTTGCCCACATCGACTTCATCCAGATCGACCTCACAGAGGAAATCACGATGCAGGTGCCAGTGGTTCTCACCGGAACAGCCAAAGCAGTTGTTTCTGCTGGCGGTCTCGTTGACCCAGCAGTCGACACCATCGAAGTTCGCACCACTCCTGCAAACGTGCCAAACGAAATTTCCATCGACATCACCGAGATGCGTACCGACAGCGTGATCCGTTTGGCTGACGTCAAGCTTCCTGCTGGTGTTGTCGCTACCGGCGACCCAGACATGCCAGTGGCAACAGTTCTTATCTCTCGTGCAGCAACCGAAGCTGCTCAGGCTGCAGCTGCAACAGACGCTGCTCCCGAAGCAACCGCCTGATGACACGGCCCACGGGTCGTTATCTCATCTGATTAGCCATGTTGCGTCGCTCTGAACCTCGTTCGGGCGACATGCAACGCACATTGATTGTCGGTCTTGGCAATCCTGGCAAGAAGTACGCCCGCACTCGACACAACGTGGGCACCGACGCCATTGAGTTTCTCGCACAACGTCTCAGTGTTTCTCTCAAAGTCGGACGCGATCGCGCGCAAGTTGCCGAAACTCGTATCGGTGATCACGCCGTTGTTCTCGCAGTGCCAACAACGTGGATGAATGATTCCGGTGAAGCAGTTGGTCCTATCGCTCGTCGTTACAAAATTCCTGCTGCCAACATCATCGTGATTCATGACGAACTCGATCTTGAACCCGGCGCAGTGAAACTAAAGATGGGCGGCGGACTCGCCGGACACAACGGTCTTAAATCCATTTCTCAACACATGGGAACAAATGACTACATGCGCGTGCGCATCGGAGTTGGCAAGCCTTCGACTAAAGAACAAGGCGCTGATCACGTTCTGTCATCCATTCCCGCAGCTGAGCGCAAGATTCTTGATGTCGCAGTAGAGACCGCATGCGATGCGGTGGAGCGCATCATGAAAGAGGGCCTTGACGCCGCGATGCGAGAGTACAACGCACGGTGAGCACAGACGCCGAGCGCATTGCTCCTTTTGAATCACTCGCTGCCATCATCTCGCAAGAACCAGGCATTGAAGCAGTCGCCGGCTCACGCAATGCAGTGATTGCTGTTCCTGAAGCAGCCCGCGCGGCAGTACTCGCAGGAATCACAAGTGCCAATGGTCGTCGACCCATCATCGTGGCAACACCCACTGGCACCATGGCGCAAGAAGTTGCCGACGACCTTGCAGCGTTTCTTGGTGAATCATCCGTTGACCTTTTCCCTGCGTGGGAAACATTGCCGTTTGAACGTGTGAGTCCAGCCGTGCACACGATGGGTGCACGTATGCGCACCATGTGGCGTTTGCGCAACGAAGAAGAATGCCCCACTGTGATTGTCGCGGGCACTCGTGCGCTTCTACAGAAACTTGCACCGGGCACCACAACAACTGATCCAATCCGCATCTCTGTCGGAACAACGGTGCACATCGATGCGCTCTGTGAGCAGTTGGTGCAGTTCGGGTATCGCCGCGAAACAATCGTGGAACATCGCGGTGAATTTGCACGGCGCGGCGCCATCGTCGACATCTTCCCCGCGACAGATACAGAGCCTGTTCGTGTTGACATGTGGGGCGACGAGATTGATCGACTGACTCGTTTCACAATTTCAGATCAGCGCAGCACAGACGACTTAGCCACCACCTTGATTTTTCCTGCGCGCGAACTTCTCTATGTCGACGGCGTGAAGGAAAAGGCAGCAACCTTGGTGGCGTCAGAGCCATGGGGTCGTGAGCAGTGGGAACGACTCTCTGAAGGACAGATCTTCGACGGTATGGAAAGTTGGTTGCCATGGCTGACTGAGCACGACGAACTTCTCACCGACCACATTGGAGATGATGCACTCATCATCATGATTGAGCCGCGGCGCATGAGTGACCGTGCCAATGATCTACTCGCAGAAGAAGACGACCTCGCACGTGCACTCGCCACTTCATGGGCACGCGATGCGAATGTCGCGTTCCCGCGACTGCATGTCAACACAGATCGTTTGCTGTCCGGCGACCATCGCATTCCCACTATCGCGTTAGTTCCGAGTGCCGAAAGTGTTGATGGCCCTGCAGTGCCCGCTTCCACCTGGGGAACCATTGTTCACGACCCCACCTCAGTTGTGCGCCGCATCAACGAGATGCTGTCGGAGAAATGGCGCATCATCGTTGCGGCAGAAACACCAGAGTCTGTTGCGCGCCTTGGCGAACTGATGCGCTCACATGGCGTTGACTTCACCGCCACCGACGATGCCGACATGCTGGCACGCCCTGGAGCGTGGGTCACTTGTGCACCACAATCACACGGTGTTTCGCTTCCGAACACCAAGGTCGCCATCATCACCGAGTCTGACCTCAGTGGCCGGCGTCGCACACGTCGATCTAAGCCATCGCGTGGTCGTTCATCCTCAACAGTGTTCGAAGACCTGCAACCCGGCGGCTATGTCGTGCATGCACATCACGGTGTGGGTAAATACGAAGGCATGGTGAAGCGCACCATCGGTGGCGTCGAACGTGACTATTTGCTTATTGCGTACAAGGGTGGCGACAAGTTGTATGTCCCCACCGAACAAATTGGCGTGATTCGTCAGTACGTCGGCGGCGAAGCACCAACATTGCATCGCATGGGTGGCAGTGATTTTGCACGCGCAAAGTCACGAGTGCGCTCTGCTGTTCGCGAAGTTGCGCAAGAACTGGTGTTGCTGTATCAGCGTCGCGTGAGCGCAAAGGGTCATGCGTTTCCACCGGATACTCCTTGGCAAGACGAGATGGAATCTGCATTCCCGTTTGTAGAAACTCCCGACCAACTCACGGCAATTGCTTCCATCAAGGAAGACATGGAACGCGATGTCCCGATGGATCGCCTGGTATGTGGCGATGTGGGCTTTGGCAAAACAGAAGTCGCTGTCCGTGCTGCTTTCAAAGCCATTCAAGATGGCATGCAAGTAGCCGTCCTTGTGCCCACAACTTTGCTCGCGACTCAACACGGCAACACATTCTCTGAGCGCTTTGCTGGCTACCCCATCAAGGTCGAAGTTCTGTCACGCTTCCTCACCACCAAGGAAGCAAAGAAAGTCATTGCGGGCCTGAAGTCCGGCGAGATTGACTGCGTGATCGGAACTCATCGACTCTTGCAAGAAAGTGTCGAGTTCAAGAACCTCGGACTACTCGTAGTGGACGAAGAACAACGATTCGGTGTGCAGCACAAAGAAGCGATGAAGCGCATGAAAGAAAACGTCGACGTTCTGTCAATGTCGGCAACTCCGATTCCACGCACACTCGAGATGAGCCTGGTCGGAATTCGTGACCTCTCACTTCTGCAGACACCACCGGCAGAGCGTCAACCGATTCTCACGTATGTCGGCGAACAAAGTGAACAAGTTGCCATTGAGGCGATTCGTCGTGAGCTCCTTCGCGAAGGCCAAGTGTTCTGGGTACACAACCGCGTGCAGTCAATTGAAGAACGTGCTGCTGAATTGCGCGAGTGGGTTCCGGAAGCTCGTGTTGCAGTCGCACATGGCCAGATGGACGAAACACAACTCGAACAGATTGTGCTCGACTTCTGGGAAGGCCAATACGACGTTCTCGTCTGTACCACCATCATTGAGAGCGGTATTGACATGCCGACTGTGAACACTCTCGTTGTGGAACGTGCCGACCTTTTGGGTCTTGGCCAGATGCATCAACTACGCGGACGTGTTGGTCGCAGCGGCCAACGCGCATACGCGTATCTCTTTCATCCACGCGACAAAGTGCTGTCGGAAGATGCGTACGAACGCCTCCGTACGATTGGTGAAACAACAGAACTCGGAAGCGGTTTCAAGATTGCGATGCGAGATCTTGAAATTCGTGGTGCAGGAAATCTTTTGGGAGAGGCACAAAGCGGTCACATCGCTGCTGTTGGGTACGACTTGTACTGCCAGATGGTCACCGAAGCTGTTTCCGAGATGAAGGGTGAGCGCACAGAAGAAGTCACCGAGATCAAAGTCGACATCTCTGTGGATGCTCATCTTCCTGATGATTATGTTCCGAGTGAAGACTTGCGTCTCGAGGCATACCGTCGTCTTGCGACCGTGCGCACCGAACAAGAGCTTTCCGATATTGAAAATGAATGGCGCGATCGTTTCGGTCCATTGCCCACACCGGCACAATCCCTCATTGCAGTGGGCGCGCTTCGTGTGGAGTGCATTCGTATTGGCATCACCGAGATTGTGACGAATGGCAATGAGGCACGCATTAGCCCTGTTCAATTACGCGCCAGCCAAACAATGGCACTGCGGCGTCTTGCTCCCGGAGCCACATTTAAAGAGCAATCAGGCCTTCTTACTGTGCCCATCAAGCGGGGTGCACATCCCACAACAGTCATTACAGAGCTGCTGCACGAGCTCTTCGAGCCCGCCGACCACTAAGGTCTAAGGGTGACCAAGACATCCCTCACTCGCCGAATTCTCCCCCTCCTCGCCGTCAGCATCCTGGGTCTGACCGCATGTGGATCCTCCTCTGTCGTGACATCTCCTTCCGATGCATTCACCATCAACGGTGAGGGATACTCCAAAGATGACCTCAATGAACTCATTGACGTACTGGTTGATCTCGGACAAATCACAAAGGAAAACGGCACGATTCCCAAGGCTGACATGGACTCAACGCTCCAAGTCATGGTGAAGTATCAGTCGTATCTTCAGTTCGCCAAGAAGAACAACCTTGAAGAGTCCGCTGCAAATCGCTCAAAGGTTGAGGAGCAAGCAGTTGCCGACGAGAACTTTGCTAGCTACCCAAAGCCACTTCAGGATCTTTTGGTCAACCTCAACCTCGCATCACTCACAACGTCAGAGATGAAGGCGCCTTCGGCAGGTGACCTCGAAAAGCTCTACAACAAGGCACCAGCATCCGCTGGCGTGTTGTGCCTCAGCCACATTCTCGTGAAGACAAAAGCAGAGGCCGACACCGCACTCAAGCAGATCGCTGACGGAGCAAAGTTTGCTGATGTTGCAAAGAAGGTTTCGATTGAACCAGCAGCAAAGACTTCCGGTGGTTCCTTGGCCAATGGCGAAGAAGCATGCAACTCCCTTGAGTCGTTGCAGCAAAGTTTCGACGGAGACTTCATGGTTGGCGCAGTTGCTGCCAAGCCCGGCGTGCCAACAGGTCCCACCAAGAGTTCTTTCGGATGGCACATCATTTTGAGTCACCCTTATGACGAAGTGAAAGATTCAGTGGCTTCTGTTCTCAAAGAAAACCCTGGCGCAGCATTGCTCGCAGGTTTCATGGCAACGTCAGATATCACTCTGAACTCTGCATACGGCACCTGGGTTTCCGCTACTGCAAAGATTGCCTAATGGCGCGAATCGTCGTCGTTGGCCTCGGCCCCGGAGACGAATCTCTGATTACGGTCGCAACACTGGCCGTCATTCAACGCATCTCACATCGTTATCTCAGAACAGCGCAACATCCCTCTGCGCATCTAGTTCCTGATGCGGCAACGTTTGACCACATTTACGACGGAGCCTCTTCATTTGAAGATGTGTACGCAACAATCGCTTCAGAGCTCATCGCTTCTGCGCAACAGCATGGAGAAGTTCTCTACGCAGTTCCTGGATCACCTCTTGTCCTTGAGCGAACAGTGGCGCATTTGCGTCGCCAGACTGATGTCGAGATTGAACTGCATTCGGCAGTGTCATTTCTTGACGACGTGTGGCGAGTTCTGAACCTTGATCCTGTCGAAACAGGAATCACGCTGATTGACGGTCACGAGTTTGCTGAAGCTGCTGCTGGTGTAACGGGGTCGATGCTGGTCGCTCATACTCACGCCAATTGGGTACTCTCCGACATCAAACTCAGCATTGACGACCCCGATCCAACAACACCTGTCGTATTGCTGCATCATGTCGGCCTGCCTGATCAACGCATCGAGCACACCACATGGTCGGAGATGGATCGCATCCTTGATGCTGACCATCTCACGTCGCTATATGTCCCTTCGCTTGGCACTCCTGTCGCTGCCGAGATGGTGCGCTTCCATCAGTTAGCGCGCACGCTGCGTGATCAGTGCCCGTGGGATATGGAACAGACCCATCACTCTCTTGTGCGTTACCTCATTGAAGAGACGTACGAAGTCGTCGACGCCATTGAGAAACTCAATCCGGATAATCCGAGCACCGATGATGATCTCATCGAAGAACTGGGCGATTTGTTATATCAAGTCGAGTTCCACGCAGCAATCGCTGAAGAACAAGGCCGATTCACCATGGCAGATGTTGCGCGATCCGTGCACGACAAATTGGTGTCGCGACACCCTCATGTCTTTGGCGATGTTGAAGTGAGTTCTTCGACCGAAGTGGAATCAAACTGGGAAGCAATCAAGCGCGCAGAGAAGCCAGAACGAACAGGCATTTTTGATGGCGTCGTTCTCGGAGCACCATCGCTGCAACTAGCGAGCAAGATGCAGAGCCGTGCAGCAAAAGTCGGATTCGACTGGCCTGATGTGCATGGACCTTTGGCCAAGATCAGTGAAGAGGCGGGCGAAGTACGCCAAGCCCTCACCACCGGCGACCCTGACGCCACCATGGCCGAGGTCGGAGACCTCTTGTTCGCTGTCGTGAACGTTGCCCGTCATCTTGATATCGACCCTGAAAGTGCCCTACGAATTGCCGTGAACAAGTTCCGTTCCCGGGTCGAATCAGTAGAAAAACTCGCCTCAGAACAGGGTCGTGTGATGAAGGACATGACCCTGGAGCAACTGGATGAACTCTGGGAAGTGGTTAAGGCGTATCCAACTCACTAGCGTTTAGCGAATGAGCGAAATCGTTGAAGTCATTGGTCGCGAAGTCTTGGACTCTCGTGGAAACCCCACGGTGGAAGTTGAGGTCGTTCTCGACAGTGGTGCAACAGGTCGCGCCATCGTTCCTTCTGGTGCATCAACAGGTGAACACGAAGCAGTGGAACTTCGCGATGGTGGTTCTCGCTACCTCGGCAAGGGCGTGACTCGCGCCGTTGAGAATGTGAACTCTCACATCGCAGCAGCCGTCACCGGCATGGACGCCACCGACCAACGCGCTTTCGACGCAGCACTTATTGACCTCGACGGAACAGAGAACAAGTCAAAGCTCGGCGCCAATGCAATGTTGGGTGCAAGCCTTGCTGTTGCACATGCGGCAGCCAACGAACTTGAACTTCCGCTCTTCCGCGCCGTGGGTGGCCCTCACGCACATGTATTGCCAGTGCCGATGATGAACGTCATCAACGGTGGCGCGCACGCCGACAACAACGTGGACCTTCAGGAGTTCATGATCATGCCCGTCGGAGCCCCAAGCTTCCGCGAAGCATTGCGTTGGGGTGTTGAGACGTACCACACCTTGAAAAAAGTGCTGCACGATCGTGGTCTCTCAACTGCCGTTGGCGACGAGGGTGGATTCGCTCCCAACCTTGCAAGCAACGAAGAAGCAGTCATCGTTTTGGTGGAAGCAATCGAGAAGGCTGGCTATGCACCGGGCAAGGACATTGCAATTGCGCTCGACCCCGCAATGAGCGAGTTGTACCGCGATGGTGCGTATCACCTCGCCGGCGAAGGCAAAGTGCTCTCTGGTGGTCAGATGGTCGACTGGTGGACATCACTTGTTGATCGCTACCCCATCGTCAGCATCGAAGACGGCATGGCCGAAGATGACTGGGACGGCTGGGCGCAACTCACCCAAGCATTGGGTGGACGTATCCAGCTTGTGGGCGATGACCTCTTTGTCACGAATGCACGTCGACTTCGCATGGGTATTGACCGCAAGGTTGCCAACAGTGTTCTCGTCAAGGTGAACCAGATCGGCACACTCAGCGAAACTCTTGACACTGTCGAGATGGCAACACGCCATTCGTACACCAGCGTGATGAGCCATCGCAGCGGAGAAACTGAAGACGCAACCATTGCTGACCTCGCAGTGGCAACCAACTGCGGCCAGATCAAGACAGGTGCACCTGCACGTAGCGACCGTGTTGCGAAGTACAACCAACTTCTTCGCATTGAAGAATTGCTCGGAGACTCCGCACGTTTCCGCGGACATTCCGCTCTCGCACCACTGCGCTAAATACGAACTTGTGTTCGGGTGCCACATTGGCACCTCACTCACACGGCACAATGGAGACGTGGCTCCTCGTTCCAAGACAACAGTGACTCGCGCCAAGGAGCGCACGAGAGACCTCACTCGTTCTGTTGTTCGACCAACGCCAGAAGACGCCAAGTTCAAGCATGTGGCAGCCATTTGGGCCATTCGTGCCCTCGGAGCAACCTTCACAGTCGCTGCCATTCTTTCCTTCGTTGTGATTCCTGTTCGTGACTTTCGCGCTCAGAGCAAAGCACTTGACGCAAAAACAGCCGAATTTGAGGCTTTAGCCGACGTGAATGAGCAGTTACAGATTGAAGTCAGCGAATTGTCCACCCCGGAAGGCATTCGCAATGCTGCCCGATCCTTGTTGGGGTACGTCTTGCCTGGCGAACAGCGCCTTGCTCTGACACAGATGCCCGCATTGCCCACAGATATGCCTGACACCTGGCCCTACACAATGGTCTCTGACATTGTTCGGGTCCGCGCAGAAGTTGCCCAAGCATCAGGCAACGCTCTCTCGCCGCTGGCGCCCTAACCGCTCGACACCTCCCCTTTCCCCTGTGGCGCTGCCCTGAGTAGTGTCTTCAGTACATCAACGGCCATAGGCCAGGGGGAATCTGATGGGCGGAAGCATTCTTGGTAACCGGGTCCTTCGTAAAGAAGATCCAAAGTTTCTCACCACGGGCGGCGTGTACGTCGACGACCTTCTTGACGAGCCGTTGTTGCACAACGCGGTACACGTCACCTATGCGCGTAGCAGTGTCGCGCATGGTCACATTCTTTCCATCGACACGTCGGAAGCTGCAGCAATGCCTGGCGTCATCGCAGTCTTCACTGGTGCGGATCTTGGTTTGCAGCCAGTTCCATCAGCGTTCAACCCCGCGGCAACACGCACACTTCTTGCAACAGACAAAGTGCGATACGTCGGTGAGCCACTCGCCATCATCGTGAGCGAAACACGTGAGCAGGGCGAGGATGCCTCTGAAGCAATCATCGTTGATTACGACGTTCTTGAAGCACTCGTTGATGTTGAAAAGGCAATGGCGAGCTCACTGCACCTCTACGAAGCATGCGGAAGCAATGTCGTCTTCGACACCACTGCCTTAGGTATTCCCGAAAACTCTGGCGAAGCATTCTTCGCAGGGTGCGAAGTTGTCGTCACTGGTCGCTACATCAATCAGCGCGTTGCTCCATGCCCACTTGAAGTACGCGGTGCTGCTGCCGCATGGGGACCCGATGGTCGCCTCACACAATGGCTCTCCACACAACACGCACAAGGCGCACCTGCACCGATTGCAGCAGCAAACGGTGTTGATGTTTCTCAGGTACGAGTCAAGACACCCGATGTTGGTGGTGGGTTCGGCGCAAAGATTGGCACCTACCCCGAAGACCTTCTTCTCGGCGTTGTTGCCAAGCGCGTGGGCCGTCCTGTGCGATGGCGTGAAACACGTAGCGAGTCAATGGTGGGACTTGGCCACGGACGTGCGCAGTTGCAGTTCATCACCATTGGTGGTTCTCGCAACGGAAAAGTTTCGCATTACCAAATGCATGCAATTCAAGACTCTGGAGCATGGGTTGACATGGGCACCATCCTCGCGCCATTCATGACACGCCCGATGTCTTCTGGTGTGTACGCCATTCCGAATATCGAATGCCGCACAACGTCGGTTGTCACCAATACAACACCAACAGTTGCGTATCGCGGTGCAGGTCGCCCCGAAGCAACTGCCGCTATCGAGCGCGCGATGGACATGTTCGCTGCAGAAATCGGAATGGATGCTGCAGAAGTTCGCCGTGTCAACCTGATTCCAAAGTTCATGGAACCACACACCACTGCAATCGGTGGCACGTACGACGTGGGCGACTATGAAGAGTCACTCAATCGCACTCTCGAAGCGTCCGATTACGCCGGATGGCGTAAGAAGCAGGCCGAGCGTCGCGCAAACAATGACCCCAAGCAGTTGGGCATCGGCGTGAGTGTGTATGTCGAGATCACTGGTGGAGTTGGCACAGGCGAATCTGCAAAGGTCGAAGTTCTCGACGATGGCAGTGCTCGTATCTACACCGGCACATCACCGCATGGCCAAGGTCACGACACATCGTGGTCAATGCTTGCGAGCGAACAAACAGGTATCCCGATGGACAAGATTGAACTTGTCTGGGGCGACACCGACCTTGTTCCTGTTGGTACCGGAACCATGGGATCACGCTCGCTGCAGCAAGGCGGCAACGCTGTGTACTCCGTTGCAGGAACACTTGCCGAAAAGGCAAAGAGCGTTGCAGCTCGTCTTCTTGAAGCGAACGAAGCCGACATTGTTCTCGACAAAGACAAAGGCATCTTCCACGTTGCGGGAACACCTGCTGTTTCAAAGACGTGGGCAGACCTTGCGTTGGCAGAGAAGTCAACCGGCGGTCTTGTGCACTCCGACATCATTGGTGTTGTCGGACCAACATTCCCCTTCGGTGCTCACGTAGGCATCGTTGAAGTAGATACCGAGACAGGCAAAGTGACTCACATTGCGCACTACGCATGTGACGATGCGGGCACTGTCTTGAACCCCATGCTTCTTGAAGGACAGATTCACGGCGGCGTTGCACAAGGTGCAGCTCAGGCGTTGCTTGAAGAAGTGCGCTACGACGATGATGGCAACCCCATCACATCGAACCTTGCGGACTACGCGTTTATCTCCGCTGCCGAGATGCCGAGCGTGAATGTCATTCACATGGAGACACCAACGCCGAATAACTTGATTGGCGCAAAAGGAATTGGTGAGTCTGGAACCATTGGTTCCACACCTGCTCTTCAATCCGCCGTGATCGATGCAGTGTCACACCTCGGTGTGCGCCACATTGATATGCCCACAACCGCCGAACGCGTCTGGTCTGCTATCCAGCAGGCTCGCTAACGATTCATCACACAGAACGACACAAGTAGAAGGAACCCACAATGAAGGTCACCATTACCGTCAACGGAACAAAGCACGAGAGCGAGATCGAGCCACGCACACTGCTGGTGCAGTACGTGCGCGACACACTCGGCCTCACCGGCACCAACATTGGTTGCGACACATCAAGCTGCGGTGCATGTTCATTGCATGTCGACGGCGAATCTGTGAAGAGCTGCACCATGCTGGCCGCACAAGCAGATGGCTGTGATGTCACCACCATCGAAGGTCTCGCCAAGAACGGCGTCATGCACCCAATGCAGACAGCGTTCATGGAGAACCATGGTCTTCAGTGCGGATTCTGCACACCAGGAATGGTCATGGCTTCCATCAGCTTGCTGCAGGAGAATCCAAACCCAACGGAAGAAGAAGTGCGTATTGGCCTCGAAGGCAACCTGTGCCGTTGCACCGGATACCACAACATCGTGAAGTCAGTGCTCGCAGCAGCACAGGCAAAGTAAGGAGCTCTCATGATTCCCGCACCTTTTGATTACAAGCGCGCATCATCAGCCGCCGAAGCAATTTCACTCGTGAGCGAATACGGCGAAGACGCCAAGTTCCTCGCTGGTGGCCACAGCTTGTTGCCACTGATGAAACTTCGTCTCGCACAACCAGCAGTGCTCATCGACATTGCTCGCATCACCGACTTGTCGTACATCCGTGACGCTGGCAATCACATTGCCATTGGCGCAATGACACGCCATATGGATGTCGAGAAGTCCCCCATCGTGTTGCAACATGCTCCACTCTTGGCAAATGCTGCGAGCCACGTGGGTGACCCACAGGTTCGTCACCGCGGAACTATCGGTGGATCCATTGCTCACGCCGACTCCGCATCCGACCTTCCTGCAACCACGCTCGCGATGGGCGCAACATATGTGGCGCAAGGTCCGAACGGCACTCGCGAGATTCCAGCGAATGAGTTCTACGTGGGCTTCCTTGAGTCCGCACTTGCTCCTGACGAAATGCTCACCGAGATTCGTGTTCCGAAAATGAACGGCGCAACATGGGGCTTCCAGAAGTTCAATCGTCGTGCTCAAGACTGGGCCATCGTTGGTGTTGCCGCGTGGAAGCGTGGCAATGAAGCAGGCGTCGCACTCGTGAACATGGGTTCGGTACCTGTTCTCGCAACAAGCGTGTCGCAAGCAATCGCCAACGGAGCCAGCATTGCTGAAGCTGCAGAACTTGCAGCCGCAGAAGCTGAGCCACAGTCAGACCTCAACGCCAGTGCCGAGTATCGAGTTCACCTCTCGAAGGTGCTTGTGCGTCGTGCGCTTGAATCCACCAACGCCTAAAGCTTTCCCATGATCGGGGTGGCGGACACCATGACGGTGGTTCGTCGAGTTCTCCTCGCATTATTTTTTGCTGTCTTCTTTGCCAGCATCATTGTGAACGGCATCCCTGTTGACCGCATCGCAGTTCTCTTGTGGATGCTGGCTGCGTTCATGGTTTCGTCAGTCGGACGAGGAAAAGATGACATCGCATTAATGATTCGCGACTGGTTCGTGATTGTGGCGATCTACATGGCGTATGACTACAGCAGAGGCACTGCTGATCAGTGGGGCATCGGAGTCAATTTCACACTCCCCCGCGACATTGACCGGTTTCTCTTCTTTGGAAATGATCCAGTGATCTGGATGCAGGAACGCTTCTACATTCCCACTGACGTTCGGTGGTACGACGTAGCGGGCGCGATCATCTACATGTGCCACTTCATCTTCCCTGTCGTGCCATTGGCAACACTGCGTGTTCGTAATCGACTGGAGTGGATTCGTTACGTTCGCAGATTCTCTGTCACGTTGATGATTGCGGTCTCGACTTTCATCGTATTTCCTGCAGCTCCGCCATGGATGGTGTCTGAAGAAGGGAAAATGGGCATCGTCCAACGCATCACAGGGCGCGGATGGTGGGAACTCAACCTCAAAACCGTGTCACGCACCTTGGATCGCGGAGCAGCGGTTCTCAACGCGGTGGCTGCTGTGCCCTCGCTTCATGCAGGACTATCGCTCCTCGTCGCACTGTGGTTTACACGTAATGCACCACGCTGGCTTCGCGTCGCCGTCATGGTGTATCCACTGTCAATGATGGCCGCGTTGGTCTATTTCGGAGAACACTTCGTCATTGATTGCTTGCTCGGATTCGCAGCAACGTCAATTGCATGGTTCTCTGCGAGTGCGTGGGAAAAGCGCAGAGGTGCGCAGACCGCTCAGATATTGAACTGAATGACTTTGCGTTCGCCCACATACGGGCCGAACACTTCGCGACGAATGCGATTGTGTTCATCGGCAGTGTCATAGGCATGCCAATCTTCAACGCTTTCAAAGATCGCGCTCACAGCGAAGTCAGCAGCACCTTGTGTGTGGCCGGCATCAGGACCACAGTGATACGAAACAACGCCCTTCAATGTTGCGGCATAGGCCAACAATTCATTTTGTGCGAACTGTGCATGACCAGCAGGAACTGAATCATTCCATGTGAAAAGAACTATGTGATGAAGCATGATGCGAACTTACTGCAAGCCGGCGTATGCGCCACCGTCTACGTGCAACTGCACACCTGTCATGAACTTTGCGTATTCACTGCACATGAAGGCAGCGATATGTCCGAAATCTCCGGCATCACCAATCACGCCAGTGGGAATACCCATGGCTTTTGCATCGGGGTTGTCTCCGTATAGCTGTGTGATGCGATCAGTGGCATGCGTGCCTGGCTGAATGCTGTTCACCGTGACTCCGTCGCCAGCAACTTCACGAGCCAAGGTCTTCAAGAACCCAGTGACACCAGCACGCGCAGTATTGGACAAGATGAGATTGGCAATCGGTTGACGCACCGATACCGACGTAATTGCGAGCACACGACCCCACCCGCGTTGTTGCATAGGCGGCACAGCTACTTGACACATCGCCACAACAGACAACAGATTCTTCTGCAGTGCATCGAGGTATTGATCTTCTGCAGTGTGAGCGAATCCGCCAGGAGGTGGTCCGCCACCATTGGCAACCATGATGTCCACACTTCCCAACGTTGCAATCGCGCGCTCAGCAAACTCTCGACCACCTGCATCAGTGGACACATCACAGACGAACCCTTCGACACCATGTCCAATCACGTGTAGTGCGTTGTTCAGTCGAGCCTCATCGCGGCCACACACCACCACTCGCACGCCTTCGGCCGCCAGTGCTGTTGCTGTCGCCAGCCCTAAACCTGCGGTTCCTGCGGCAACGGCAGCGGTTCTTCCCTGTAATCCCAAGTCCATATCGCCACCCTAGTGAGGCTCAGATGGTGGGCTCGTTGCCTCCCGCCCTACGCTCTAGGGGTGCCTATTCAGCCGTCATCCACGCACGACGTATCCGAAGCCCTTGCTGCCAATGGATACCTTGCCGACGAGGGCCTTGCGACCGCAGTCTTTCTCTCGTTGTCGCTCGGGCGTCCATTGTTCCTCGAAGGTGAAGCCGGCGTTGGCAAGACCGAACTAGCCAAAACAATCGCACGCTGGCAGGACGCCGAACTCATTCGTTTGCAGTGCTACGAAGGCATCGATGCATCGCAGGCCGTGTACGACTGGGACTACTCACGTCAGTTGCTGCACCTACGTGCCGCTGAAGCAAGTGGCGAAGCCAGCCGCTCCGGTACCGAGGCCTTGGAAGGCCAACTGTATGACGAGCGCTTTTTATTGAAGCGCGCCATTCTTCGCGCGATTGATCAAGCAGACGGCAAGCGCCCGGTGTTGCTCATTGACGAGATCGACCGCGCCGACGATGAGTTCGAGGCGTACCTTCTCGAAGTTCTCTCCGACTTTCAAGTCACTGTTCCTGAAATTGGAACATTCAAAGCGGCTACTCCGCCCATCGTGATTCTCACATCGAACCGCACTCGCGATGTTCACGATGCACTCAAGCGTCGTTGTTTGTATCACTGGGTCGAACACCCCACTTTCGATCGTGAAGTTGCCATCGTGCAGTTGCGTGTTCCTGAAGCCGGCGAAGTTCTCGCTCGTCAAGTTGCTGGTGCTGTTGAAGCACTGCGCGGCATCAGTTTGTACAAGCCACCCGGAGTTGCAGAGACAATCGACTGGGCTACTGCACTTGGTCGTCTTGGTGTCACACAAATTGATGAAACTGTGGTGGAACAAACTCTCGGCACCGTGCTGAAGTACCGCGAAGACCAGAGCCGTGTTCGCGATCATGGCATTGGCGCAATTGTGCAGCAGGCCTTTGACCGCGGCCTCCTTCACGGATAATCATGTCCCACACGGTCGAATCATCTGCCGACCAACTCGCCGTTGGGTTCGCGCGTGTTTTGCGCTCGCTTGAGATCCCAGCACCGCTTGACTCTGTTCTGACTTTTATGAACGCACTCGCGCTCGTCGGCGTGACTGATCGATCCGCTGTGTACTGGGCTGGTCGTTCCACATTGGTGCGACGTCCCGAAGATATTTCTGCTTACGACAAAGCCTTCGCAGTTTTTTGGGAACATCGTGAAAGCGTCGCACTGCCTGAAGAAGACACACAAAGCGTGACTGTTGCACTTGACACGGAAGAAGAAGGCTCTGACGGTGGAGAAGCTGATGCGTCAGACGAGCCCACCATCACCGTGCGATTCTCTGGTGTTGAAACTTTGCGCGAGAAAGACTTCGCCGACTACAGCGATGACGAGATGCGTCAAGCACAACAGTTCATGGAGACACTGCGTGTTGCAGGAACTCCACGCCCGTCACTTCGCACATTGCCCACTCGCTTCCGTGGTCGCCGACCCGACATGCGCCGCACCGTACGTGCATCGCTTGCTGCTGCCGGCGAGCCAATGCGCCGCCACTGGACAACACCCGGCACAAAGCCACGCCGCATTGTGTTTCTCCTCGATGTCAGCGGCTCGATGGAGCCCTATGCGCGCGCACTTGTGCGGTTCGTGCATGCAGGTGTTGCCGGCCGTCAACGTGTCGAAGCCTTCACACTCGGAACCCGACTCACTCGCGTCACTCGGGAACTCTCGAGCAAAGACCCAGACCGCGCCTTGCGCGCCACTGGCGAGCAAGTGCACGACTGGAGCGGTGGTACTCGTCTCGGCGAGACAATGCGCCTCTTCAATGATCAGTGGGGCGTGCGTGGCATGGCCCGTGGTGCCATCGTCGTGATTTTGTCTGATGGTTGGGACCGCGGAGACCCAGAAGTCCTCGCCGAGCAGATGGCGAGACTGCAGCGTGTGGCGTTTCGAGTGGTGTGGGTGAACCCGCTCAAGGTGACGCCCGGCTACGCACCACTTGCACGGGGAATGGCTGCGGCACTCCCCTTTGTTGACAACTTTGTTGAAGGGCACTCTCTTGATGCCCTCGAACATCTCACTAGGGTGATTAATCATGCGTGACTTACTTGATGACATCGACCGTTGGCGCACAGCCGGCAAGCGCATCGCTCTTGCTCGCGTCGTCGACATTCAGGGCTCTGGCCCGCGCGGTGCCGGTGCCGCAATGGCCGTCAACGAAGACGGCGAAGTCATTGGTTCCGTGAGCGGTGGATGCGTGGAAAGCGCAGTCGTCACCGAAGCACTCGCCATTCTCTCTGGCGAACAGCCCAGCCGTGTCGTCACCTTCGGCTATTCCGATGACGACGCGTTTGCAGTCGGCCTCACATGTGGCGGCATCATTCACTTGTTCATTCAGCCTCTTGAGTGGTGACATGAGCCCGTACGAAATCTTCTCTTCGCACGTCCGCGACAATTCTCCTGTCGCACTTGCCACCATCATCGAAGGACCAAATGTCGGCGCCCTTCTCGTTGTCACGCCACAAGGAGTTGCAGGCGGCTCACTCGGCAACTCAGAAATCGATCGCGTTGTTTCTCGCGACACGATGGGCGAACTTGAAGCAGGCCGCACCATCGTTCGCCATTACGGCCCAGAAGGGCAGTCAACTCCCGAAGATCTCATCGATACCGACACCGTTCGTGTCTTCATCGAAAGCTTTTCTCCACCGCCATTGATGTGGATTTTTGGTGCCGTGGACTTCACCGCCGCACTCGCACGTGTTGCAAAAATTCTTGGCTACCACGTGACTGTGTGTGACGCTCGCGAGATCTTCGCAACACGTCGCCGCTTTCCTATGGCTGACGAAGTACGCGTGACATGGCCAACGCCAATGTTCGAAGAACGCGGCGATCGCCTCGGGCCTCGTGACGCGGTGTGCATTCTCACGCACGACCCAAAGTTTGATGTTCCTGCCATTGAAGGCGCACTTGCCACCAAAGTGGGCTACATCGGCGTCATGGGTAGTCGCAAGACTCATGAAAAGCGTCTTGAGCGACTTGCTGATGTCGGCATCACATCGGCAGAACAACTCTCCCGTGTTCATTCCCCGATTGGTCTCGACCTCGGTGGACGCACACCCGAAGAAACTGCAATCTCCATTGTGGGCGAAATCATTTCGTCGCGCACCGGACGTGAAGCGCGTTCACTCGGCGCCACTGACGGCCCGATTCATTAACTGCCTGACGACACCGTCACAACAGAAGCCACTTACTTACAAACGGTACGTAGCGATAAGGCTGGGGTTTGTCCAGATAACACGCTGTGCTTGTTCTTCCGACATCATCTTGAGACGAACAGTCTTGCGGTTGAACGGTGCGTGAATCATCGCGTTACCGACACCAAGGTACATCTGTATGTGAGTTCCCTCACCAACAATGCTTCCCACGATTGCATCTCTACGATCAACTCGCATGAGGCGATCCATTTGTGACACGGACTCTCGTGGCAAATCAACACCTGCTGTGCGCCACGCGTACCACATGAGTCCCGAGCAATCCATAAAGACATATGGATACTCTTTGCCTTCGAGGTACGGAACATCAAGTTGAGTAATGGCAGCAAGCACAGCGATTTGATGTGCACGAGGGGCACGAGACCACGCAGAATCAAGAGCAACAGCATCAATGCGCATCTTTGCGGCAATGGCATCAGACACAACTTTGCGTGCCACTAGGTATTGCGGGTCGTTGATGTTTTCGGTGCGCTGGATGAAATGTAATGCCGACACTGCCTGCACCGACATTGGATTGCGCTGTCTCATTTTCTCGCCAGGCATTTGGAGCCGGTCAGAACCCTTCGACGTACCGGGCGCCCCATCGACAGCAAAGGCACCGGCTGGCTGGGTCACGACAGCCACGATTGCCAGTGCAGCAAGTGCACGACGGGCTGTGGCAGCGCGGAACATTTAAGGCAGGCTATTACTTATGTACCTGCCTCGCCGAACAACTCTTGGGGTTCTTCTGGCAGCAGGCGCCGGCTCCCGCTTCACCGGCTCCCACCACAAGCTTCTTGCCCCGCTGAAAGGCATTCCAGTGGTCTCCTACGCCGTTTCCGCCATGAAGACGGCTGGTTTTGAGGACTGCATCGCCATTACTGGCTCCGTGGCTCTGACAGGCCTTCTCGACGATGTCACAGAGGTCCATAATCCTGATTGGGCTACCGGACAACGCAGTTCTGTTTTGGCAGCCATCGATTATGCAGAGACTCACGGCTTTGCCTCCATCGTGGTGGGGCTTGGCGACCAACCTTTCATTGAGTCCAACGCATGGCATGCAGTAGCCAATGCAGATTCCCCCATCGCCATTGCCACGTACGACGGCATTCGGGGAAATCCTGTGAAGTTGTCATCTTCGGTCTGGGACCTCTTTCGTTCCACCCCCGGAGACCCCGATGTAGGCGCTCGCGCACTGATTCACCTGCACCCCGAACTGGTTCGGGAAGTAGCCTGCAAAGGCAATTCTGCAGACATTGACACCACGGAGGACCTTTCCAAATGGATCTGAACCACGCATTCACCGTTGAAGTACCCGTGGACGATGCATGGCGCATCCTCACCAACGTGGAGCGCATCGCCCCATGTCTTCCTGGCGCACAATTGCAAGAGATCGAAGGCGACGTCTACCGCGGAGCTGTCAAGGTGAAGGTTGGTCCGATTCAGGCGCAGTTCAAGGGCCAAGCAAGTTTTGTTGAGTTTGATGAAGTCGCTCACAAGGTGGTTCTCAAAGGTGAAGGTCGCGACATCGGTGGCAAGGGCAACGCTTCTGCACTCATTACCGCAGAACTCACCGCACTCACTGAAACGTCAACATCAGTCACGGTCAACACAGATCTCAGCGTCACGGGCAAGGTGGCACAGTTCGGTCGTGGCGCAATGGCCGACATCTCCGACAAACTGCTCGCACAGTTCGTTGTCAACCTCAACGAGATGATTGCGGCCAGCGATACAGCTCCTGTCGAAGCAGCAGCACCCGTTGCCGAGACTCCGGCACCTGCGCCATCAGCTGCAACCGCAACTGATGCACCAGCAGAACCCGCCCAGCCCACCGTGCGCAAGATTGATGGTCCTGAAGCAGAAGCGCTTGACTTGTTGTCAATCAGCCGTGGCGTCATCGTGAAGCGTGCGCTCCCAGTCGTTGTTGTCGTTGCAGCAATCGTCATCTGGTTCATCGCTAAGTAATCAATGCTGCTCAGCGGCGAAGCGCCTTCAGCGGACGACATCGAGGCAGTTACTCGCCTCATTGGTCGTGTTCCCCAAGGCGAATTTCGAGTTGTTGTGCGCACTGCACACGGCGAGCCCGTTGTTCTCCTGAATGCTCCCCTCTTGGAAGATGGCACACCAATGCCCACGCTGTATTGGCTTGTGGGAAGCAGCGAAGTACACGCGGTGAGCACGCTTGAATCCGATGGTGCGGTCGACGAGGTGGAAGCCCTCATCGGACTTGACGCAATTGATGCCATTCACACGTCATACGGCGCACGACGTGATGCGCTCATTCCTGATTCACATACTGGTCATCGCCCCAGTGGTGGTGTGGGCGGAACTCGTCGTGGCGTGAAGTGCTTGCATGCACACCTTGCCCATTGGCTTGCTGGCGGAGACGATGCAGTGGGCGAATGGGTCGCCATGCAACTTGATGCACGTGGTGCAACGCGAGCAGCACGACTATGAATGTCGCAATCATCGACGTGGGCACAAACTCCACCAACTTGTTAGTGCAAGACAGCAACGGCGCAGACCTTGCACGCGTCATCGCAACCACTCGCCTCGGAGACACACTGCAACAACTCGGCACTCTCAGCGCCGAGGCCATTTCACGCACAGTGGACACCATCGCATCGCACATCGACGTTGCTGCCAGCCACAACGCATCACGCATTGTTATTACTGGTACAGCAGCATGTCGACGCGCCAGCAATACTCAAGACTTCATCGATGCCGTTCATGAACGCACCGGGCTCACGGTAGAGGTTTTGTCGGAGAAGGACGAAGCCACCTACGCATTTCGTGGTGCACTCACGGGCCTTCCCGAACTACTAGCCCCCACCTTGGTCATCGATATCGGTGGCGGCAGCACCGAATACACCGTCGGAGTTCTTGATGCAGAAATGTCGGCCAGCATTCCCTTCGGTTCGGTCACGGGTACGGCATCGCACATCACAACAGATCGTCCGCGCCCCGAAGATCTCACCAATCTCATTGGGGCAGTCGCTGATGATTTAGAAGAGATTCAGCGGACGATTCCTGCTCTCACATCTCCGGCACGCGCTATTGGCATTGCCGGCACCATTGTCACGATTGCCGCAGTCGAGATTGGCCTTGCTTCGTTTGATGACGAGGCACTGCACGGTTTCGTTCTGACCCGTGATGCAGCGGAAGATGTCTTTCGCACAATGGCGACTGAGACTCTGGCGCAGCGGGTGCTGAACCCTGGCCTCTCTCCAGATCGGGCCGACATCATCGTGGCGGGTTGCTGCATTCTCGTGTCCACCATGCGCCGCTTGCGTCTTGATGAAATCATCATTTCGACGCGCAGCCTTCTTGATGGAATTGCAGCGCGTGAAAGACTGAACCCATGACCGCCATGCACCCCGCACGACCATCCAGCGTTGGTTTGCGCCTGTATGGCCGTCGTGTTGTGCTGCGACCACTGGTGCCGCAAGATTTCAATGCGTGGTCAGAAGTACGGCGCCGCAATGGTGAGTGGCTCACACAATGGGAACCGCTTCGTCTCCCCCATCATCCTGATCCTGAAACGAATCGCGAGGTGTTTGCTGCGCGATGTGGTTCACGAGATCGCGAGCGATTGGCCGGCAGTCAATATGCATTCGGCATCTTTGTTGATGGCACATTTGCCGGTGAACTCAATCTCAACAACATCGTGCGTGGCGCTATGCAGTCAGCCACCATCGGCTACTGGATCGATCGCGCACGCGCAGGTCGCTCACTCATGTCCGAGTCGATTGTTGTTCTTATGCAATTCGCTTTTGAAGAACTCAATCTTCATCGACTCGAGATTTGCATTATTCCGCGCAACAGCAACTCACGTCGCGTTGTGGAAAAGCTAGACCTTCGCGAAGAAGGAACTGCTCAACGATTCCTCGAAATCAATGGCGCGTGGGAAGACCACGTGCGCTTTGGTTTCACCATTGAAGAATGGAATGATCGCGGCGAACAGCTAGTGCGTGACTGGCTGGCCTAAGCCAGCGCATTCCACGCTTGGGCCCGAGCCCGGCGCACCGAATTACGACGCTTCCAGTCTTTGGTCTTCCAGTGCTTCAACGGTTGACGACGACCTTTTGCTTTCGCTTTTTCGGGGTCGTGATGATGCACAGGTTTCCAAGCCATTCCAGGCTCAATGACATCAAGTGCGTCGGTGCCGTGTTGCACAGCCTCGACCACGAGGTGCAACTCGCTGTTCACCCGATGCCGCTCGTTGTGGGCGTGAGCCCTCAAGTCGGCCCGCGGTGCTGGCGCGAGGTCCTGATTGCGGTGACGTTGACTCATCGCCGCCTCCTTCCGGAGTCCGAGGACTCCAAAGTGGTTCCCTTTTACGCAAGGTACTCCTCGACCTCAGCTTTGTGAAGCACCTTTTCGCAGATTTTTCTCCCTCATTTTTTGGTCTAGCGTTGAGGGTGATACGTGTCTAACGAGACACTCGCAGACTGCGCAACACAGGCGTGCCGTCAGCATTGGTCCGTAGCCCGATCTTGCAGGTTCCTGCTCGCAAGAACCGAATCCTCACACCCATCACCCTGCAGATACTGCGTGATGAAGAAGACACATTCCAGATTAATTCCAAGTCTCCACCAAATGTTGCAACATATGTGAGCGGAGTACTCAATCCCACACGCAAATTGCGAACCATGCCCGTGGTGACTCGATGTGTTGCGACACCTTCACCTATTGCATTGCGCGCTTTTACAACTACCTGATACTTGTAGTTGTTCTTCACGCCAGAGAAACGAACAGCAGTCGTTCCCGGCGCAACAATTTTGCGTGCCAATACTTTTCCGTTGCGCAACAAAGATACTGTTGTGGCAGTAATCGGGGAACCGCCATCACACGGAGCATCCCAACTTGCAACAACAGAGGCATTGTCAATCGAGGTCACAACGTGAGACGGCTGACCAGGAACTCCCACCTCAATGGGAGCAGTGTTAATGAACAACATTCTGTTCGCCGTGGTGGGACCAACACCAGACAACACACCAGGCGTTGCACGAGCCACGATTGCATTTGCTATCTGGTCTGTACACAAACCAGGTTGTTGTTGCGCCAACAGCGCTGCATACCCCGCAACCAACGGCGATGCCATTGATGTCCCCACGTCCATGTCGTATGAGGTTGGGGACGTGATCCATGCCGATTGCACAGGTCGCTGACTTGTTCCGCCTGGAGCCAAAAGGTCAATGCATGGGCCAAAATTTGAATAGGTAGCCATGCTGTCGGCAATTGTGGTGGCACCAACAGTGAGAGCTCTCGGTACATCTCCCGGCGAGATATTGCACGCATTCAATGCCTGAGCGTTGGCGTCACCGTTGCCAGCTGCCACCGTGACAACAACACCTTCTTCAATGAGCGCAGCCACTTGTGTGTCAATTGCGGCGCCATTGTCGCCTAAGTCAACACCCAAACTGAGATTCACAACTGCTGCAACACCCGACTTGTGATGACCGCGAATCCACTTCAAGGCTTCTACGACATCTCTCACGTTGCCGCCACCATCGCAATCAAGAACTCGTACAGCAATGATGCGGGCTTGCGGCGCAACACCAACAGTTGACCCTGCTGCAAGACCTGACACATGCGTGCCGTGACCATCACAGTCAGTTGTTTCTGGCGTCACCACTGAATCACCTAAAGAAGTCGGGATATCAATACCTGGCACAACTCTTCCACCGAATTGTTCATGACTTGCAAGAACTCCAGAGTCAACGATGTAGATGTTGATGCCAGCACCTGTCAATGCACTCAATGACACATTGGAGTCCAACGGCAACTGCTGTTGGTTAATGCGATCTAGGTGCCACGCATCTGGCAACGGAGCCGACACTGCTGTCGTAGCGGAGACCATGGGAAAAAGAAGTGCACCAACGACGAGGGCGCGACGAATCCTTCTCACAATGAATCAGACTAACGACGAAGAATTCAGGAGCGTCAAGAAACGAAGGAAGGTATTACTTCTTTGACGAAATCTTGCTCTGTAATGCTTTCAAACGCTCGGCAAACCATGGTTGACGTGTGCTCCACAACTGTGGTTCCAGTTCACGCTTCACCGCTGCAGGATGATTGTCCACGTCGGCCATGTCTTGAATTGTTTTCTTCACGCTTTCGAGCAACGGGCGAGGAATGTCTGCGGCACGAGCTGCAAGCTTCTGTGCTTCGACCAACAGCTGATCGTCATCCACGCACTTCCACACGAGTCCGACACGCTCTGCTTCAGCACCATCAAGAATCTCACCGAAGACAACCGTCGCAAAGGCCGCCTGTGGTCCGGCAATGCGGCGAAGCATCCATGTGTGTCCGCCACCGGGGTGAATACCAATTTGCAAGAAACGAGTGTCGAACTTTGCACGACGTGCAGCAATACGAATATCGCATCCCAACGCGAGGTTCATACCTGCACCCACTGCAGCGCCGTTGACAGCTGCAATTGTTGGCAATGGACTACGAGCGATACGCAGAAAGCCTTCGTAGATCACACCGAGGCTCTCGCCCGTTGCTTCTGCGAGATTGCCCAGGTTTGCTCCTGCACAGAATGCTGGCGCTGCGCCCGTGACGACGAGTGCGCCGATGTTCGGGTCGCCCTCAATCTTGTCCATCGCAGCAGTGATCTCTTCGACCATTGGTGCCGTGAGCGTGTTGCGCTCATCGGGGTTGTTCAGGGTGAGGGTGGCGACGCCGTCGGTGACGGTCACAGTGACAAGGCTCATGGTCTAAGTTTCGCACACCGGCTTCTCCGACTCCTCCCCCGCTCGCCTACGGTGGAGCCCATGTCCGATGTGATCCTGTACGAGGTGAGCGAAAGAATCGCCACCATCACCTTTAACCGTCCCGCCGCTCGCAACGCCCTGAGCAGTGAGGTCCTCACGCTCTTGCCACAGCTCATGCTGAAGGCTGATGCCGACGACAATGTTGATGTCCTGATTCTCACCGGCTCCGACCCTGCCTTTTGTGCTGGTCTCGACCTCAAGGAACTGGGCGATACAGCCGGCAACTTGGGTGGCACGGGTGCCGATGGCGGCGTGAACTCCACAGGCGTTCGCGGACCCTTCCCCAAGATTTCAAAGCCGCTCATTGGCGCTGTCAATGGCGTGGCAATCACCGGTGGTTTTGAACTCGCACTGAACTGCGACTTCCTCATTGCTTCCGAGCACGCAAAGTTTGGTGACACTCACTCACGTGTTGGCATCATGCCCGGATGGGGTCTCACCGTGTTGTTGCCACAAGCCATCGGCGTGCGTCGTGCGCGAGAGATGAGTTTCACTGGCAACTTCATGTTGGCCGACGAAGCATTGGCATTTGGTCTGGTGAATCACGTTGTTCCTCACGCTGATCTCATTCCATTCACACGTCAGATTGCACTCGACATCATTGGCAACGAACAAGATGGCGTTCGCCAAATTCGTTCTACCTACGCATCACACGCGCAAGAGATGGATAAGTGGGAACACGAGTCCGCCGTCGGTGCGCAGTGGCGCAAGGCGCAATTCGACCCGAAGAAGGTTGCAGAGCGTCGCGCAAAGATCATGGAGCGCGGCCGCAAGATGTGATGCGGGATGTAATGAAGGGGCCTAGCGCCCCCGAGTTACGCCGAGAGTTCGGAGACGGCGGTGATGGTGATGCCACCACGCGGATGCTGAGTGAGAACAACACGCACGCTCTTGGGCTTCGCTGTTGCCATCACTTCACCAGCGATCTCAGCTGCAAGTGCTTCAGCGAAGACTGCACGCTCGCGGAAACCCCAGAGATACAACTTCAAGCTCTTTGACTCGATGCAGTGCTTGTTCGGCACGTACTCGATGACAACAGTGGAGATATCAGGCTGACCAGTCACTGGACAGAATGACTGCAACTCATCGGACTCAAAAGTCACAGACGAGATGTTTGCTGGTGCTGGAAACACTTCAACGTGCGCAATGGCGTGTTGAATTGTTTGACCAAGAACGGTGAGGCCTGATGTGTCACTCATGTCAATAAGCGTAAGGGTTATTTGAGGTCGTCAGGCAGGAGACTTGCCAATGACACCAACGGACGTGGGCCAACGTGCGAAATCACTTCAGCAGCTGCGATGGCGCCGATGCGAGCACAACTGGTGAGGTCTTTACCCTGGGTCAGACCCCGAAGGAATCCCGCCGCAAACAAATCACCAGCACCCGTGGTGTCAACAACCTGCGCAACGGGTGCTGCGGGAACAGCGTGAATGTCATCGCGCGTCACGATGACGGAGCCCTTTTCGCTGCGGGTCACTGCAGCGATGTGGCAATCATGGCGCAACAACTGCACAGCCTCATCGAAATCGGCCACTTCGTAGAGTGACTTCAATTCATCTTCATTGGCGAACAACAAGTCGATCTCATCACGCACGAGTGCACGGAAATCATCACGATGGCGATCAACACAGAATGAGTCACTGAGAGTAAGTGCCACAACACGACCTTGCGCGTGAGCGATTGAAGCGGCTGTGCGGAATGCCTGCTTTGCTTCATCACGATCGAAGAGATACCCCTCGAGATACAGGATTGCGCCTGCACCGATAATGCCGGCGTCCAAGTCATCAAACGACAAGAGCGTTGACACACCGAGGTACGTATTCATGGTGCGCTGCGCGTCGGGCGTCACTGCAATGATGCAACGACCTGTTGGAATGTCTGATGCGGCACCACCACTGCGGAAGTCAACACCGATTGATGTCATGTCTGAGGCGAACTCGCGACCCAAGTCGTCGTCAGAGACTTTGCCGATGAACGCAACGTCGCCCCCGAGGCTGGCGACACCCGCAAGGGTGTTCGCACCTGAACCACCACTGGTGCGAGTGGACTGCCCCACAGCAGCAGTGAGATGCACTGCACGATCAGTTTCGATGAGGGCCATTGAGCCCTTCACCATGTCGTTGGCACCAAGGAACGCATCGTCGACCATGGCAATCATGTCGACAAGGGCATTACCCACACCGACGACGTCGTACTGGATGCCCTCTTTATTGGTGAGAGCAGGGATATGGGCGGTGAAGGGATGACTGCGTGGCACGGATGTCAACGGTAGTCGTGTTGACACCACCGTTAGCCTTTATTGCGTGAGCCACCTCAATAGCCCTTTCCGTTTGCCCCGCACCGTTCTGCCATCGCGCTATCAGGTGTCGTTGGTCCCCGATTTGGACAATGCATCGTTCACTGGAACGGTCAGTATCGCTGCCGAGGCAGTTCAAGCTGCAAGCGAGATTGTGTTGAACGCCATTGAGTTGCAGATTCACTCCGTCAGCGTGAACGGGACTGATGCCACCTTTTCATTGAATGAGGAACTCGAGCGCCTCATCATCAACACCGCCGTGACCGCCGGTCCCGTCACGATCGATATTGCATTCACCGGCATCCTGAATGACAAGTTGCGTGGTTTTTATCGTTCGACATTTGTTGACGACTCAGGTACCACTCGCACAATTGCCACGACTCAAATGCAGAGCACCGATTGCCGTCGCGCATTCCCTTGTTTCGATGAACCCGATTTCAAAGCCGTGTTTGCCATTGACCTCACTTTTGCCAGCGACCTCATGGCGGTTTCCAACAGTCGCGAAGTTCGCCGCGAAGACCTCGGCAACGGTGCTACTCGTGCGTGGTTCGCAGACACGATGATCATGTCCACGTACTTAGTGGCCTTTGTTGTCGGACCACTGGAAGCAACAGACACTGTGATGGTGGGCGATGTTGCATTGCGACTCATTCATGTGCCTGGCAAGAGCCATCTCACCGAGTTCGGAATGCGGATTGGCGCCTTCGCTCTTGACTGGTTCCAGAACTACTACGGCATTCCCTATCCGGGCGACAAGTGCGACCTTCTTGCACTCCCTGACTTTGCTGCAGGCGCAATGGAAAACCTCGGTTGCATCACCTTCCGCGAAGTGTTGTTACTGGTGGACCCCGCAACATCAACACAAGTGGAACAAGAACTTGTTGCTGCCGTTGTGGCGCACGAATTGGCACACATGTGGTTTGGTGACCTCGTCACCATGCGTTGGTGGAATGGCATTTGGCTTAACGAAGCTTTCGCGACATTTATGGAAGTTGCAGCCGCCGATGCGTTTGCACCGCAGTGGAAGATGTGGACCTCGTTTGGCCTCGACCGCAGTGCAGCATTCGATGTTGACTCATTGCATTCAACGCGCACCGTTGAGTTCCCCGTGGAATCACCCGCCGATGCAGACGGCATGTTCGATGTGCTCACATATCAAAAGGGCGGTGCACTGTTGCGCATGCTCGAGCAATACCTCGGCCCTGATCGATTCCGTGCAGGTGTGAGCCATTACCTCACCAAGCATTCCTACGGAAACACCGAAACGAATGACTTATGGGATGCCATTGAACATGTTGTGTCCACCGATGGTGGCGAGATAGTTCCTGTACGCCAGTTAATGGACTCGTGGATCTGGCAAGCCGGCTACCCCTTGGTGTCTGCGCGAGTTGACAACACCGATCTCGTTCTGTCACAACGTCAGTTCACGTTCGACAACAACCCGGATGCGACCATTTGGGTTGTTCCTGTCCATGTGCGCATCGGCAACGACACACAGAAACTTCTTCTCGAAGGCGATGACATTCGCATCACGATGAAGAACCCGGACGACGTTGTCGTTGTCAACGCCGGTGGTTCAGGTTTCTTCCGCGTGGAATACTCAGCCGACCTCATGTCACGCATCTCGGGCGAGACACTGCACAGCCTCACCACGCTTGAGCGATACAACCTGGTGGACGATGCATGGAACGCCGTGGTGGCCGGTGCAGTCAGCGCAGATCGCTTCATGGCATTTGCGCAGAACTTCACCGATGAGACAGACCTCGCCGTGTGGCAAGCACTGAACAAGGGCCTTGTTGGTCTCGGCCGCATGTTGAACCGTGACGAAATGACTCCGTACAACGGATTCATTCGGGCGTTGGTCTCCCCTACCTACGCCACCTTGGGCGCGAACCCCGTTGATGGCGAACCAGACCTCACCGCCAAACTGCGTGGACTCTTGCTCTCCACGCTTGCTGTTCTCGGTGATGATGAATCCGCGCAGAAGCGATGCCGAGAGATTCTGTTCAACAATGCAACAACAGAACCAGAACTTGTGGCCGCTGCAACAAATATTGTCGCCGCCACCGGCGATGCACAGGACTACGAATGGTTCCTAGGTCGCTTCAAAGACCCTTCAACTCCGCAGGACCGCATTCGCATGTTGTACGCGCTCGCTGAGTTCGACGATGCGGAACTCATGCAACGCACGTGCGATCTTGCATTCTCAGACGAAGTCAAGAGCCAAGATGCGCCGTTCCTCATCACGCGCGCAATCGCAAACAAGTATCACGGTGACATCGCATGGGCGGCAGCACAGAAGAACTGGGCATACGCCAATGAGAAGTTCCCTGGTAACACCATTGTTCGCATGGTGAGCTCCATCACCACTCTGAATACACCAGCGCACGAAACACAAATGGCGTCTTTCTTCTCTGAACACCCCATTCCGCAAGCCGTGAAAACACTGGAGCAGGTGCTCGAGCGTCAACGCATCAACGTTGCGTTGCGCTCCCGTGAGACGTCATCACTGAAGTCCGCATTACAGTCCTAACATCGCTCTTCTTCCAACAACTGCAACTCACGACGCACGCATCCTCGTCTTCACGCGTGCCATCAGATCATTTGTTGATGGAATCGCATTCGTAGTTCTGCCCGCCTATCTCCTGCACCTAGGTTTCAGCGGTGTTCAGATCGGCACAGTTGTCGCAGCTTCTCTTTTGGGTTCAGCCGTCCTCACCTTGGTCACTGGCTTTGTTGCACATCGCTTCAACCCAGCGCGACTTCTTTCCATCGCGTCGTGGATCATGATCATCACGGGTGTTGCTTTCGGACTCTCGCAGTCATTTATCCTGCTCGTCATCATCGGCATTATCACCACGATGAATCCCAGTGCTGGCGACGTCAGTCCGTTCCTTCCGTTAGAGCAATCACTCTTGGCAGACAACGTAGGTGCCACTGAACGAACAAGCCTCTTTGCTCGCTATGCGCTCACTGCAAGCCTTGTTGGTTCTGTTGGCGCACTGTGCGCAGGCCTCCCCGTTGTTATTGCCCGGCACTTCGAATATGCCGATCAGACTGGCCGACAAGCTGCATTCATTTTCTACGGCCTCGCTGGATTCATTCTCTTGTTTGCCTATTCGCACTTGTCTGACACGTCTCGCATGCGTGCATCAAAGACCGACTCCGCTCTCAGTTCGAAATCGCGACGCATCGTGTTCAGGCTTTCCGCACTGTTCAGTCTTGACGCCATGGGGGGCGGCTTTGCCACGCAGGCCATCTTTGCCCTCTGGGTCTTCCACAAGTTCGGCATCTCTATGGAGACTCTCGGCATTGTCTTTTTCGCCGCTGGCACTGTTGCTGCCTTTTCTTCACTTGCTGCAGTCAAGATTGCTGAACATATTGGGCTTGTTCGCACGATGGTCTTCACACATATCCCCGCCAGCGTGTTACTTATCCTCGTGGCACTTGCACCCAATGTGTGGATCGCAATGGCATTGTTTATCTTGCGCGGACTTCTCAGTCAAATGGACGTGCCCGTACGCACCAGTTATGTGATGGCCGTCGTTGCACCAACAGAGCGTGCAGCAGCAGCCAGCATCACAAATGTTCCTCGCAGCCTTGCATCGGCATTGCCACCAATCGCCGCTGGCTGGATGCTTGACCAATCCACATTCGGATGGCCACTCATTATTTGTGCAGTCTGCAAAATCACATACGACTTGCTGCTGCTGAAGATGTTTAAAGATGTCCGCCCTCCCGAAGAGAGCAACAGCTAGTTAGCGAGACGTTGGCGTGAGAGCGCCGCTTCCGACCATGTCGCGAAGGGCGGTCTTCAAGAACTTGCCTGCAGCGTTGCGTGGCAACTCTTCATTCATGATGACCACGTGATTAGGCACCTTGAATGAGGAGATCTTTCCGTCGAGGAACTTCCACAGATCTTCTGCAGTCAAAGAAGCACCGTCGGTCACCTTGATGGCAACAGCAACTTCTTCACCGAGACGCTCGTGTGGAACACCGAACACAGCAACTTCGTGTACTGCAGGGTGCTCGTAGATGGAGCCTTCGACTTCGGAACAGAACACGTTCTCGCCACCGCGAAGAATCATGTCCTTGATGCGGTCCTTGATGAACAAGAAGCCTTCTTCATCGATGTAGCCACCGTCACCGGTGTGCAACCAGCCGTTTTCGATTGCTTCTGCAGTTGCGTCTGGACGGTTCCAGTAACCACGAATGAGCATTGGGCCCGACATCATGATTTCGCCGTATTCACCAACGCCAAGGACTTCCTTGGTTACTGGGTCCCACACCTGCACGCCCATCGGACGAATAGCGCGACCTGTTGACGTCGGACGGTCGGTGTAGAACTTGCCCAAGTTCCCTGGACCAAATGCGTTGGTCTCGGTCATGCCGTAGCCCAACTGTGGGCCACCCTTCTTGATGCTCTTTGCAACCTTGTCGACAAGTGCTGCTGGTGCTGGTGCACCGCCGCCGCCCACTGCCTTCAGCGAAGTGGTGTCGTACTTTTCGAAATCAGGATGGTTGACCAAGTCCCAGCTTTGTGTGGGAACACCAACGAAGTTTGTGATGCGCTCTTGCTCAATGATGGGCAAAGCCTTACCTGCATCCCACTTGTACATGATGACGAGCTTGAGGCCAGCCATGAAACAGCTGAGCATCACAGGCACGCAACCTGTCACGTGGAAGAGAGGCACGATGAGAATGAAGGATGTGTCGAAGACAGGATCGTTCGGGTCAACTGGCTCTGGATCGGTGGCAAGTGCCAACACGCCATTACGTGCCGCGAATGCCATGAGAGAGCTCACCACAGCGCGGTGTGTGCTGACAGCACCCTTCGGGCGACCAGTGGTGCCAGAGGTGTACAAGATGGTGCAGTCGTCATCAGGGTCGATGTCGACCATGA
>WLHL01000017.1 GCA_009702755.1 Actinomycetota bacterium
ATCAACAATTCATCAAGTGCCAACATCGCTGTTGGGTATGTCCCACAGCTTGATTCTGGCGAACGAACTTTTCCACTCACAGTGGAAGAAATGGTTCTACTCGGTGCAGCAGCATTCAGTAGGAAGAAGCCATGGTTTGACCAGTCAGAGAAGCGGGAAGCCTCAAGAATTCTTGAGCGATTGGGCATTCTGCAACTACGAAACAATCGACTCAGCGAGTTATCGGGTGGGCAATTTCAACGAGCCCTGATTGCTCGAGCATTGATGTCGCGACCTTCGCTCTTGCTGCTTGACGAACCAACGAGCGGTATCGACTTGCACACTCGTCAACAAGTGCTCGACCTTGTCCATGAATTGCAAACCGACGGATTCACCATCATCCTCACCACACATGACTTGAACTGGGTTGCCGCACAACTGCCTCGTATTCTTTGCCTCAATGGCATAGTGACCGGTGATGGAGCGCCTTCGAAAGTGCTCACGAGCCAGGTAGTCCGAGAGACCTATGGGGCAAACATGGATGTCATCTTTCATCAGGGTCGACCCGTTGTCGTCGACTCCATCAACAATGGAGGTGTTCAATGAGTTACTTCACCGACCCGTTTCAATATGACTTCTTTAGTCGAGCACTCATCGTTTCCGTCCTAATCGGTGCGCTCGCAGGTGCGATTGGTCCTTTCGTCCTTGTACGAAGAATGGCATATATCGGCCAAGGAATGTCCCAAAGCATTTTGGGAGGTGTCGCACTGGGTGTTGTGTGGGGCATTGATCTCTACTTCGGCGCGGCTGTTGCTGCCGGCCTCTCGGCTGCACTCATCTATTTCGTTCGCAACCGCGGCGTACCTGTTGATACCGCAATTGGCATTGTCGCTTCGACTCTCTTTGCTATCGGTGTTGCGGTTGTTTCCTCGTCACGAGATCGTCGCTTGAATTCTGCAAACCTGCTCTTTGGCAATGTCTTAGGGGTTGACACAGAAGACATCGTCTTGGTTGCTCTTGTAACAGTCATCGCAGCAATCGTTTTATTCCGTAACTACAAAACACTTCTTGCAGTTACGCATAACTCGGCTGTTGCAGCAGCACATGGCGTTCGCGCTCGTCTCATGGAAGTTGTCTTCAGTGCACTTCTTGCCATGGTCGTTGTCACCGCATTGCGCGTTCTCGGAGTACTTCTCGTCGCAGCAACACTGCTTATCCCAGCAGCAACTGCAACCATGACGTTCAAGACATTCCGAAACATCACCATTGCATCAATATGTCTTGGGACATCATTTGCAATCATCGGACTGTTCTTGTCATTTCATCGCAATATCGCCAGTGGACCAGCAATAGTTCTGGTCGGCGCAACAGTGTTTGCTATGAACATGTTGACAAGCACCACATCTCAACGGAACAGAACCTGACGGCCATGGATACTGAGGAACAGTTTTCATGCCCGTGGCTAGAACGGGTATCGGCATTGCTCGACGACGAGTTGCCAGTTGCTGAACGACAGATGGTGGTGTCGCACGCACAATCGTGTGAGACCTGCTCACCGATAATGAGCCAGAGAAATCAAAAGAACGAAACCACTCATCTCCTGAGTGTGATTCAGCCTCGTTCGATTGTCACCTTTCCACAACGCAACACTCCACAGCTGCGAGCGTTACTAGCCATCGTTGGGATAGCCATCATTGTTGGCTCAGTACCAGGGTTCATTCGAGGCAACACCGATGGCAACAACCTTCATGATCTTCGGCACCTCTCAATTTGGCAAGTTGCACTGGGGATGGGCGCAGTCTCAGCATCAATTTCATTCAGACTCTCTCGAATGCTGACCGTCATCGTCGCAACGTTTCTCGTTCTCACAGCTCTTGCAACTGTTTACGATCTTTTGACGGGACATAGAGGTCCGTGGACTGACCCACTTCACCTTGTTGAGATTGCAGCAGTTCTCGCAATCTTGCGTCTGGTATATCCATCTCTGAGACTGTCAAGAATTCGTCGAAGTGAGATTTCTACACATCGTTAACAGAAGGCAACTGTTTCCTTCTCTGTAGCTAAAGCCATACGCTGGTCACATGGGCCGAGTACCTCAGGTGAAAAATGGTCATCCACCAAAAACCTGTGCGACATGTGGGCGGCCCTTTGAGTGGCGACGCAAGTGGGCACGTGATTGGGAAAACGTGAAGTACTGCAGTGACCGTTGTCGCGCGAATAGTTCACAGCCCTAAGTACGTGCGTACCGATGTGACAACAAGCCATCGCCATCGGGAATGTCGGCGCCTGCCTCGTGGTTCTACTTCGCAATGCCAACTCTGTTGGCCCCCCATTCACAGGAGTGAACAAATGAAAAAAACCATTACAGCAATTGCAGCAGCCTCAGTTCTGCTCTTGTCAGCATGTGGATCCGATGGATCAAGCTCTGACACAACTGTCGCAGCATCCGATACAACCGAAATGGCAAAAGAAGCCGGCAACATCGTTGAGGTCGCTCAAGGAAATGCCGACTTCTCAACACTCGTCGCAGCAGTAGTGGCAGCAGATCTTGCTGAGACACTCTCCGGCGAAGGTCCATTCACAGTGTTCGCACCAACAAATGCAGCATTCGAAGCATTACCAGCCGGACTTCTCGAGAAGCTTCTCCTTCCAGAAAACAAGGACACCCTTGTCAAGATCTTGACCTACCACGTGGTTCCAGCAAAGGTGATGGCGGCAGATGTCATGGCAGGCGATGTCACCACTGTTGAAGGTTCAACATTCACAATCGCAACCGAGGGTGGTGTGAAGGTCAACACCTCGAACGTGACTGCAACAGACGTACCAGCATCAAACGGTGTTATCCACGTCATTGACGCAGTGCTTGTTCCATCATCTGTGGACGTTTCCAAGCTCTAAGCATTAAACAAAAAGGACCGGTGAGGGAATTCCCTTGCCGGTCCTTTTTTATTGTCTACGTGCTTAACGCGTGATGCGCAGATCACACCATTGCAACAGTGCTTCACGCACCTCGGGCGTGTCTGACTTCCGCGTACGAGGCAAACGATGAATCGATCGGATAGCACGATCACACCAGAATTTTCCTGAGTCGTCGGCGGTACCGCGAGATGCCAACCAGCAAATGGTGTCTGCACCTTGTTCAGCACTACGCAACAACGGCTTGGTAAGAAGCCGAAAAGCCGGTAGCGACTCTTGCACTCCTGGCGTATCGGCCCAGCCGGGATGCATCGCTGCGAAAGAAACCTGAGGCTCACGAATCGCCCACATCTCGTTCAGGGTCACTTGAATACGTTTCGCAATGGCGTATTGGCGTGTGCCGTCGTAATACGCAGGAGTCATCTCCGGAGATTCATCGAGGGACACATTCGGCAACGACGCTGCATACATCCCACCCGACGACACAGTGATCACTCGGCCTGCAGAAGACTTCAACAACGGAAGTAGATCTGTTGTCATCTGGTGCGGACCTAACACATGTGTAGCGATTGTTGTTTCGAATCCCTGCGCCGTGACACTGCGTTCTTTGAGTAGTGCTCCCGCATTATGGATGAGTACATGAAGTGACGACGTGAGACCAAGAATTTCTTGAGATGCAATGCGCACCGCATCAAGATCGCCCATATCAGCAATCACAGTGCGGAACTTCTGAGTTTCTGAGTCTCGAACAAGTTCACTCTTCGTGCGTTCAAGTTTCTCGGCTGATCGACCAACAAGAACGAGGTCTGCGCCCATCGCTGCAAGTTGATGTGCTGCTGCTCTACCCAGTCCCGATGTTGGACCTGTAATGACAATCGTTTTCCCTGTCAGAGCATTGTGATCAAGTGGCGCAAACTGCCCAGCTCGCACGAGGTACCCGATGCGGGAGAATCCCGGAACAACCAAGGCGTCCAGCGCATCATCAAGAATCTTCGGCAATGCCATACCCGCACGGTACAGCCCCTACAGAAAACGTCTATACCCTGTGGCTATGACTTCTAACGTCACCGAGTTCATTGGCGTCTACGACGCGGATTCAACGCTCATCGGTGAGGCGTCGTATTGGATTGGTGCCCGACTCGGACGCACCCATTGTTCACTCTGCGAACTCACTCATGGTCTCTTCACACAAAAGAGTGAATGGAAAGCATGCGCCAAAGAGCTTTCAGTTCCATTCCACACTTTTCACAGGAACGATGCGCCCACTGATGTTCTTACTGCAATCAATGGTGCATTCCCCGCAGTCCTTATTCGTACAAACGACGGCTTATCCGTCATCTTGACGAAAAACGCTTTGGGCAGTTTCGACGGAAACACCACTGACTTTGCACAGTGGCTTTCCGACTACTTAATCAATTATTGAGAGCGGCACGGGCTTCTTCGGGGTCCGGTGTGAAACCAGGAGTGTCTCGACAGAACTCCACCATGATTCCGTTGGGGTCGATGTAATAGATGGAGTGGCACCAGCCGTGATCAACATCCATCAGTGGCTCAACTCCACCAGCTGAAAGCGACGCCTTGGCCTGCTTCTGACGTTCTTCATCTGCCGCAAACGCAATGTGATTCACCCACACAGGTAGGCCGACTGATTCAGATACATCTGATTTCCAATCCGGCTTCTCGCCCACACCATGCATGTCAAAGAAAGCAATGCATGTTCCGTCACCAAGATCAAAGAACAAGTGGCGGAAGAACGCCTCAGAATCAGGAACGGAAGTGACTTCCGTGTGCACTAATGGAAAGCCACACAAGTCTTCATAGAAATGCCGTGTCGCTTCAGGGTCTTTGCATGCATATGCAACGTGATGCACGCCGTTTCGTTTTGTTTGTCCGCTCATCGCACTCTCAATTTCATTCCGGGTCCATCAGGACCATCTACTTCCACCATTGGTTCATCTTTATTGTCAAACTCAAGTTTTAACGCCCTCGTCATCACAGCATGCATGTCATACATCGCAGTGATGTACGTAAATTCAAGAATCTCTTCATCGCTGAGATGTTCCTTCAATGATGCAAACACACCGTCTGCAACTCGACCACCGTCATAGACGAGCGCATCGGTGTATGCCAACACGGCACGTTCAGCAGATGAAAAACACTCCGCTGTTTGCCAGTGTGGAATTGCTGCAATCTTTTCTTCACTCACACCGGCAGAACGTGCTGACTTGATGTGCTGCGAATATACGAATTGACTCGAGCGAGCCCAACCAACACGTGTCTGACCCAACTCACGTAGTTGCTGATCAAGAATGCGATCGCGGCTGCGGTAGAGAACAAACCCTCTCATGGCATGGTCAAAGATTTCTGGAACAAGGGCGAACGTTGTCCACCAATCCCCTGGCGTGCCCGTTGCTGTTCCTGGCTCAGCAACCGGGTCGCGATCACCAAAGAGAAGGTCGTAGGTCGGCAGCACACTCTCGTGTGCTTCAGACCGCGATACCTGACGTAGTCGTGACATATGAACCCCCTGTGGGCATTCTGCCACTTCCGGGAAGAACAGATTTCACTGAGGGGCAACGCCCTATTTGACAACCTTCACGGTCAAGCGACGCTCGGACCAGACATTCTTCTGGGAGCGATACTTGATAGTGACAAGAACTGTACGACTGGTCTTAAAACTGTAACGCTTTGCCGAAAACTTCATCCCGTGCCGCGTATTGACTGTGATCTTCGCTGCGCCAAATTGCTTGGTTTGAAACACTCCTGCAGCCTTCAGCAATGTGTCAGTTGTCAGCTTCTTATTTTGTTTGACAACAAGTGTTCTTTGAACAGAGATTGTTGGAATTGAAAAACCAATACCCGTAGTGGACACCAAGAGACCCTCGGCGCTAGGGATGTATTGCGTCACGGGTGTCGTTGACCCAGTCCAAGTTGTTCTCTTCACCGGAAGTGTTTGGGCGTTCGCTTCACCGGGCAGAAGACCAAAAGAATTATTCAAGTATTGAGAAGGCAAGAACATTCGGAAAAATGCAAGATTCAATTCACTGGTGCCGTTAACAGGTGTCTTGTAATGAGGTCCCGCAATCTTGAGCTGTGCTGCGCCGGTGTATCGATCAGTTGATGTCAATCCAAAGACCGATGCATCAGTATCGACCCATCCACCACGACTCGCTTCGTCAAAGACATTCGTTAAGCAGGAATTGAGAGATGATTGAGCTCGACACACCTCATCTATTGATTCGGGTGGAACTACCGAACTTCGCATGGCTGGCAACAGCAACATTGACACTCGGTTCGTCACTTTTGAGTTACCCGTTTCTCCGATTGCACAGGTATCGATTTCAGTTACCCAGCCGACGCAGTAACCACTTGATGCAGAATGAACCTCCACCGAGTTCACGTTGATAGTCGCTACATCACGAAGGTTCGGAGCAGCAGGAATGAACGATTGAAGAGACCCATTCACAATGGCCGAGTTAATTGCTGAAGTTGGATGAGTGTTCAATTGTCGACGAAAGTTCACCACCACGTTGCTCAGCGTTGATTGTTGACCAACACCATTCCATGTTGGATAGAGAACCAGGTAGGGGTACTCACATTGAGAGACATCCGAATCAACAAAACGACATGGTCCGGAATACAAACCGCCACCAATGCCGTAACTTGAGGCTTCACGCGTCGACACCGGCACTAACTCTTTGCCATCAATCGTGATGGATTCGATGCAACCTTTCACCACTCCAGCGCTACAAAACCCAAGGCCTGTGTTGCTTGCAAGTGGCGTATTGAAGATGAACACACCGACAGGCGCAGCCGAAACAGGTTGAACATTGCTTACCACTGGAACAACTAGTAGCCCTGCGACAAGGGAGACAGCAACAGCCAACAAACGCTTCATAGTTTCACTGTAACCATGTCGCGCTAAGCCCTTTTGACCGCATCAGTTGCGCTCCGAAACGAAGGTCTTCCTATGGCGTATGTGCTGCCGCTAGTCGACCTTTGGCCGCCGCATGTTTGTTGTAAAGAATCCTGCAATCATGAGCGCGAGAGCCATCAACAAAAGCTGCTCTGACCCGTAGCCCGTTGCCGGAAGAACTGGCGTAGTCGGTCGCTTCTTCACTACAACAGTTTTTAGGGGAACCGTTGGGCTGGGAGCTGGAAGTGCACTCACCACCACCGGAGCAGGTGAAGGAGTTGGAGCCGGCGACGGAGCTGGATTCTGAGTCCACTGTGCGTGCACCACGACATTGCCATCAGATGGAGAGAACGACGAACCGTACTTTGTTCCACCTGTTTGAGCTGAGAACCAACCGTTGAACGTGTACCCAGCACGAGTCGGTGCAGTGGGAAGGGTGACGGTGCCGCCAGAAACAAAAGTCGAATCAGAGACTGTCGTGCCACCATGTTCCTCGTACGTCACAGAGAACGGAGAAGAAGATGGAGCCGGAGCTGGGTTCTGCGTCCACTGTGCATGCACCACCAAATTTCCATCAGACGGAGAGAACGTCGAACTAAATCTTGTTCCACCCGTCTGAGCAGTGAACCAACCACTAAATGTGTAACCCGCGCGCGTCGGATCAGCAGGAAGAGTCACCGTGCCACCAGAAACAAAAACGTCATCAACAACTGTTGTTCCGCCGTGCTCCTCATAAGTGACCGTGAACGGAATCTGCGTCCACTGTGCATGTACCTCTACATTGCCATCCGGTGGAGAGAATGACGACCCAAACATTGTTCCGTCCGATGGCTCAGTGAACCAACCGTCGAATGTGTACCCAGCGCGAGTCGGTGCAGTAGGAAGCGTCACCGTGCCACCAGACAGAAAGGTTGCATCAGGAACCGTTGTGCCGCCGTACTCCTGATACGTCACCGTAAACAACGTGTTTGCCGAAATCTGAGTCCACTGTGCGTGCACCACCAGATTGCCATCCGGCGGTGAGGAAGTTGAGCCGTACTTAGTTCCACCTGATTGCGCGGTGAACCAACCATCGAACGTATAACCAGCACGAGTCGGCCTCGGAGGAAGTGTGATCGTGCCACCAGAAACGAATGTCGAGTCAGAGACGGTTGTGCCGCCGTACTCCTCATACGTCACCGTGAATGGATTTTGGGTCCATTGTGCGTGCACCACAAGATTGCCATCCGGCGGCGAGAACGTCGGGTTGTACATTGTCCCGCCAGTTTGAGCAGTGAACCAGCCATCGAATGTGTAACCAGCACGCGTCGGATTAGCAGGAAGAGTTACTGTGCCACCAGAAACGAATGTCGCATCAGGAACCGCCGTACCTCCGTATTCCTGATACGTCACGTTGTGCAGAACGGGCGACCACTGGGCAAAGAACTCGAGGTCTCCCGTGTGAGGTCCATACGTAGAACCCACTGGAGAACCACCGGTTGGTGTTGTAAACCAACCATTGAATGTAAAACCTGCTCGCGTCGGAGCAGGAGGAAGAGTGATCGTTGCATTCGATCCGATAATCCAGCCAGCTACTGCTGTGCCACCTTGCGTATTGAATGACACTTCATAGGGAGTCCACTGCGCATAGATCACTTGATCTTTTGCAGTAGGAACATAGGTTGCTCCGTATCTTGTTCCTCCGGTCGGCGCGGTATACCAACCTTCAAATACATATCCCGCTCTCGTCGGAACAGGGGGAAGTGTGATGGTGTCACAAGTCGTCGGACAGTTAAATGTCGTATCACTCACCGCTGTTCCGCCACGTTCTTCATACGTCACTGTGTAGGGCAACCACTGTGCATAGATCGTTACATTGCCATCTGGTGGTGTTGCCGTTGAACCATATTGAGTTCCACCATCAGGCGCTGTGAACCAACCCTGGAAGGTGAAACCTGCTCGAGTGGGAGCAGGAGGCAGCGTGACTGTGCCACCAGAGATAAACGTCGCATCGGTAACAGTCGTGCCACCGCGCTCTTCGTAGGTCACGTTGTAAAGAAGCGCCCATCGCGCGATCAATTCAACATTGCAACCTGATGGTGTATGCGGTGAAGTCAATGGACTTCCGCCAGTAGCCGCAGTGAACCAGCCGACGAATGAATACCCGGCGCGCGTTGGTGCTGCAGGCAGCGTTATTGAATCACCTTGTGAGTAGTCAGTGTTAGCAACTGCGCTACCACCAGCCTCGTCGTAGGTGACGGTACACACGGGACCTCCGCTAATTGTGACCGTATACGGTTGCGTTGCGGTGCGGCCGACTTCTCCCACCACGCGGCTATCGGTTGTCTCGACCGTGAAGTTATATGTACCTGCGGTTGTCGGTGTTCCCGTTATCTCACCCGTGAGTGGGTTCAAGCTCAGACCCGGCGGAAGGGTTCCGCTTGCGACAGCAAATGTGTATGGAGCGATGCCATTAGCTGCAACCGAAGCAGAATACGCAGTCCCGATTCCTCCATTAGGAAGAGTTTGTGTTGTGATCACAACTGGCGGAAAGACCGCCTGTGAATCAACACGAAGATTCCATACCTCGTGCCTATTCGTAATGCCGCCAGTTGTAGCAGAAAAGCCAAACCTCACTGTTGGCTCGTTCATTAGCGCCGCAGGTGCGTTCACTGCAAGGTCGGGTGCTCCCGCCGTGGAACACGTGGTGTTCGCCGCACAAATCCAAATTTTTACTTGGGGAGTTGCGACAGTAGAAGGGTCGATAATGATGCGAATGGCCTTAGCCCGAAGCGTTCGAGCGGTGGTGGAGTGAGCAGCACCGCTCGCCCAGTTAGTTTTCGTATTCTTTAGTGAACCGAGAATGCAATAGCCAGCCATCAAAGTTCCTGGGCCTCGGACCACGAGAGCATTAGGAGTCTCAACGCGCACTGGCGTAGTGGGACAACCGGTTCCGTCAAACTTTGCGAGGCTGTGGTTGCCGAACATGTCAAGACCAATGCCAAGCAAACCGTTTCTGAGACCATTGAGATTCGGAGTTTGGTTGCGGTCGGCGCTGTAACCGAGTGTGCCTCCTGCAGGCAAAACAGAAGATGTCTCGGTCCCCTTCTGAAGAAAGAAGTTCATGCCATCTGCGCCTGTTCCTCCCCACATCGAAAATGTGAACGACACATCAAGTCCTGAACTAATAGGGATAGGCCGGTTATAAATCAAGCCGCCAGATCGTTGAGTTCCAGCCGGGGTTAAACGAAGCGCATATCGAGGAGTTTGGGTTGGCTCATCCCAAATCTGTGCTGTGTAATTGGCGCCCGTGGCAAGACTCCAGGCCGTTCCAGGCGTCCATCCTTGAGCGAAAGGCTCATAGAAGATCTGAGTGTTGGCGGAAGCCGGAGCCTTCTCAGTCGTGAGCAACGTGAACATCAACGTCAGGACGACAAGTAAACGTCTTGACACTTGACCGATCGACAACGAACCTGGCTTCACTCCAACTGACATGGTCAATCCTTTTCAAAATGGCAAGTAGACGAGACTCCCGATCTGGGGGATCTAGTCTTTTCAGCAATACCTACAAATAATAGACATCTCTGATTATTTAAAAGTATTTACCCTTAAGAAAAATAGGGGTCCAGGCCGGAAATGTCATGTCCCCCTCTACATATCCCCAGATTTCAAACCGCTCGTCCTACCGAACAGCGGCCTGGAGCGTCAGTCGGTGGAGATCGACGAGCTGTGCTCTGGAGAGCTTCCTGCCGGAGTATCCCCCAGCAAGGACGAACGAGACGGGAATCTCGTGTTCTTTCGCCCAGCCAAAGACCATCTCCTCACGTTGTGCAAGAACACTTGTCGTAATCCCCTCAGCGCCACCCGTAGTGCAATCCTCGTGAGGGTCCATCCCTGCGTTGTAGATCACAAGGTCGATGGAGTCTGGGTCAACGACCGACTGCAACATCTGATCAATGTCGCTGAGGTACGACTCACCAGAGGACCGAATGATTCGTGCATTGTCAGTGTCCTCGTAGTTGTCAAAGTAATTGACCGAGACATCTATCTGTTCAATCCCCTTCACACCTTCAATGAGACTCGCTGTCCCACCGCCGCCATGCGCATCGAGATCGACAATGAGAACACGCACTGCACCCTGAATCAACGCATCACGTGCGGCAACAGCCAAACCATTAAGGGTGCAAAAGCCAGAACCATGTCCTTCACGTGCATGATGCAATCCACTCGACAACGATCCCGAGTTCACACCGTGAACCAACGAAAAGCGCGCTGACTCTACGCAGCCACCAACCATTGAAAAGACCGAACGACGCAAGTCAGTTGACCACTCTCCAATGCCGTTCGCATCGGCCAGTGAATCCGGACGACCGACCATTAGAGCATTCACATATCGGCGTGTGTGCACACGCGTGACAACATCAACGCCCGCTGGTTCTGGTTCAACGAGGACAACACCTTCAATCGGACGGTCGAGAAACGACGCCGCAATGTCGCCAGCTTTTTCACGAGTGTCTACCCCATACCCATCACAGAGGTAATCCGGTGAGTAATAAACATTTATGTTTTTCATGATCTTTCCTTTCAATTAGATCTGGGCAATTCGATTGCCGATGCTGCGAATGACATACGCAAGATCGAGATAGTTGCGCTCAAGCCACTCCTCTACTTCTGAACCCAGTGCAGAAATTTCTGTTTGCGACTTTCCCGCCTGAGATGCATGCCAACGTGCAGCGTCTGCCGCGTAGATGATTCCTGCGATAGGTCGTGCATTTCTGATTGCTCGAAGCGCATCAAGATGCCCCCAACCCTGCGTCAACATGACTGCATACATTGCGGAAGGACCACGATTCACACCCATGTGACAGTGCACAAGGATCTTGCAATTAGGATCAGACAAAACTTCTGAGCACTTCTCAGTCAGTGATGCGAACCAAGCATCACTGCGCTTGCCGCCATTGTCATCTACCCCAAACCAATGACTCCGGATATGTGAGTGAGCATGAATAAATTCGGTGTCGTCGCATTCACCACGCATGTCAAACACATCAGTGATTCCAGCCTCTTCCCACATCTCGAGCTGTTCACGAGCAGCATCGCTGTTCATCGGCAGATCACCGCTCACTGCAAGTTGAGTATCAACCCAACAAATCTCACGCCACATGCGATGTGGGGAATCAGGTCGTGCCGACCTGGGAAGAGAAGTAAGTGATGTTGTCATCTGAATTGCCTTTCGGTATTTGCCCCTGACCCAATGTCAACGGCTGTAAATACTCAGCGGTTCAGAAAGACAACCTTCACGGTTTGGGCGAGTACCGCCTCACGACGTCGCTCACAGCCTTTAAAACAGCCACATCGTCCTGCAAACCCCTGGCATCTTGGCGGTCATGCCGGCCATCATTCACCTCGAGGACATAGAAGCAGGCAGCATGAATTAGTCGAATCAGCACCTTGTTAGACAAGCCCCGCGCATTGGGCAAGTGCCTTTCTAGATAACGCAACCGAGCAATTCCGAGAATCGATTGTTGGCGATGATCTTCTGAATAGTGCGCTGCAAACTCCAGATGACCGATTGCAGTTTGAATCGGACTGCTCAGGAGATCCAGATCGTCATAGTTCTGAAGGACTTTGACAAAGGCTTCAGCTGTCTTCATCTGCAATTGCCCGACAACAATCGCAGCAGGTTCAACAGCGCCAGAGGAATTCGCTGTGCCAACAATCTTGGCGAGGAAATTCGCCATCGCTGTTGCACTTCGACCACCAAATTTCTTTCCTAGTTGTGCCAACGAGAGACCATCGCTCTCAAAGAAGCGACACTCCAAAACCAATTTCTCTTCGCCTTCGGGAAGAACTGAAATCATCGCAGTGGCTTGCAACGAGTGCAGTTGATCCTGTTCTTTGCTGATGATCTCGAGGGATAAGCCGCGTGTTTGCGCATTACGAGGGAATACCTCGGTGCTTTCAGCCCCATGATTCACACCTTGGATGCGAACGCCATCCGGTAACTCATGCGCCAACAGTCGCAGTTGGCGATATTGCACTTCACGCCGACGACCAAGATCGATGATTCGATTCTTCATCACACGCGTCATATATGCCGCAGGATTTTCGATGGGATCTAATTTCTGTTTGATACGACGTGCATTTGCTGCCAACAAATCTTGTACAGCAATTACTTGTAAATCGTCTGCATGCAAATTCAACCATCGTTCACGTCGTACGAGTGATTGAACGATGTTCTTTGCCGACTGTGAGAATTGTTCTGCTTCTCGTTCTTCTTGGGCGGTGAAAACTCTTTTTGAAGACGAAGCCATACCAAACCATACAAACTGCAGAGGCCTGCCGATTTATCGGCAGTTTTCAAGCGATGCATTATGCGATAAACAAGAAACATGTCGGCACAACAACTGCCCCACTTCTTCCCCAAGAACACACATCACACTCACCATTTGATGAGGGAGAAAATTCATGTCCATCACCGAAGCGCGTCGAACAGAGATGCACATTGGCCTACGAGAATCATTGGGGCCGCGCGTGGCTGACAGCCTGATGGAGCACTTGCCGCCAAGTGGCTGGGGTAATGTTGCACGTCAGTCCGAAATGATTCTTCGATTCGACATGGTTCAGATTCAATTCGAGATGATTGAACGACGATTTGAAGAAATTGATCGACGATTCGACGGTATCGACAAACGCCTAGTCATGATTGAATCTCGCATGAGACTCATGATTGGCACTGGCTTAACAATTGGCTTAGCGATGTTTGGCCTTCAGGTTCAGATACTTCTGAGCCTTCCGTGAATAAGAACTAGCTAGTCAAAACCAATGAAGGCTGCAGCCGTGTCATTCTGCGCGCGATGCGACTGCACATGATTTGCAACAAACTCTTCATCGGGGAAACCCATTGCCACACACGTCATAATCACTTGATCTTCCGGAATGTTCGCGTATTCACGCACAACTGAAGACTGCATGATTCCCTGACCGTTAATCACTGAGCCAAGACCTTTTGACCACGCAGCAAGAACGAGTCCGTATGTCGCAGCACCACAGTCGAAGTGCGCAACGGTGTCGTGCTCCAGCGCCTTGTCAATCGTGATCACAATTGAAACCGGCGCATCGAACTGACGGAATCCGCGCATGACCCAATCTTGACGACGAGCTTTGTCATCGCGCTCGATTCCCATCGCCTCAAACAACTGAACAGCGATTTCCACTTGACGATCGCGGTGCACACCTTCATAGCCGTGGCTCAGTTTGATCTCGCGATCAATGCCGGCTCCCGCCATCATGCGCTCGGTGTTTCCTTCGCGAATCTTTTCGAGTGGATCACCCGTCACAACATGAAAATGCCATGGCTGGGTATTCATCGACGACGGCGCGCGCTTGGCAATCTCAATGACTTCTTCAATCAATGCCTTCGGCACAGGCTGCTTCTTATAACCGCGAATACTGCGACGCTCGATCACGATGGCCGCGTGCTCCTGATTTCCACTATGCAATGACTTGCTTGACATGGCTTTCCCCCAATGATGAAACCCCATATTGCCTCAAAAAAGTTTCTGTCTCAGTATTGAAACTCCAAATACCAACGCTCCCCTCAATGTGAATACAGTGAGTTCATGATTGAGCACGTAGTGGAACAGTGGCACGCCTATATGAAGGGTCAATTGCCCAATGGCCTCGATGACCTTCTCGATGACGACTGCGTCTTTCTCTCTCCCATCGTCTTTTCCCCTCAGAAGGGCAAGACTCTCACCAAGCTGTACCTCATGGCAGCAAGTCAGACCCTCCCCGGTGAGAAGAACGGCTCAGCAGATGCAAGTTCACCAAAGGACGACTCAAAGAAGTTCCGCTACACCAAAGAAGTGATGGCGGGCAACAACGCTGTACTGGAGTTCGAAACCTATGTCGAAGGTAAGTACGTGAATGGTGTTGACATCATTACGTGTAACGACGCCGGAAAGATCATCGAGTTCCGCGTCATGATTCGCCCGCTACAAGCAGTGAATCTTGTTCATCAGCAGATGGGTGCGATGCTTGAAAAGATGAAGTGACCGAATCAGTTCGGTTTCATTGTCGCGAGGACGGATTCAATAGAGACCTTGTCCCACGCATCAAGATCATAATTATTTGAATTCATCTCAACCATGTTGCGTGAGTTGATCTGCCCCATGATCCACAGGCCCAACATCATCGGATCCAAGTCAGTACGAACCCAACCTTTTTGCTGAAATTCAGCAATGAGTTCTCCGAACTGACGAGAGATTTCTTTATTGACTTGGTTCACAACTTCAGCAAGATGAGCACTCGACTGTGCGCTTCCCCACACGTTCACTCGAATTGCACGAGCCTCATGACGCTCAGGGCGATAGACACCCGTGAACAATTGTCGGAGAGCATTCTCAAATTCCTCTGCGGTAGTCGCCAGTCCCACCATCACGCGAAATGGCCCAAACAATTCGATGTAACTCTGGCGATAACGCTCGGCCTGAGCAGCATCAACTAGTTCTTTGCGATTCTTAAAGAAGTGATACACCGACGGCTCGCGAACTTCTGCCTGCTCAGCAATGTTGTGCACTCGAACGGATGCTTCCCCGCCCTCAGAGATGGCTTGCATTGTTGCTTGAATCAATCGTGTACGAGTATCAAGTGCTTGCGACATGCTCCCAATTTACTATCGGGTAACTCATTATTTGTTAACGGCAAATAAATGGTTTGTACTTTACAAAAACGCGATCTGACTGTTCGTGAATTGCAGGCGATCAGCCGTGACCAGGAATGGTCTTCCAAGGTCCACCGTCTGCACGTGGCTCCTTTGGAAGTCCAAGAACTTGCTCGCCCACAATGCCGCGTTGCACTTGGCTTGTTCCCGCGTAAATAGTTCCGGCACGTGCGTTCAAGAACACTCCCACCCAGTTCGCACTGTCGTTTGGTGAGCCTGGAGAGTCAGTCGTGAACGCCGTGTGTGGTCCTTGACCGACTGGCACCATTGCATCTGCGCCAAGAATGTCAACAGCAAGCTCAGTGACTTCCTTGTGATATTCACTCCACCACAACTTGCCGATTGAAGCTTCCGAACCTGGCTGACGACCATTCATGAAAGATGTCAGTGCGCGGTATCCGAGGAAGCGCATGATCTCTACTTTTGTGTGAGCCTTTGCAAGTCGCTGACGAATGTATGGATCGCCAGTCATGCCTTTTTCTTGTGCAAGACCAGTGAGCTTGTCGAGTTCTCCTCGGAAAGAGATGCTGCTCACTGCTGCTGCTGCGCCACGCTCATTGCCGAGAAGTGTCATTGCAACCATCCAGCCGCCATTCACTTCACCCACAACGTTTTCCTTTGGACAACGTGCATCAGTGAAGAACACTTCGTTGAACTCTGAGTCGCCCGACATCATCTTGATGGGGCGAATTTCAACACCAGGCTGACGCATGTCGACCAACAAGAACGTGATTCCACGATGCTTCACTTCATCCGGAGCAGTACGTGCGAGAACGAAAATGTGGTTCGCAAGATGTCCAGCGGATGTCCAAATCTTTTGACCGTTAATGATCCACTCATCACCGTCAAGAACTGCGCGACAACCAAGGTTGCCCAAGTCTGAACCAGCAGCGGGTTCTGAGTAACCCTGGCACCAACGATCTTCACCGGAAAGAACGCGAGGCAAGAAGTGACGCTTCTGTTCTTCGGTACCAACAGCGATGATGGTGTTACCCAACATGCCAATGCCGAATCCGTCGTTCGGACCACCGGCTGGAACGCCAGCACGTGCGAACTCTTCGGCAACAACAAGCGACTCAATATGAGAAAGTCCGGCACCGCCGTATTCCTTTGGCCAGGTGATTGCCAAGAGGCCTTCGGCAGACAACTTCTGTCGCCATTCTTCTGTCCACGCAGCAGCATCGACATGATTCAATGCTCCGATGCCCTTCCAATCTTTTGGCAGGTTCGCATCGAGGAACGCGCGAACTTTCGCACGGAACGGGGCGGCTTCTTCTGGGTACTCAAAATCCATGTCGTCACCTTATGCCACAAGGGTCCTGGGTCATTCCTTGGAAGTAGGCAACTTGTATTTCGGCGGTGCAAGCCACCATTCGCCTCCCTAGGATGAAAAGGTGACCAAGTTACTCGGCTTTCCAGAAGAGGTGAATGACACCTCAGCGCGCATCGTGGCTGCCGGGGCTGTTTCCCTCGCAGTTCTCTATGCCGCAACAGGCTGGGGATGGGTGCTCATCCCTCTTACATATGGCTTCATCGCCCGAGTCGCCTCAGGCCCTCGCTTCAGCCCTCTCGGCCTTTTTGCCACCAAGGTTCTGACTCCCCGGTTAACCACGATCAACCACCGCATTTTGCCTGGACCCCCAAAACGTTTCGCCCAAGGAATCGGTGCCATCTTCAGTGCGACTGCATCGGTCCTCTTCCTTCTCGAACTCAACACCGCATCTCGTCTTGTTGCCGCCGCTCTCGCTGGCCCAGCATTTCTAGAAGCTGCATTCGGATATTGCGTCGGTTGCAAGATGTTCAATCTCTTAATGCGAATTGGGATCATCCCTGAGAGTGTGTGCGTTGAGTGCAGCGACATCTCCGCACGACTTGCTCGCCAGTCCCCTGCTGCATAGTTCACAGGTCCACAGACCTACATAAATTCTCTACCGAGCGCTACTACTGTTAGCCCCTAATGAATACCAACGGCTTGTCATCCGCTGAAGTCGCCGAGCGGGTCGCCGCGGGACAAACGAATGTTGCTGAGACAAAAACTTCTCGCAGTTTCAGCGAAATCTTCCGAGCAAATGTGTTCACACGCTTTAACGCCGTGCTTGGTGCTCTCTTTGTTGTGGTCATCTTTGCCGGCTCCATCGCTGATGGACTTTTTGGTTTCCCTCTTATTGCCAACTCAGCAATCGGCATCATCCAAGAATGGATTGCAAAAAGAAAACTTGATCGGCTTGCTTTTATGCACGCACCAACAGCAACGGTGATTCGTGATGGTAAGCCCATTGATATTCATACAAACGATGTCGTGCTCGGTGATCTCATCGTCTTACGCGCTGGAGACCAAATTCCAGCTGATGGCACGGTTGTCGACGGCACTGGTCTTGAAGTCAACGAAGCAAACCTCACCGGCGAGATGGATGCAGTTCCCAAAGACACCGACGACCAAGTGATGTCCGGGACAATTGTGACAGCCGGCGTTGGTCGATTCATCGCAGAGTCTGTCGGCACTGATGCATACGTTCATCGCATCTCTGCAGAAGCAAAAGTCTTTACTCGCGCACCATCTGAGATTCAGAACTCAATCAACAAACTGTTGAAGTACATCACTTGGATTCTTGTCTTTGCTGCTCCACTACAAATCTGGTCACAGTTCCGACTCAATGAGGTTGACAACTGGCGCGATTCAGCTATTCGTGCAGTCGGCGGACTTGTCGGTCTGGTTCCTGAAGGTTTAGTCCTCCTCACAACGCTCGCCTTCTTGAGTGCAGCGTTGAAGTTGACCCGTGAGCAAGTTCTCGTTCAAGAACTCCCCGCAGTAGAAGGACTCGCACGAGTCAGTGTTGTCTGCATTGACAAAACCGGAACAATCACAACGGGAAACATTGTCTTTGAAGGCATCGAGATACTTGATGGCACCGATGAGTCGACAGTGCGCGCTGCGCTTGGTGCGTTAGCCGACGACCCCGCAGCGAACAACACCCTCACCACCATTGGTGATGCAGTACATCCACCGAAAGATTGGATTGCAGGAGCACTTGTTCCATTCGATTCTTCTCGCAAGTGGAAGGCGAATGCTTACGAAGGACGTGGTACGTGGTATCTCGGAGCGCCCGAGATGTTGGCATCAAACAACGAAGCCCTTCTCGCACAGGTTGCACAGCACGCCGATACAGGTCGTCGCGTCATGCTCGTTGCGCACTCCTCCATCACAGCACCAACAACGGATCTTCCTTCAGACCTAACCGCTATCGCAATTGTTCTTCTTCGAGAAGAAGTCCGTGAGGACGCCGCAGAAACTCTCTCGTATTTCCGCGAACAAGGCGTGCGCGTCATTGTGATCTCTGGAGATAATCCACACACAGTGGGAGCAATTGCCCGCGCGGTTGGCCTTGATGGTCATGAACCAATTGATGCACGCACGATGGGCACAACCGTTGAAGAAATTTCTCAGTCCTTACATCGTGGAAATGTCTTTGGTCGCGTTTCTCCAGAACAGAAACGCACAGTCGTGCAAGCACTGCAAGAACAAGGCGAAGTCGTTGCAATGACCGGTGACGGCGTCAATGATGCATTGGCACTCAAGCGTGCAGACATTGGAATTGCAATGAACAACGGAGCACCTGCCACAAAAGCTGTTGCGCAGTTGATTCTTCTTGATGGTCGTTTCTCGCACTTGCCATCTGTTCTTGCCGAAGGGCGTCGCGTGATTGGCAACGTGGAACGCGTTGCCAATCTTTTCCTCGCAAAGAATGCAATGAGCCTTGTAGCAATCATCGGAGCTGCGGTCGCAGGAATTCAGTTCCCCATTCTTCCCCGCCACATGACGTTGATCTCCACGGTGACGATTGGTATCCCTGCATTCATTCTGGCGCTGGGTCCGAACCCTCGTCGCTACGTACCTGGTCTCTTGAAGCGAGTGCTTTCCTTCGCGGTACCAGCGGGTGCAATTGCAGGCATTGCTGTTGTTGCCGCCAACGCAGTATCCGATGACAATTCAGGCACCGGCGCCACAATGGCCGCACTCATGAGTTTCTTCGCCATCTTGTTCATTTTGTCTCGCCCACTGAAGGGCTGGAAGATGGCGTTACTGCTTTCGATGATCGGACTTGCCGTGACGGCATATGTGACACCGTTGGGCTCCAACTTCTTCGGATTCACTCACGATGTCACTCTGACCACACGCTCCGCCATCGTCGGCGGAATCGCAATGGTGTGTATTTCAGGCGTTAACCGCGTGAGATCCCGCTGGCTCGAGGAAAAACCCGAAGGAAGTTCCCCGAATTAAACTTGTCGACTGAAGCCTGCGGCACATTTTGCATGCATGCTTCGAAACGAGCAATCGGGTCGCGACCACCTTCGGTGTGCGGGTAATCACTCGAGAACAGATACAACTCGTCGTTTGAATGATCAATCAAGCGAGCGACATCTTCAAAGACGAATGGTGTGAACGCCATCTGCTCGGTGATTTGCTCCGAAGGAAGACGAGTGAAGCTCTTCAAGCGCTCATCCACCCGTGAATACGCCTTGTGTGTTTGATCGAGACGAACCAAGGTCTCTGGTACCCAACCAGCACCAAGTTCCACCGATGCCATCTTCAAACGTGGGAACTCTTCAAGGATGCCGTCCATCACCATCATGCCGATGAAAGTTTCAATTCCTTGATGTAGAACAACCGCATCACGCGCGCGGACGTTCTCACCGCCACCCATCCAGTCTTTGGTGGCTGCACGTCCGTTGTTGCTCCAGCCTGGATGCAACTGCAATGGGTTACCGCCAACATGGAACACCAAAGGAACTTGTGCTTCTTGCAACAATGCCCAGATGGGGTTGTAGTCAATATGTGTTGGCGAGCGATCTCCGGCAAGACGGTGCGGAATCCACATTGCTTCCAGACCATTCTCGAGTGACCACTTCACTTCTTCCAGTGCAAGCTCTGGATTCTCCAAAGGAATCGCCGCAACTCCCATGAGGCGGTCATCAATGGAACAGAAGTCGGCCATGTGACGGTTATGCGCACGAGCACCGCCGTAGCGCAGACGATCTTCAATCTTCTTTGAAGGAGAAAATGGCATATGCAAACTGTGAGTTGCGAAAACAATCTGCTTCATGAAGCCCAACATGTCATTGGCGATGACACGATCTTTGTTGTCAAATGCACCCAATGCCTGAATCTCTTTGACTTCAGTGATCATGCGGTCGCCCAAAGCAACAAGCGACTGGCGATGATCGTCTGAGTGACGTGAACCGTTGTCAACAATGACCGCAACTTCTTCGTCTGTCACTAATGAACGGCCGTAATCAACTAAGGGCAACTCTTCACGGATGTCGGGGTCGGCGTACTTTCTGAGGAAATCAGGAAGCTCCATGATGTGAGTATCTGCGTCATACAGAATGCGATCGCCTGCGTATGTCATGTGGGTCCCCCTCCACTACCTGCTGGCACTGCGACCAACAGAAACGAACCGTACCACCCACATCTAAGCGTTGAAAGAGTCCAAAATGTCATCTTCAAATGACATCCGCGTAAGTCCCTGTTCATCCAGATGAGGCAAACTGTCCACATGCGAATTCTGGTGACGAACGATGACGGTATTGACTCAGTAGGGCTTCATGTTCTCGCGCGGGCAATGCGTCCCTTCGGAGAAGTCGTGATCGCTGCACCCGACCAGGAGTACTCGGGGGCCGGTGCAGCAATTGGTGCCCTTCACATCATCCAGCCCGAGGTGCACGAACGCCACGTGGAAGGGATTGACACCTCGTGGGCCATCTCTGGTCCACCCGCATTGTGTGTGTTCTTTGCCCGACTCGGTGTCTTTGGCGCTCCATTTGATCTCGTGGTTTCTGGAATTAATCCTGGAGCGAACGTTGGCCGCTCGGTGTATCACTCCGGAACTGTGGGGGCCGCAATCACAGCGCGTAACGGCGGCATCAGTGGCATCGCCGTGAGCCAGGCCGTCACTGGCTTTGGCGTTGAAGGTCAAGGTTGGGACGATGCGGTTAAGGGTCAAAAGTGGGACACCGCCGCAACTGTTGCCGCATCAGTTGTGCAGGGCTATCTCGCAAACACTCCAACGGAACCAGTCGTCATCAATGTCAATGTGCCGAACTGTGATCTTGCCGACATCAAGGGTTGGCGTCGCACCGGAGTGGGCCACATTGTTCCTCGCGCAATGTCAAGTGCAACTCTCGAAGCCAAAGAGGGATACGTCGGTTCGTATTACGTGCGCATGAACTACGGCGAGCCCACTCAGATGCATGCGGCTACCGATGGCGGCGCCGTTGAGAACGGTGAAGTGGCAATCACCTATCTCGGACGTTTGGACGATGTCGCTCATCACGGGACTGAAGAGATTCACAGCGAACTCACGGCGCTCGTTGGCGAGTCGAACACTCTGCACTCTTAAACAAGTAGAAGAAGCTGCACTACGGTCTATCCATGACCGATTGGGCTGACCTCACACGACGCGCGTCATTTGCATCGCATCAATTTCTCGGCTGGATTTTTTGGGATCAACGTGCCAAAGACAATCTCGCAGCGCTCGGTGTCCCTGATGGCCTCGGCCACTACATCACCAACCGCAGTGCGCCTCTCGCAATTGCCGGGCCTGAAGCTGTCTTCGCAGCTTTCTACACAATCAAACGTAAGTTCATCGAGTTCTCCCTTGCTCACGCCACACCTCACATTAAGAACTGGCACGATGTCACCGTTGCGCGTGATGCCGCAGTGCGCGCTGGTCTTGAAGAGATGACACCGCAGGTCATTCAACCTTTTGGTGCGTTGGCAGAGGACTTATGGAAGACAGTTGACGCAATTCCCGCATCCGGACGAGTCCTCTTTGCTGCACATAAAGCCTGGCCGCGGCCAACGGACCCATTGATGTCTGCATGGAATGCACTCAACTGCATTCGTGAATGGCGCGGTGATTCTCACTTCGGAATCTTGGTGAACGACAACATCGGTCTTGTTGAAGCAGGACTATTGCACGATGCATGGATGGGATACCCAAAGGAATGGATTCCGCGCAGCCGTGGTGCAGACGATGCAGAAATTGCAATCGGACTGGAGAAATTGGCTGCACGTGGTTTCGTGACTAACGGTGTTGTCAACGATGCGGGTGTTGCATACAGACAAGAAGTGGAAGAACGCACCGATACTTTGTGCACGACGGTATGGAAACACTTCGGTGAACAGAACACTGTGAAACTCTTAGAAATCCTTGAGCCAGTAGGTGAACGCTACGTTCAGCACATTAATGAGATTGCCGGAGAAAACTGGATGCCCGCGGCGCGACCACGTCGCCGCTAGTTACTTCGATCGGTGTGGCATACCAATGCGCACTGAGACGCCGGGCGAGAACATCACATGAGGCTCACATGTTGGTGCCGGAATTCCCGCACGAACAATCAAACTGTCTTCCAGATGCGTTAACGATGCCGAGTGCAAAGTCCACGGTTCATGATCAACGGGCGCATACATCAAAGATGACCCAATCCCCTTGGAATACAAACCCCAACGCGCTGTGAGAAAGTTCGACAGTTCATCGGGCTGTTCAATCTTTGCACCCACCTGCACTTCAATCTTCGTTGATGCAACATCGGGCCATCGACGGCGAACCGACGTTGACAACGTGCTGCCCACCAACTCATTCGATGCTTTGCCCCAGCAATACGGCAAGAGATACGTGGTCCGCGCAACAAGTGCAGGCGCCAGTCGATTGACATCAAGCGAGAAGAACCACACACCAGGAATGCCATTGCGTTTCACATAAGTGCGCACATTCACTTCAGGAAAGCTTCCAAAATACGGAACGGGTGGGAGTTTTGGTAATCCCACATCACGCATGGAGAATGGGATGAGGCCCACATAGGCGCTTCCTTCAAATGTGTCCACTTCGAGACCTGCTGGCAACATCGCTTGAATCACGGATGGCTCGTATTTCCAGTGCAGATACGCAAGATCTGTCCATCGTTGTGTCATCACGGCACGCTTCACAGGATTTGGGCACGATGTTTTCACCCCTTCAACCTACGCAAGAAGTATGAAATGGGGAATGGGATGCTTGTCACTGGGGTTAAATGGAGCATGGCTCATTACGTCGCAACTGTTCCTTCAACAAAATCAGCAGAGGAAGCGTTCACGTATATGTCCGACTTGCGCAACTTTGCAGAGTGGGATCGTGGCATCAAGAAAGTGGTGCAGGTCAAGGGAGATGGTCCGGGTCTAGGAACCGTGTATGACATCACCGTTCGCGGAAAAGGTGGCAAAGATTCTTCACTACGTTATGAGACCCTTGAGTTTGAAGCCCCTCGCACCATGTTGGTCAAAGGTCGCAACAGCAAACTCACCTCAATCGATCGCATCACTGTCGTTCCCACAGCAACTGGATGCGACGTCATCTACGACGCAGTCTTGAACTTCAACTGGTATCTCGCACCAATGAACTTCGCGTTGAACAAGGTATTCAACAAAGTGGGCGATGCAGCCATCGTCGGCTTGCGCAAAGTTCTCGCGTAGTTCTTACGGACAACCAAGTCCGTGCAAGTTGGCACACTCGCGACACAACCAAGCAGTGCCATCTGAAGTACTCCAAGCCGTCGCGAACGGAGATTCGCACGACATGCAATTTTGCTTCTTCTTCAGTTCAGGAAGATGCTGAAATTTCTGCTCTTCATTTTCCGGCATAAACACCGAGAGTAGCCGCGATGGACAAATGAGACATCAGGTTTTGCTGTCTGTGATGTTTTGCAGAAAGAGGTATTGCAGATTTCGTACGTACGCCCGAACAGCTTCCTTCTCTTTTTCACCTTGGACATCCATCGTTGCGAAGATGAAAGGCTCCAAGGCAGCCCATCCCATCTCCGTTGCCATACCAAGAGAAAACCGGGCTTTCGTCTCCAGGTCGGCCTCTGCCATGTTTCGTTGAGTAATTGCATGCTGCAGTGCAGTACGGGGAACAGAAACTCCCGCACGTAATTCAGTTTCTGCTAGTTCCATCTCATCATCAAGAACTGAACGAACAACAGCACGCAGATAACTCTGGTCATCCTTCAGCGATAGCGGAGCTGGTATCGGACTTCCCTGTGACCTCTCACGAGCAAAGACTGCATGATCTTCAACGAGCCGCGTCATCGCAGCTTGCAATAGCCCATCCTTGCCACCGAAATAATGATGCACGAGCCCGTGATTCACCCCTGCTCGTTCCGCAATGCCTCGCACACTCATCGCACGGGGTCCCACTTCTCCCAGCATTTCTGCAGCGGCATTGATCAGTTTCTGTTCGCTGTCCACTCGGCTTCGGGTCGATCGCTCCGCAATGCTCACGCTTTATTGTCCCGCGGTTGCGTAATTAGTGATCTCAGCAAATGTCGCACCAGATTTGAACTGAGCTAGGAGCTTGTCGAAATCAACGTTGATACCAATGGGGTTGGCAGCAAATAATGGCCCTGCCATGAACGCATCGGCCTCTTCCATTGTCAGTGAGTCCACTTGTGTTTCCACTTGGTTGCCATCAGGGTCGCGGAAATACGCAGACAGAGTCATTCCGTGGTTGATTGTCCAATATGGATGAACACCCTTGACCTTCATCCGCTCGAACTGACCAAAGAGATCTTCGAGCGAGGCATATGTGAATGCGAAGTGCTCCACACCACGCGCCTTCGGATTGTTGTCATCAAGATCCGGGATGTTCGCAATTGCAATGCGGTGATGTTCATCGTCATACGAGATGAAGGTGATGAAGTCATTCTCATAACGTGCATCGCCCTGCAGGAAGTCCTTCCACCAACCGATCATCTCTGTGTATTGGGAGGTCTTGAGAACAATGTGAGCGAATTTGATGGGCGAGGCCATGAGAATCTCCGTATTGCCGTATTAGTCAGATGACTAAATAGGACTATAGTGCAGATTATGAGCTTTCGTTTTGCCTGTCTGAATGGTCGCGCCCAACTTGTCGTGGGCCCTAACAACAATGTGGTCGACTTGGCCGAAGCAAGTGGCGGAGAGTTTTCGTCCGAGCCCATCGAGGCCTTCCGCCGTTGGGATGAAGTGCGCACATTTGCTGCCACTGTCACCGACCCCGGCACACCCGTCGATGTCACCACACTTGATGCACCATCACCATGGCCGTTGCAGTCATTCGGTATTGGCCTCAACTACAAGTCGCATGCAGAAGAAAGCGGAATGGAGCCACCAAAGACTCCACTCACTTTTGCGAAGTTCTCCTCATCTATCGCTGGTGGCTACGCAGATGTTCCCGTCGTTGGCGGTGCTATCGACTGGGAAGTGGAACTCGTTGTCGTCATTGGTAGCGGTGGTCGCAATATCTCCAAGAAAGACGCATGGGATCACATCGCAGGTGTTGCCGTGGGCCAAGACATTTCCGACCGCGCGTTGCAGTTCGCAGCCTCACCACCACACTTCGACCTCGGTAAGAGCCGCAAGAACTACTCCCCCTTTGGCCCGTGGCTTGTCGATGCAAAAGGCCTTGCGAATCGTGATGCATTGCACATGACCTGCACGCTGAACGGCGAAGTAGTGCAGGACTCACTCACTGATGATCTCATCTTTGATGTTGGTGACATCGTGGAGTACTTATCAGGCATTGTTCAACTGCTTCCCGGCGACGTGATCTTCACTGGTACTCCTGGTGGCGTCGGCGTCAGCCGCAAGCCGCCCGTGTTCCTTAAGGCTGGTGACGTCATCGTCTCCAACATTGATGGAATTGGCACCACCACAAACCATTGCATCCAGGGGTAAGTCTCGTTTTCTAAATGGGCTCTACTCATTGAGGAATTCCTAAACAGAACTAAGTTGAGACCAACTCCAACTCAAGGGTGTGGTCATGGGACTCAGCAAAAATTTCGAAGGCGTTACTGGTCGTTACTTTGAGGACTCCACTCCGTGGTGGCCACCCTTGCAAACTCCAGGCGACGATGCACCAAACGTTGTTGTTGTTCTTCTTGACGATGTGGGATACGCACAATTTGGTTCGTATGGCTCCGATCTTCAGACACCTACGTTTGACGGGCTTGCAGCAAAAGGTTTGCGCTACGCGAACTATCACACCACTGCGCTGTGCTCCCCCACGCGCGCGTGTTTGATGACAGGTCGCAACCATCATGCTTCTGGCTTGGCATGCGTTGTTGAGTTTGCACAAGGCTTCCCCGGCTACGACGCCAACATTCCACCTGAGAACGGTTTTGTTTCAGAGGTGCTGAATGAAAATGGATACGCAACATTTGCTCTCGGCAAATGGCACCTTGCACCTGCATATGAAAACAACGATGGTGGCCCGCGCACACATTGGCCGTTGAGCAAAGGTTTTGATCGCTTCTACGGGTTCCTTGCCGGCGAAACAGATCAGTATCACCCCGACCTCATCCACGACAATCATCAAGTGGATCCACCTAAGACTCCGGCAGAGGGGTACCACATCACCGAAGACATGACGGATCGTGCGATTCAGTACATCAAAGATCTTCGTGCGTTTTCTCCCGTGAAGCCATTCTTCATGTACTACGCACCAGGCGCATGCCATGCTCCGCACCAAGCACCGAAGTCGTACATCGATGCGTATCGCGGCAAGTTCGACATGGGCTGGGACGCATGGCGCGATGATGTGTTCAAACGTCAAGTTGCATCTGGGTTGTTACCCGAAGGAACCGAACTCTCCGAACGCCCATCATGGGTTCCTGCTTGGGATTCACTCAGCGATGATCAGAAGCGTTTATACACGCGACTGATGGAAGCCTTCGCAGGATTCATGACTCACACCGACGCACAAGTCGGTCGCTTGTTGGAATTCATTGATTCCTTGGGCGAACTCGACAACACCATCGTGGTCATCATGAGCGACAACGGTGCATCTGCCGAAGGTGGCCCGACTGGTAGCCACAATGAGAAGTACTTCTACAACTTTGTTCCCGAGAGTCTTGAAGAAAACCTGAAGCACATTGACGACATCGGTACAGAGCATTCGAACAACCACTATCCGTGGGGTTGGGCGTGGGCTGGCAACACGCCACTCAAGCGATTCAAGCGCGACACCAACGAAGGCGGCGTGTGCGACCCAATGATTGTGCATTGGCCAAAAGGAATTGGCACACCGGGAGAAACACGTCATCAATACGTGCATGCCATTGACCTCAAGCCCACACTTCTTGAACTCATTGGCATTCAAGCGCCACGCGTGATGAAGGGTGTTGAGCAAGCCCCTATTGAGGGAACAAGTTTTGCGTACTCACTGAAAGACGGTGCTGCACCTTCGCAACACACGACGCAGTATTACGAGATGATGGGTTCACGTGCGATTTACAGCAATGGCTGGAAAGCCGTGGTGTACCACCCACCGATGATGTCGAACTATGAAGACCGAGCAATCTCTCAACGATCATTTGAAGAAGACATCTGGGAGCTCTACAACGTCGCGAAAGACTTCTCTGAATGTTATGACGTCTCTGCGCAGTTTCCTGACAAGTTGCAAGAACTCAAGGAACTCTGGTGGGTAGAGGCACAGCGCAACCAAGTACTGCCTCTGAATAACCAGCCAGGACGTTACGGCGATCGCCGTTGGTTACGTGACCGTTATGTGTACCACGCAGGCATTGCATCCATTCCAGAGATGACGGCACCAAACCTGCGCAATCGCTCATTCCATATCAATGCAGAACTCACTATTCCTGCCGATGGAAACTGCGATGGCATCATTGTCTGTCACGGCGGCCACGCAGGTGGGTATGCGTTGTATCTCAAGGGCCGACGCTTGCACTACGTGTATAACTTCCTTGGTTCCTTCTCCACTGTGATTTCTGCAAGTGAAGAACTTCCTGTTGGCGACGTATTGGTGCGAGCAGTGTTTAACGCAACCGGGCGTTTCCGCGGTGATATGAATCTGTATTACGGCGACGTTCCGATGGGTAGTGGCTCACTTCCCATCACAGTGCCTCTTACATACGGCGTCGACCCATTCTCTGTTGGCTACCAACGCATGGGCGCAATCCATACAGACTTGCCCGGCAAGTTTGAGATGCCAGACGGTGTCTTGCACCGAGTCATCATTGATGCCATCGGCAAGGCGTACCGCGACCCTGAGGGTGAAGCGCGCGCAGCTCTCGCCAAGCAGTAACTACAGGGTTACAAACATCATGTACGCGAGGATGATTCCTCGTGCTGTCCACGCAATTGTTCGTGGCCAGTTGGTGAGCACCAACTCTCGTCCAAGACTCGGAGTCGGATTCACAGCCATGCGCTCATGACGAGGTACCGATAAGAACACCGTGCACCCAAGGGCGACAGCGAGGAGAAGTGCGTTCACCCAGGGCAACCACCATGCGACCCCATCGGGCACCCATTTCAACAATGCGAGTGTGCTGAACCCTTCGACTGTCATCGGAATCATCACAACCCACGCCGTGCGCTGTTGATGTTGCACTGCGACCGACGAAGCACTCTCTACCGGCACAACAGCGAGTAATGGGTAATGCACAATCTGTACGAACCAGATGACTCCCACCATCATCCACGTGGCAAGAAGATTCAGGATGAGAGCAGTGTTATTCACGCAACGAACCGTATCCCTGTGAGTTCATCTTTGATCACAACTCAAACGATTCCGTATTCAGAGATGTCAACCATGCGCTTCTCATCAATGGAACGATGTGCGGCTGCGCCGATGACAACACTCCACAGACCATCTTCAACCGTGACCTCCGGAGCCAGTCCTGAAGCGACCGCATCAATGAACCGCTTGCACTCGATGAAACTTGCACCAAAGTGAAAACCGACGTGAGCAACGTCTGGGTCAATCCCGACTTCAACTTCACGAATCTTTCGTGTGGCACGCTCACCAATCACGATGTGGCCATCGCCTGGGACAAACGCTTCAACTTTTCCAGTTGTACCGACCGCAGAGATTTCCTGCTCATGGCGAGAGCCTTCGGCAAACATGCTGAGATCCAACATGGCACGCACACCATTGGCGTATTCAACGATCACGTACGCATTGTCCAAAATGTCAGAACGCTCGCCGTTATAGACCTCGTCGAGATGATTCACGTCTTGACCGCCACTCGCCATCACGCGTACTGGTCGCGATTGCACCACAAGATTCATCAGGTCAAAGAAGTGACAACACTTTTCAACCAGAGTGCCTCCCGTATTGCGCGAGAAACGATTCCAGTTGTCCACTTTCACTAGGAATGGAAAACGATGCTCGCGAATTGCGAGCATCTTCAGTTCACCCACCACACCGCTATGAACTTGACGAATAAGTTCTGCAATCGGTGCCATGTACCGATACTCAAGCCCTACCCACGTGAGCGCGCGACGAGTCTTCTGTGCGTTCACAATTGCAATGCAGTCCTCGACTGTCGTGCACATCGGCTTCTCAACAAGTACCGGCAGGTCCGTCGCGAAAATGTCGTCAAGAATTGCTTTGTGCGTGAAGTTCGGAGAAGCAAGAAGAACTGCATCAACGAGACCAGAAGACAGAAGCTCACGATGATCAGAGAAATACTTGGCTTCATCGGCAGCATCTCCGAGTGTGATTCGTGCCCACGTCAGTGGCTCCTCATTGGGGTCGCTCACAGCGGTGATGGAAACATTTGGTAGTCCCAACAAGTTCTTGAGGTGCTCACAGCCCATCATCCCTGTTCCGATGACACCTACACGCACTTGCTTCATCTTTCCCACAATAGAGCGATGGCTATTTGCAGACACACAATGGACAACTAGAGTTTATTTCACTCGCACCGGGGGGCGCGACGTTTCACAAGGGGAAATTCACATGGCAATCGTCGATCTCATCGAATCTGGCCTTGGCCTGCTCAAGTCAGAAGCCGACATCACTCCACAGTGGGTCGAAGGTGTTCTTAAGGGCAGTAAGAGCCTTGAAGACAATGTCTCCGTGACCGCAGTGACAACCGAACGTGTCGGCGAAGGTGTTGGCATTCTCAGCATTTTGCAGCGCGTGACTCCTTCATACTCCGGTGCCACAAAAGCACCTAAGTCCTTCGTGGTGAAGTACCCCACCGATGACCCAACACAGCGCTTCACCGCTGATGCATTAGTTCTTTATATTCGCGAGCTTGTCTTCTATAAGGACTGTGCACCAGATGCTCCGTTTAAAACTGCAAAGTGCTACGCCCAAGCAATTGCTGGCGACAACACAGACTTCACCATTGCAATGGAAGACATCAGTCACTATCAGCAGCTCAATCAGTTGGACGGCGCATCGCTAGATCAAGCCAAGACGTTCCTTGAAATCCTTGCCGACTTCCACGCCATGTGGTGGGGCAGCCCAAAGCTTGCAAATTACACAGAGATTTTTCAGCCACTGGACAACCCCACATACAACGCAGTTCTCCCAATGCTGTGGACCGCTGGATGGCCAGCTGCTGCCGAGCATGCCGGTGATCTCATCTCGGACAACGTTCGCGACATCGGTGATATGTGGGCAGGCAAGGTTCCTTGGATGCTGCAGAATCTCTCCACTCCGACCACCATGTGCCACGGCGACTTCCGCGCTGACAACCTCATGCTTGACGGTGATCGTCCCGTTGCCATTGACTTCCAAATTGTCGGAACAGGTTCAGGCATGTACGACGTGGGCTACTTCATCAGCCAATCGATCACTACTGCTGTTCGTCGCGGACACGACAAGGAACTTGTTGATACGTACCTCGATCGTTTGGAATTCCATGGTGTCGATATCGACCGTGATGAAGCATGGCGTCAGTACCTCGTCGCCATTACCTTCTGCGTCACCTATGGCGTTACATCATTCGCTAGTTACACAGAACAGAATGAACGTGGTCAAGATCTCATCCGCGAGATGTTCATTCGAGCACTGTCGTGCGTCGAAGACAACAACGCCCTCAGCGTTATTCGGTAAGTTCCAAACAAAGAGGCCCGCGGC
>WLHL01000018.1 GCA_009702755.1 Actinomycetota bacterium
AGCCTTCAGTTGTAATTAAGCAAAGAAAAAGGGCCCACCCCGTTTGGGGTGGGCCCTTTTCTGTTTCTTCTTCTAACTCAGTTGCAGGAAGAGTTTCTGAGCCGAGTTACCACCAGGACCGGTTGGTTCAACTTGGATGTCAACAGTCAGCTTTCCTGCTCCCCATGTGACAGAGCGGTCGGAAAAGCACTTTCCGATATTCCATGTCAAAGTCATCGTTGGAGGTGCAGTCTTGTTGATCGGTTGATCCGACGTCAGAGCTGTGTCAGTCGTGGTCGACGCATCACACTTACCTGGACCACCAGGTCCGTTGTTCACATTGTTTGGAATGTCTGCTGTGTACCTATATCCACCGAGGTCATAGAAATCAGCAGCCTCACCGTCGAATGCCAAACGCTGTGGGCGCAAAATCTTCAAGGTCAACTGCGAACTACTCGACACTGCAATGGGAGCAATGTTCTGCGTGTTGTAATCAACTGACTGAGCACCGGCTCCCGCATCATGCGACAAGATCATTGGATGTGTCACAAAGACGAAACCAGGACTTGAAGTGAATTCATACGACTTTCCATCTGCAGTCTTCACCTTCATCGTGAAGGTGTCCTGACCCGAGGGAAGATCATTACCCGAGAATGTCACTGGACGACTAAATGGGTAACTGGCGCCGGATCCACCGAATCCACACATTGTTCCTGCTCCAATTGACCACTGATAGTCACCTGTCGAACATTTGCCCTTCAGAAGTTCGTAATCAGCAGGCGCATACGAGACATTGTTCCCCTTGATGGCTGTATCCACGACAGCAGAACCACACACTTGAGTAATTGGCTGGAACACCATTGTCATCGAGTTTGTGATTGTGGATGCAATCTTTTCTCTCGTTGCCTCACGTGAACCTGATGCATACGCATTAATGGTGTCTGCATAGTTTCCGGCTGTGGCTTTGTAGTTCGTGAAGATGTTCCATCGAATTGCACCGCAGTCCTTTGTTCCATCATCTGCAGAAACCTGAGGCGTCGGTGTATCCGAGTCAGCTGCGTCAAGCTTTGCGTCACCGTCATCATCAACGTCAAAAGCATTGATGACGCCGTCCTTGTCCTTATCCCCACCGAGAGTCTCAGCATCCGCAGCGACAGGGCCTTCAGGGATCTGTGGAGATGGTGGTGTTGGCGGATTATTCGAGACAAGAGCCGATGAGCGAACTGAACTAGCAATCGTCTTTCCGGATTTGCCATAGCTGCCCACGCCCATCGGACGCCCCTTAAGCGCATCCGTGGCATCTGCACTGGATGTGCTCGCTACAGAGACTTTCTTCGACGCAATGGCGTAGCCCTGCTTCTTTGCCGCACCAATCTTCTTAATGCTTAATGTGCCTAAGGCGATTGTCCTTGCAGACGAACTCTTCAAACGCGAGTACACCGTCTTCGCTGACGAGGATTTGCTTCCTTTCCAGCTCAGGACAGCTGGTCCGAAATACTCACCGGTGGAGTTCACAAACTGAATGGTGATTCCTGTTGTCTTCGACACTTCTGGAGTGCTGACCGACACCTTCTGGGTTGACTTTGTCAACTTCTGACTGGCAAGTGTGCGTCCCGTGCCAGAGACAACGAGAAGCGTGAGTCCCTGACCACTCTTAATTGTTGCTGTGATTTTCCGTGCCGGCCCCACTTTGGGAACCGCGGCAGATGCCGAACTGGCAAAGCCAGTTGTACCGAGTAACACCGACACAGCAATGACGCTGCGCAGCTTCTTCCATTTTGACCCCATGGGCCCCCCTTAAATAGATATGGTGTCTGTATAGTACACAAATCCTCGAAACACGGGTTCAAAATGGGTGAACGTAGAGGAAATTCTTCGCAATCAACCCCCCAGAAGAAAGAGGACTTCTGTAAGTCCCAAGCCTCGATCAGGCGGTCCCACGACGGGACATGAAGCACTGATTTCGTACAATTGTCCCTTCAGCCATCCCCCCAGGCTTTATGTACTTTTTCTCTGTCACTCAACGTCTTCTAGTTCGCCGCTTCATGGCTGTTTTCTTCGGCCTTTTGCTCCTCGCTCAGGCAGCACCAACTTCTGCAACACAAGCGGCGGCCGATATCTCGCAATCTGATGTCAACGTGCTGTTTATCGTTCTCGATGAAGCACCTCTCTTTCCTTTACTGAAGACGGACGGAACCATTAACAGAGAGCGGTACCCAGGATTCGCGTCACTCGCCGACAACTCCACTTGGTACCGAAATGCGATGACGACGGCACAACGCACCACCGAGGCTGTACCTGCTGTTCTCACGGGCAAATGGCCCACCTTCAAGAACTATCCATACTTCAGAGATCATCCAAAGAATCTCTTCACGCTTTTGCGTGATGAGAAAAAACTGAATGTGTATCAGGCCATCACCAATCTGTGCCCAAAGAATGTCTGTGCTAACGCACCATCACGGGATGACAAGAAGATTCTGATGCAAGTACGAGAGATGAAAACCGCTATCTCGCGAGCAGCAACTGCCACGACTCCCACACTTAACTTTGCTCACGTGTTATTGCCACATCGCCCATGGAGCCTTGTTCCTGATCTGCGGTTCATGTCAAACGTATTGGAGTTCCCTGATCCGCGCAGCGAATTTCTGGTTGATCGACGCCGAGATAATTATCAATCGATGTTGCGACAGTACGTTGCGACCGACGTTCTGATTGGTGATCTTGTCAACACGATAAAGGCATCGCCCAACTGGGACAACACAATGATTGTGGTCACCGCAGACCATGGCATCACCTTTGAGCCGGGCAAGTCATATCGAGACACTATTGATACCAAGAGCCCCGGAACAATGGAAGACATCTTTCGGGTTCCTCTCTTCATCAAGTACCCGCGCCAAACAACTTCATCTGTGTCGGATTGTCCTGCTTCATCTGTCGACCTACTGCCCACAGTTCTTGCAGCTTCATCACAGAGGAGCTACACCAAGACGGACGGATCGAACCTCGCTTCATCATGCCCCCAGCGTGCACGCCGAACAGTGCGTTGGCCTGCTGGGAGTTTTCAACTCTCCACAACTTTTCCTTCACTAATGAAACGAGTGAAGTACTACGACAAATGGATTGATGCAGATAGCGATGTCGACGGAATTTATCGAAGTGGTCTGAGTGGCTCTTTGCTCGGCACCTCTGCGCCTGCCTCGCCCACCGCAACAACATCAATTTCTTGGCGCTTGAATCTGGCACAGAACTACCAAAGCATCGGATGGGGCCGCCTCTCCCCTGTCCCCGCACGCGCATCAGGGCTTCTGTTCCCTTCGAAAAGAATGTGCAGGCGATGCGAGGGGCTCATTGCGATTAATGACAAGTTCGTCGGTGTTGTCTCAGAAGTAGCTGGCGCACAACCCAATAAAGAAGGCATCTACTTCTCCAGCTCACTCATGACTCGTCTCATGGAGCCGGGTCCAGCCACCGTTGAACTATGGATTGCCAACTGGACAAGGAAGACGCCCACGCTTCAGCGTGTCGGACCTGCTCGAAAATGACATAAGGTCAAGGTGACCCCCCAAGGCACAACCGATAGGACGCCGTGGGTAATTCAGACCAGATTCGATTTCGTCGCCGCACGAGTCGACTTTGCGGTGCGCTCGCTCTGGTATCTGTTATAACACTGATCACACCAGGACTGAGTTCCGCAGCACAAAGCTCTTCCCTTCCTCCCGCGCAGTCCGACATCACGATCGCGATGATCGTTCTAGATGAAGCGATGCTTTCTCCTCTGCTTCGTACCGATGGAACAATCAATCGCAAGAGATTCCCGGGGTTTGCAGCGCTTGCAGATACCTCAACGTGGTACCGCAACATGTTGGGAACCTCCCAACGAACCACAGAGGCGGTGCCATCAATTCTTGATGGTCAATGGCCCTCACTGAAGAAGTATCCGATTCTGCGGGATCACCCCAACAATCTGTTCACGTATATGCAGGGCAAGAAGGATCTCAACGTCTATCAGTCGGTGACAAAGCTATGCCCGAAGGGAGTGTGCACGAATGCTGGGCCTTTGTATTTACGACTGGTGGACAGACAGGTACAGAGGTTCGAAGAATTCATTGAGGCATCAGTGTCATCCACAAATCCCGCGTTGCACTTCACACATCTGCTCTTGCCGCATCGTCCTTGGGGACTCGCACCTGATCTGCGCATTGCACCCGACCTTGTGCAATTCGTTGACACACGCAGCGAACGTCTTGTTGATCGTCGTCGCGACAACTATCAGTCAATGTTGCGTCAATACGTAGCGACCGACACTCTTCTTTTGGAGTTCATTAACAAACTAAAGGCGTCCCCTAATTGGGACAACACCATGGTTGTGGTCACTGCAGACCACGGCATCACTTTTGTGCCAGGCGAGTCGTATCGCGACAAAATCAATGTGAATAATCCGGGAACACTCGAGGACATCTATCGCGTGCCTCTCTTCATCAAATACCCACAACAGAACAAAAGTGCCATCAGCGATTGTCCCGCCTCATCAATTGACATCTTGGCCACCATCATTGCAACAAACGCAGTGAAGTCTGGCTGGACAACAGACGGAGTCAACTTGCGGCGCACATGTCCGCAACGAACGTCGCGCCGCATCCAATGGCCGTACAGCACGTCACAGATCTCAACCGATTTCACTGCTGTCCTTGAGCGCGTTCGCTACTACGACAATTGGATCGATGCCAATGGAGATGTTGATGACATTTATCGCGTCGAATTGAGCGGACGTCTTCTCGGCAGGAAGGCACCAACAAGTGCACCGTCAAATGTCAGTGTGACGTGGTCATTGAATGGCGCGGAGGGATACCAGAACATCGGCACGGGGCGCCTGGCACCAGTTCCCACGCGCGCATCAGGAACGCTGCAAACACAGAGCAATCTGTGCGTACGATGCGAAGGACTAATCGCAGTCAATGGCCGCTTTGTCGGCGTACTCCCTGAACTTGCGGGAATGACTTCCGAGATGGGTGCGTTGCCATTCTCCAGCAGCTTGATGTCTCGCTTCATGAACCCAGGAAAGAACGCTGTGGAGTTATGGGTGGCCGACTGGACAGCCGACAAGCCTTTGCTGACCCGCGTAGGAGCACCAGTTAAATGACGGAGTTGTGGGCGTTGAGGGACTCGAACCCCCGACCCTCTCCTTGTAAGGGAGATGCTCTAGCCAACTGAGCTAAACGCCCGCAGATGCAGGAACTGTCAGGATATCGCAAGACTCTCCTCCCGACTCCTCTCCCCATGACAGAACCCCGTCATACAGTGGCTACATGGAACTAGAGGAAGCGGAACAGGCAACTGGCACCCCTCTCTCCGATGTCATTTTTTGCGTTCTCGACATCGAGACTGCTGGCGGTAGCCCTAACGGGGCTGGCATCACGGAAATTGCGGCCGTGAAGTACCAGGGCGGATACGAGATTGATCGGTTCAACGTTCTCATTGATCCAGAAACCACCATCCCTTCATTCATCGTCATTCTCACGGGCATCTCAGACAGCATGGTTCGCAATCAGCCCACTATTCGCGAGCACATTGCACCGCTTCTTGAATTCATCGGAGACTCGGTTCTTGTAGCGCACAACGCCCGCTTCGATATTGGCTTCATCAATGCAGCTCTCGACAGATTCGACATGCCTCTCCTCTCGCACAAAGTTGTCGATACGTTGCAACTTGCGCGTCGCCTTATCCGTAGCGAAGTGCCCAACTGCAAGCTCTCCACTCTCGCTTCATACTTGAATCTCAATCATCAGCCGATTCACCGTGCCCTTGACGATGTCTTAGCAACAGGCGATTTGTTGCACTATCTCATCGAGCGCGCGTCGTCACTGGGTACTCATTGCCTCGACGACCTCATCGCACTTCCTCAGATGAGTAGCCACCCTCAATCGGGCAAGTTAAAACTCACCGAAGACTTACCTCGGACGTGCGGCGTGTACTTCTTTGTCGACGCACAGAACGACATTTTGTATGTCGGCAAGGCCAGCAACATTCGATCTCGTGTGCGTAGCTACTTCGGCACCGGAGAATCACGCAACAAAGTAGGCAAGCTGCTCAAGATCATGCAGGGTGTTCACTTCATCGAGACGCCCGACATCTTGACGGCCGAAGTAATTGAGTCCCGCATCATTAGTCGCGCTCGTCCGCGATACAACCACGCAGGCACACGCGCTGATAAGTACAGCTACGTTCGCTTCACCACCGATGATGACTGGCCTCGGCTAGTAGTCACCAAAGTGCCATCACCCAAAGGCATCACCATTGGTCCGTTCACCACCAAGGCCATGGCACGCGACATCGTCGATGCAATCGAATCGGTAATTCCCCTCAGTCGATGCACTGTTCGCATGGGGCGCAATTACTCCCCGCCTTCAGATGCGGAAGTCTGTTCTGCAGCACGGCTCGGCCTTGCGCAATGCCCGTGTTCTGGTACTGCTGATCCAACGGAATACGCACGATTGGTCGCCGTAGTCAGCGACACATTGCTTGGCAACCCTGCCGACGTCATCGCTTTACTCACAACAAAGATGCATAAGCATTCGGAGGCCAAGCGTTACGAGGACGCTGCATTTATCCGTGACCGCATCATCAACCTTGAGACAGCCCTCGAACGTCAGAAACAGGCTCAAGAGTTGTGCAGTTCAGGTGATCTCACGTTTGAGCACGAAGGAATCATCTATGAGGTTTCTCATGGCATTCTCCGCAACACTCGCCGAGAGAATCAACTCTTTGCGCCCATGCAGAACTCGGGTATTGCCGTTGAACATCTCACCGCACCACCGGAGTCGGCACTCATTCATGACACCTTGGTTCGTACCGATGCGCTCAATGAAGTGATGTGCATCTCACGATTCGTTCGTAAGAACGAGATCGCCATCGCTTAGCCAAAGGCCCGAACGGGGCGCACCCGCAGTGCCTTGACGCCATTTTCTGCATCTGGCGACAACCACTTCTCACGATCAAACTGCTGACCATCCTTGAAGTTGACAGTCCACGCATTGTTGTAGTCGTACTCACTTGACGACCAGTAGAAACTACGTGCATAACTACCAATGCGCAGATACGCAGTCGACAGAATCGAATACATCACGTTGAGTTCATCCTTTGAAGGCAGGAACCAATCGTCGTACCCGTTCAGAACCATGGAATCTGCATACCGAGCCGCGTAACGGCCACGTCCATAAGCCTTCACAATCGCGGTGGTGTTGATCCGCCCCATCCCAATCGCTTTTGATCGCACACGTTTGATCCGAGCTAGCTGACCAATTGAATCCCGATACACAGGCTTGCGACGATCAATGGCATTCAGTCTCTTCCAGGGAAGTCCCACACCTTCCATCTCTACTGGCGCCGCTTCCATGTATCGACCCCACGCTTTACTCACACCCGCGTCATAGAAAACAACACCGCCACCGGGACCAATGTCTCCGACAACACAGGGTCCCGTGTTCGTGCACGTGTTTCCGGTGAGAACCGGATTCGACTGCGTGGGAGGTACACCAATTCCTGCAGGGAACGAACGCATTGCCATCACTTGATACGGCAACGAGGGCCAACCAGAACCACGATGCAGACGATTGCGTGTGAGTTGTTTAATCCCTGTGATTGCACCCACTCCACTTTCATCGGTGAACTGAGTGCCATCTTGAAACATTTGATACCAGGCATAGTTCGCAGAGTTCTCTGACGATGACCAATACGCAGCTTTCACAATCCTGGGAACGCCGTAGATCGCATGTGTTCGATACACGGCGTCTAGTTCATCTTTCGATGGAAGAAACCAATCGTCATATCCATTTCGAACAAAGGCGTCGACAAACGAGGCGGCATATCGTCCTGCGCCACTTTGGGCGATGATGGCGGAGGTGTTGAGGCGCCCGTAGCCCACTGCTTTGGCATCAATATGAGCACGACCTGTGACATCACCCGCATACAACGACGTGGTGGGCTGCAGCGACCATGGGCGCCCAGCACCTGACGGCACAGACACAGCTTCCAGGTAGCGACCCCACCACTGCAGCGAACCAGCGTCATACACAATGCGACCACCACCGGGTCCGAAGTTTCCGATGCGACATTCACCGCCTTGCGCGCATGTCGGATCAGCTGCTTGTGCAGAGGTCGATGAAAGCGACGCCATCAACACAAGTGCAGTGACAAGCAATGAAAGCCGACGAAGAACCATGACTCAGTTCTACTTCAGAAAACAGTTGGTCTACTGACGGCGAGCAATCATCAGTGAATTCATCATCGCTTGAGATGATGCAACAACTGGTCGACGGCGAGCATCAATGTCAACTGTCATCAGGTCTCGACCTTCCGCTTCTGCGACAAGAGCACCCGCTTCGGTACAGATAAGTACTGCAGCGAGGTAGTCCCATACTCCTAGTCCACCGTCGAAATCGATGTAACCATCAAGCGCACCCTTTGCCACGAGAGAGATGTCAAGAGATGCTGCACCCATCGTACGCACTTGCCACCAGCCATGCGTGGGGGCCGGCAATGCATTCACACCAACTACAGCAGTTCGAGTGTCCTCAATGGGCTGAACGCGCAACCGCATGCCATCAACATTGGAACCAGCACCACGAATAGCGGCGTAGCGGGTCTCGCTTCCCGACTGCTCTGCCACGAGTGCAACACGCGGACCATCAGAATCAACTACACACAACGAGGTTGCATACCACGGAAGACCTTTACTTGCATTCGTCGAACCATCAACGGGGTCAACCACAATCAGAAGTTTTCCTGCCGGCAATGGCCATTCCAGGTCGCCCACACCCGACTCCTCACTGAGAACAAAGAACCCAGCTGCCTCGCACATATCAACGACAACCTCATCGACGGCGACATCCCCGGTGTACTGGCCTTCTCGATGGCCAGTAAGTGACCAGGAGACAGTTTCATCAATCATGTCTGCCGCAGCATCAGCAACATCATGGAGAAAGCCCAGGATGTCACGGTCATCAGAATCTGCATCAAAGCGTCGCACGTTCAAACGGTAGTGTCATTGCGTGGCAGTTATTGACATAGCCGGCTTTGTCAGCGATTTAAAGAGTCACGCAGTGGATCATGGTTTCCATGTCCACGATGAGCGTCACTTTGTCGAGACTTACTCATTGCGCCAGCTATGGGAAGTCGATCTTCACCCTGAAGAGGCCTGCACTGGTCCGATTGACCTTCATGTCAGCCTTGAGATCGACCCACGCACTCTCTTGAACTTTGAAGATGTAGTGCTGGCAATGGACGACCCGGACGATGAACCAATTGGTGATTTCAGTTTCCCTCTCGTTTTCACCTGGGCATTCCCACCTCTCGTTCATCCACCAGACCTTCTGGTCCTGGCGACAGAGGTTGCCGGACTGGGCGGCCTTGATCTTCCGTTAGAGATTTCGGCAATCGATTCGTACCAAAAAGTCACTGATGCTCCAGAACGCAGTCTCACTGTGATTGGACGCGTCCCGATATCCCTCGCAATGGTCTATCGAGGTGAGACCGAGTCTGTCTGCCCGATACTCGACAAGTGCCGAGAAGTGAGTCTCGACTTGCTGCATCGCGTTCCTGCATGGATTGGCGACAGCAGTTTCTAACGAGCGGTCAGCGTGACGCGGGCGACGAGTCCGATCTGACCATCGCTGCGTGGCAATAGTTCTGTCGTTCCACCACTGGCAACTGCTAATTGTCGAACAATTGCTAAGCCCAATCCCGTACCTGGCGAGTTTTCAGTGTGCTGTCCTCGCCAGAAACGTTCGAACGCACGTGAACGCTGCTCTTCACTCAGGCCTGGGCCTTCGTCAATCACATCAACACTCACGTGGGAAGCATCACGTGCCACAACGAGAGCAATCGTTGAATCATCTGGGGCAACACCCAAAGCATTGTCAATGTAGTTATCGATGATTTGTTCAAGAGCTCCGTCAATTCCGGCACACAGCGCCTGCCCTGGTGCAGTGATTGTCAATGACACATTTCTTTCACTCGCGAGAGAATCCCACATCTCAATTCGTGAGTGAGCAATTAATGCCGCATCTACTGTGACCGTTGCAGCGGTCCCACCTTCAATACGAGCCAACGCCAACAGTTGCTCCACCATCTCCTGCAGTCGATCTGTCTCAGCTCGTGACGCCTCAATGGCATGAGCAGCATCCGGAGAGCCATCGCCAAGCGCCATTTGGGCTTGTTCAAGCCTTAGTCGTAATGCCGTGAGTGGCGTACGCAACTGATGCGACACCGAACCTGCGAACTGTTTCTGGTTCTCCACCATCAAACCAAGGCGTCCTGCCATCACATTGAATGACCGCGACAATTCACGCAACTCTGGTGGACCGCTGGAATCATCGGCTCGCACCGAGAAGTCACCATCCGCAAGTTTTTCCGTGCGACGCGTGAGGCGTGTGATCGGACGAGCGATGCCTAGCGCAAATGGAATTGCCAAGGCCCCTGCAACAAGCAAAGTGAAGAAACCAGCAAGCACGATGCCCAGCACTCGGTCACGCACTTCCTGATCGATACGAGACTGTGGGCTAGAGAATCGAACAACACCAAGAACTTCATCGCCAAGGAAAACAGGGACTGCAACAAAGACCAAACGTTGGCCGAGCGTGCGCGATGACCGTTCGCCAACTGCAGGAATACCAGTGAGCGCTGTTGCTACTTCTGGACGGTTTGAGAAATTTGAACCAACTGTGAGCGTGGGATCATTCGAAGCAACAACGAGTCCCAGTGCGTTCGTGACAAGTACGCGAGCTCCCTTCGATGCTGAATGCTCTGCGATATACGGCTGCAACGAAGGAAGACTCGATCCCGCACTGGTATTCAATGTCTCTTTTGCATGGCCCGCAAGAATGAACGCATCTCGTTCTAAGGCCGTAATGAGACGTTCACGCTCCACCTTGGCCACAAAGGATGCAAGGGGAATACCAAACACAAGCAACATGACTGCAGCAACACCCATCAGTGCCACAACAAGGCGCTTTCTCACGCAGCAACCTCTACGTACTTGAAGCCAACTCCGCGTACCGATTGAATCCAGTCTGGACTTCCCAATTTCTTACGAATAGAAGCGATATGCGCGTCAAGAGTCTTTGTGGTTCCGTACCAATTGGTATCCCACACGTGTTCAAGGATGTCATTACGACGGAACACAGTGCCTGGCTCTGCATACAAATACGCGAGAAGATCGAATTCTTTTGCAGTGAGCGAAATCTCAATGCCATCAAGAAGAACGACGTGAGATCGTTCATCAATCTGCAAGCGGACACCTTCACGCATCGTTGTCACTGGGGGCGTCTCGGCATTACGACGGGTTACCGCACGAATGCGTGCAAGAAGTTCTCGCTGACTAAAAGGTTTGACGACATAATCATCAGCTCCGAGTTCCAATCCAAGAACTCGATCTAGTTCGTCTCCGCGGGCACTCACAATGATGATTGGCACAGAAGACGATTCACGGATTGTCTTCGAAACATCAAGGCCGTCCATGTCTGGTAGACCCAAATCCATCAGGACAACATCGGGGGATGCATCAGAAACTGCTGCGATTGCTTCCACGCCAGTCGTCACATGCTGCACATCAAGTCCGGCTTGCCGAAGCGATGCAATCACCGACTCCGCAATGGACTTATCGTCCTCAACCAACAGCACTTTCACACTCCCATTGTGCCTCGTCACCACGAACTCACCCCTGATTCCCATTTCTTTACTAAATCTTGGATAAGCCCACACCGTCCCCTGTATTGAGTACCCGTACTGTTTCATGCATCGGGAAATACCCCGCGAATGGAGCATTGAGCCATGAAAACAGGAATCGCCACAGCAATCTCAGTTGCCGGAGTCATCGTCGCAGGAGTCGCTGCCTTCGCAGTGAACAACACCGTGCTTGGTGCGTCAAGCGCCGCTGGCTCAGAGATCGTGTCCACTAATCGCCCCGCTGGCGCCACACCGATCAACTCCGGTTTGGTCTCCGCTACAAACGCCAAGGCAACGCCCATCAACAGCACCACAACGACCTACACAGTGGGAAGTGCCGGAAGCGTTGTCATCGACACAGCAACAGGTGCCGCCGTGGTGACAGGAATCGCTCCTGCTGTCGGATTCACCAGTGAGTCCGCCGTGACTGATGCCATGGGCGTCGTCACAGTTCGCTTTAAGTCCACAATGCAACACCTCGATTTCATCGCGCAGATGGTGAACGGTCAAGTCACAGTCAATGTCAAGGACGTGACACCCGCTTCGCTGCAGCAATCTCCCCCACGTCAAGACCATGATGATGACGATGACGACCATGATGAGGACGAAAATCACGACGACGATCGTCATGGTGACAAAGATGACCACGACGATGAAGATCACGACGATGAGGATGACGACTAATGCTGAACGATCCACTTCTTCCCCCACCAGTACCTGTCACCGCACGATCTTCAGAAAGGACTGCAGACGAGGCCATGCCCACACGAACTTCCGCAACACGGCGCACAGCAAAGAAGCCGGCCACCGCAGCAAAAATCTTGGTGACAGGACTCTCTGCAACTGCAGTTATCGGCATGGCATCGGGTTACACGCTTGCTGGCAAGACAAAAGCTCAGCAGATCAATCAACCCGTCATGAGCCCGGTTGCAACATCTGCCATGACGCCACAACCGTCCACTCAAGTTGTAACGAACGAAGCAACTCCGTCAATAGTCGCCGCAACTCCTGCTCCTGTCATCGTTGTTCAAGTTCCACAAGCAACTCCTGCCACGCCAGGACCTTCAAACAACAACTGGCAGCAGCAACAGAGCAGCGGCTCTCGCTAAATCATGTCTCCTCGTCCGCTCACACTGGGCACTCGTCAGCACCGCATGCTGATGGGTGTCCGCTGTGAAGTGTCAGTGATTGGTGGCGACGTCCATGCCCTCGCTGAAGAAGGCCTCCGCATGGTCGCCGACCTCGAGCAATTGTGGAGTCGATTCATCCCGTCATCAGATATCTGCCGCCTTAATCGTGCTGATGGCGAACCAGTGTGGGTCGATGGCCGAACCGTTGCTCTCATTGGCCACATGATTGCTGCACACACAGCAACACAGGGCGCATACAACCCCACACTTCTCCCCACGCTGATTCAACACGGCGACACACGTTCGCTCATCGACAACAAGACATCAGCAGTCCCATCACTAGCTCACGCCTTTACTGACATTTCGGGAATCATTATTCGCGCAGACAACATCGTCACTATTCCAACGCACATGACACTGGATGCTGGCGGGCTGGGTAAAGGTTTTGCAGCAGACCTCATTGCTGATCATCTGATATCTCGTGGCGCTGAATCTGTATGCGTCAATCTTGGCGGAGACATTCGTGTCGCACGTACACCCAACACAACCCATGCATGGCCGATTCACATCATGTCGCCATCAGATGCAACACAAGCAGTGTGCACCATCTCCCTCGTACAAGGCGCAGTTGCCACATCACACACAGCTGCACGTCAACGCAATGGTCAAGGCATCACATGCCACATTGCATCTCCCAATGGCTCACCAATTCCCTTTGTTGCAGCAAGCGTCATTGCGTCGACCGGTGCCTGGGCAGAGGCGTGGACAAAGTACGCACTTCACACAAATGACACTCTTATCGAGAGTCTCGGCCTTGCAGTTCTCCGAGTGGACGCCCTCGGTGTTGTGACACACTCAGAAACATGGCAGGAGTTTCTCCAATGATTTCTTCATTGTGGTGGGACTATTCCCGAGCATCTGCCAACGTTGCGTGGGTCCTCATCCTTTTCACCATCTTGTGGGGCGTCCTTCTCACCACTCGTGTCCTTCGTGGCATGGATCGCCCTGTTTGGTTGCGAGACTTACATAGCTGGCTCGGCGGACTCACTGTGTGCTTCTCTGCGATTCACATGGTCACACTGTTGCCAGACAAATACATTGACTTCGATCTCATCAATCTCTTCATCCCGTACACCAACGCCTACAGGCCACTCGCTGTCTCACTCGGAGTCATCGGGTTCTGGACCCTCGTTGCCATCCAAGGCACTTCGCTCATGATGAAGAAGATGAGTCGCCAAACATGGCGACGCATCCACATGCTCTCGTATCCGCTGTACGGCATCATTGTGGTGCACTCGCTCAGTGCGGGAAGCGATGTGGGCACACAGCTCTACACAGGCTTCACAATGGCTCTCGCAATGACCGGAGCAGCCGTCGCAGGCATTCGATTCGTCGCTGGACGATTCATCGATCGAAAGAAACGCGAGAAGGCCGCGGCCTAGAGAAAATGGTGGGCCAGGCAGGGATCGAACCCGCGACCCAGGGATTATGAGTCCCCTGCTCTAACCAACTGAGCTACTGGCCCTTTTGTGGTCCAGAAGGGACCAAATGGCTCCGGGAGTGGGGCTCGAACCCACGACACACGGATTAACAGTCCGTTGCTCTGCCAACTGAGCTACCCCGGAAGGGAAATAGAAGGATATCAGCGCCCTTGGGAGCCCCCACAATGAAATGGCTAGTCACCATCGATGAAACTGCGTAAACGTGCGCTGTTATTCGGATGTCTGAGGCGTGCGAGGGTCTTTTGCTCAATTTGACGAATTCGCTCCCTTGTGACGCCCTCTTGCTTGGCCACGTCATCAAGGGTCAAGGGCTGGTCTGAATGAATGCCAAAACGCTTCTCAAGGATGCGGCGATCCCTCTCAGGCAGGTGCTCCAGTTCTGCCTCAATGGCAGCGATGAGCTGTCTCTTCTGCACCATCTCAATCGGAGAATCTTCTTCTCTGTTTCCCTGCACTCGATCACCCCACGTGGATGAATCCTCTTCAGACCCCACAGGTTCATCGAGGCTGATCGATACGGACGAGATCTGACGCAACTCTTCAATTTTCTCTGCCGGGATCAACGTGCGTTCAGAAAGTTCAAACACCGTCGGCTCTCGTTCAAGTTCAACAGTGAGATCTCGGTCTGCCTTCGTGATGCGATTCAACATTTCGACCACATGGCTGGGTACACGAATGGTTCGACCTTGGTCTGCCATTGCACGCATCATTGCCTGACGAATCCACCACGTTGCATATGTAGAAAACTTGAAACCTTTTTCCCAGTCGTACTTTTCAGCAGCACGCATGAGACCAATATTTCCTTCTTGAATCAAATCAAGAAGCTGCAGTTCCCGACCGTCGTACTTTCGTGCGATGGAAACAACGAGTCGCAAGTTGGCCGTGATGAGATGTTCAAACGCTTCTTCTCCTTCACGAATGACATTGCGTAACTCTCTGCGACGCGTGACGGACACTGTTCCAGATTCCTGCTCCACTTTTGCATCCTGCATTGCACGGATTGCTCGCCCGAGAGTTCGTTCGCCTTCCGCATCAAGAAGATCGACTTGACCGATCTCTTGAAGATAAATGCGGACCGTGTCTCCCGAATCCCCCGACATAATTCGAGGGGTCGAGGTTTTGCGAGGGATTGGTTTTCGCTCAATGGGGCCGGAAATGTCAGGTTCTATTTTTGCGATGGAGATATTGAGTTGCTGTAACACCGACTCGATCTGACGAATGGTGTCGGTATTTAGTTCCAGATTTCTGCACACATGTGCGACTGTGTTTGCTTCCACTGTCCCGGCGTCTGATCGCGAGGCAATAAGTGTGGCCCATTCTGCAGCATCCACATCGGGAAACGGCGGGAGATGAGCCGGCGGAGTCACTGCACTACACCTGCCGCTGAAGCCAGCCACTGCAATAAAAGAATCGCAGCGGCTGTTGCCTTCTCGGGCTTGGCGAGATCCTCCAGTGCAATTCTCACCTGGCGCTGTTGCTGGATGCTTTCCACATCCGCTATCTGACCACGCTTTTGCAGTTCGCGCCTCACCGCAGCCGCAATGAGAGACCTTGATTCCACCAAGGGGTCAGCATCCGCGTCATACACGGCCGCCCGTTCGATGATGTCTGATGCTTCAGGCGTCGCAATAGCGAGAGCTGCGTGCACATCACCATCGGTTTCCGCCAATGCCCGAAACGCCTCACGAGAAGCAATATCGACGAATAGTTCTTCAATTAACCAAGGAGCGATGGCATCCCATTCATGAATGAGCAGTGAAATTGCGATGAACCCCGCACCTTCGAGTGCTTGCTGAACAGGAGCAGCAAATGTGGCAACAACTTTGCCCCCGCGCTCTGCAGCCTTGACCAAGTCCGTCGCAGAGAGGCCCGTGTGACTCGCGACTTCTCCGGCATAGAGACGACGCACATTGGTGTCAGGGTGCTCGTTGATGAGCACCATCGCCTTCTCAGCCAGACGGGAACGAGATTCTGGTGAGCGAAGTGGATTCGCATCAAAGAGGCGCTTGAGACGGAAACCAAGGAATGGCATCGCGCCCGAAATAGCTTTCGCGAGAGCTTCAGGATCACTCTGCGCTAATTCGCCGGGGTCTTTGCCTTGCGGAAACTGCGCAACGGATACTGCAACGTCGTACTTCTTCTCCCACGCGTAAAATTTTTCTGCAGCACCTTGGCCAGCAGAATCGGCGTCGAAAGCAAGCACAACATTGCGCGCATATCGCTTCATGAGCTTCACGTGCTCTTCCGTCAATGCTGTTCCACATGTTGCAACAGCAGTTGCCAAACCGCTGATGTGAAAACCGATGACATCGGTGTAGCCCTCGCACACGATGACGCTGTCTTCTTTCACGACGTTGCCTTTGGCCCAGTTCATGCCATACAACGTGCGTGACTTCATGTAGATCGGAGTCTCTGTGGAGTTCTTGTACTTCGCAGGGTCAGTGGAACCAGGAAGAATACGACCGCCAAAAGCAACGGCAGCACCGGTCTCATCGAAGATAGGAAACATCACACGCGCTCGGAATGAATCCTGCAATCGTCCGGCTTTGTTAAGAAATCCGAGACCGACTTCATTGAGCATCGCTGCTGGTGCATTGAGTGCCTTACACAGTTGATCCCAGTCATCGGGGGCCCATCCCAATTTGTAGGTACGAGCAACATCGCCCGATAGACCGCGGGAGCGCAAATACTCACGCGCCGCACGGGCATCGGGCGCTTCCAAGAGGCGCTGGTGGTACCACTCAACGGCACGCTCCATGAGTTCTTGTAGTTCTTTACGATGCTTACGCTCACCGTTCCCTGCGCCCGATGTATAGCGCAGCTCAATGCCCGCCTTACTGGCAATGCGTTCAACGGCACCAACAAAATCCAGGTGCTCCATCTGCTGAACAAACGTGAAGACATCACCCTTTGCGCCGCAGCCGAAACACATGTACCGACCGGTTTCATCATTGACGCTGAAAGAAGGTGTGCGTTCGGAATGGAATGGGCAGAGTCCGACTTGGCCACGACCTGCGCGACGGAGTTGAGCGTGGGGAGAAACGATGTCCGACAAGGTGACAGAACTGCGCACCTTTTGAATGTCTTCCTCCGCGATTCCCATGACACGAACATTAGTGCCAATGGGACCTCCCTAAGACGGGCGACGGTTTTCGACGATGGAAGCACCCACTGAAAGACCAAGAACGACGACAATGACTGACAAAGACCACAGGGTGGAGACATGCCAGTCCCAGAAGTACGCCACAATCATCTTGAAACCGACAAAAGCGAGAATTATCGCTATTCCCCGCTGCAAGTATTTGAATCTTGCTTGAACATCAGCAAGCAAGAAATACAGAGCACGGAGCCCGAGAATCGCAAAGGTATTCGACGCTAAGGCCAGGAATGGTTCGCTTGTGACAGTGAGTACTGCCGATACAGAGTCCACTGCGAAGGCAACATCCGTTAACTCCAGCAAGACCACCACTGCGAATAACGGAGCAACAAGAAATCCACTTCGTAGGTCACTCAGATTCCTCGTCTGAGCTCTGATCTCTTCCACTGATGGGATTAACCCGTGAAAGAGACGCACGATTCGCCCCTCAGACGGATTGAAATCATCATCATCTTTCTTTCGCAACAAGGAGAAAGCGGTGTAGACCAGAAATACTCCGAGCATCAATATTGCTGGTGCAAAAACTTCCGTGAGGGCTATCCCACCAAAAATCAAGACCGAGCGAAGCGCAAACGCTCCAAAGACACCCCAGAACAAGACCCTGTATTGAAATTGTCGTGGAATACGAAACTGCGTAAGCAGCATTGCCCAGATAAAGACATTGTCCACACTCAGACTCATCTCCATGAGGTATCCGCCGAGGTACTCCCCTGTTGCATTACTCCCGAACTGCCATGCAATGAATGCAGTAAAGGAAAGTCCTACTCCAATCCAAGCAATGGACTGAACAGTTGCCTCTCTCATGTCTGCTACACGAGATCTTCGATGAATCAGAAGTAGATCCACAAACAAGAGAAATGCAATCACTCCAACGAGCAAGAACCAGTGCCATGCCAGCACATCTATGTCAACATGACCCTTCTTCGAGATGGATTCAAAAACCCCCGGAAGAACTGGTGCTGACGACACGGGAATCAGTGACTATTCGTTGATTCAGGTGGAGAGAGTTCCACCCCAATCGATGCGCCACGAGCGACACGTGCCAATGCGCGCGTAAACCCGATCGAGGTCACTGTCCCAACATCTTTGCCATCGGCCTGAAGTCGAGCGCCCACACCAATTCCGTCTCGCGACAATGCAACGACTCTCACAGGCGCATTCGCCCCTCGAGAGTCCATGCGCTCGACAAGTTCTTGACCTGGGTAGCACCCCTTTGAAAAACTCACGGCAACTCCGACGACTCCTGTTGTGGCAGGAATATCACCGACCAAGATGTCGAGACCAACTCGAGGCCACTGTGCCTCAACGCGATACATATCAATGTGAGGAACTTCTGTCTCCTCGCCAATGACTGGCAAGTCAGAGACCTCTCCGATGACATCGACAGCATCAGTGCCACCCCAGTACGGCACTGCCCGGCCAGGACCCTGGCCCACTGCAGTCACTGCGTTGTCTCCGCGAAATGCTCGCACAGCCCAATCGCTGACGCGCATGACAACTTTGGCGCGCAAAACAAACCGTTGTAAACGAGTAATCAACGATGCTCCGAGGCCCGCCTCAACGTCGAGAGTAAACACGGTGTCGCTGTGGCGAGTCACACGGACAAGTGCAGTGACTTGACCAGTGGGTTCGAGCAACAGACTATGAACACTGCTCCCCACGGCAAGAGAGGCAATGTCATTTGCCAGTTGTGAATGCAAGAACACTGCCGCGTCGTCGCCTTCCACAATGACAACTTCGCGGTCTATATCTGCCCATACAACTGCACTCATGCGTTTGTTCCTGCTTCCCGACGACGTTGCGTCATACGAACTGCGGCGGGGATGGTGGCCAACAACGCACCGACTTTGTTATGACACTCGAGATCTTCATCTTTGGGGTCACTATCGGCAACGATTCCTGCACCGGCCTGAAGAATTGCACCCTTTGGCCCGACAAACATCGTGCGAATTGCAATAGCTGTATCAAGGTTGCCTGAGAAGTCGACGTACCCGACCACACCGGCATAAGGTCCACGCTTCACCGGCTCAAGTTCATCAATGATCTCCATGGCGCGAACCTTGGGAGCTCCACTCACAGTTCCGGCAGGAAGTGTCGCACGCAAAACATCGATGGGGCCAAGACCTTCACGGAGGTCGCCCGATACCTGTGAGGTTAAGTGCATCACATGGCTATAACGCTCTAACGACATCAGTTCATCCATCGTCACTGAACCGTATTGAGCGACACGGCCGACGTCATTACGTGCGAGGTCGACCAACATGATGTGCTCAGCAACTTCCTTTGGATTCTCACGAAGTTCAGCGGCGAGCTTGCGATCGTGTTCATCGGTCGTGCCGCGCTTACGTGTGCCTGCAATAGGTCGAGAAATGACACGACCATTAATGAGTTGCACCATCGGCTCTGGAGAACCACCAACAATCGTGAGACCAGGCTGCTTCAAGAAGTACATATACGGGCTGGGGTTTACTTGGCGAAGGACGCGATACACGTCAAACGGATCTGCCTCGAGATCAAGTTCGAAACGCTGTGCAAGCACGACCTGAAAGATGTCTCCGGCGCGGATGTATTCCTTGGCCACTTCAACAGCGGACTGATAACGACCATCAGGCATCGACGAACGTGCGCTCGGCAACTGCTCACCCACAATCGGTGGTTCAACGGCAACGTACGGCAACGGACGCGCAAGATCTGCGACTGATGCATGGACGCGAACAACTGCGGCATCGTATGCCGCACCGATTTGTTCGTCTGTCAGTCCTGCAACAGGGACACTCTCCAACATGTACACACGCTGACGCCAGTGGTCGAAGGCAGCAAGAGAGCCAATGATGCTGATTGATGCATCGGGAACGCCACGATCATCAGTGGGCACATTCGGCAAGTTTTCAATCTCACGCACGACGTCATACCCCAAGTGCCCCATGAGGCCGCCCTGTAAAGGAGGCAGGTCGGGGAAGATAGGCGCACGATAGATGCGCAACAACTCTTCCATCGCTGCGAGGATGCCTTGATCGAGAGGAACACTGGGAGGAATGTCTCCGGTGGCGGTCAACAAGCCATCACGCAAGGTCAATGTTCCACGCGGCTCACGACCTACAAATGAGTATCGACTCCATCGTTCACCGTGTTCGACAGACTCCAACAAGAAGCCATCACCGTCGCCCACCAATTTGATGTATGCAGCAACGGGAGTTTCAAGATCCGCGAGCAGTTGTGTCCACACGGGTACCACCGTGTGTTGACGTGCCAGCGCAATGAACTCGTCTCGTGATGGCGTAATCGCTGTGGTAAGCGACATTACTGATCACCGAAAGATCGATAGAAGCACGAGCGCTCGCCGGTATGGCATGCACCTTTTCCTTCTTGCTCTACAACAAAGAGAAGTGTGTCCCCATCGCAGTCGTAAAACGCTTCACGAACGAACTGACGATCACCACTGGTATCGCCCTTACGCCAGAGCTCCTGACGGCTACGGCTCCAGTAGACCATGCGACCCTCTGCAAAAGTCATCGACAACGACTCAGCGTTCATCCATGCCATCATCAAGATTTGGCCCGTCTGTGAGCACTGAGCAATTGCAGGCACAAGACCATCGCTATTAAAGGTGACGGCACCCAACTGGTCGGCAGAAGGCACAATGACACGACCAACAAGTTCACTTGACATTTGATTCCGTCCTCTTCTTCTGCCAACACTGCATTGTGTATTCACAGGGCAGAAGCCCTGCTGCGTTCACGCGACATATGCACGGTACCGTCTGAGCCCGTGGGAGCCGAAACCGTTTACCTAGAAACCCTTGATGGAATCAGTATTGAGTCCGATGTTGTCCGTACTGAGCAGTATCCGGCACGTGCTGTTGTGGTCATTGCCCATCCACACCCCGAATACGGCGGGGATCGCTTTAACCATGTGGTGCGAGCGCTTCAGGACGCAGCAGCTGACCTCGGCTGTCATTCCATCGCGATTGATTTCCGAGGCGTCGGCAACTCCGGAGGTATTCATGACAACGGCGATGCGGAACGCCTCGACCTCGCTGCCGCATGTGAACTGGCAGACATGATCGAACCTGACTGCCCCATCATCATGGCGGGCTACTCCTTTGGCTCAGTGGTCGGCCTCAACGTCAGCAACCCGTTCATTGCCGCATGGCTCGCAGTTGCTCCGCCACTTCCCTTCATGACATCAGTACCTACCGCCGCGAACAATCACCGCCCAAAATTTCTTCTTGTCCCCGAACACGACCAATTCACATCACCAGCACAACTACGTGATGCAGTTGACAGCTGGACAAACACCACGGTGGTCGACCTACCTGGCGTCGATCATTTCATCATGGCTGATGGCCCACGTGCGTGCCGCCAAATCCTTGAGATGGCGCTACTCGCCATCAACTAATCGTCAGCCCACAGGGCGCACACGAATACCGTGTGCAGACATCACATCTTTTGCTTCAGCGATGGTGTGATCTCCGAAGTGAAAAATAGATGCAGCCAAAACTCCTGTAGCACCACCTTCGGTGACACCTTCTGCGAGATGCTGCAGATTTCCAACACCACCACTTGCAATCACCGGAACATTCACTGCGGATGACACAGCCTTTGTCAGAGCAATATCAAAACCGTCTCGCGTTCCGTCGCGGTCCATCGACGTCAGCAAAATTTCACCAGCACCAAGCGACACTGCACGTTCTGCCCACTGCACGGCATCAAGATCTGTCGCTGTGCGACCACCATGTAAATACACAGTCCAACGATTCTGAGACGCATCCCACTTTGCGTCAATTGCGCACACCACGCACTGGGCGCCGAACTCTGCTGCAATGTCAGATATCACTTCAGGACGCTGTACAGCCGCTGTGTTGACACTGACCTTGTCTGCACCAGCACGCAACATCTTTCGTGCGTCTGCAACTTCACGAATGCCACCACCGACTGTGAACGGGATGAAGACTTGTTCAGCAGTGCGAGACACCACATCAACCATGGTTTCGCGGCCATCAGAAGATGCTGTGATATCGAGGAACACAAGCTCGTCAGCACCTTGCATGTCATAACGTGCAGCTAGTTCTACGGGGTCTCCAGCATCACGAAGATCAACGAAATTGACGCCCTTCACAACGCGACCATTGGTGACATCAAGACATGGAATCACACGCGCAACGATGTCGGAGTTCATGACAACACCTTCACAGCATCTGCCACGGTGAGCTTGCCTTCATATATCGCTTTGCCCACGATGACTCCATCGAGACCAACGACGCGAGCAAGTTCTTCGATGTGTGCCAATGTGCCGACGCCGCCACTAGCTACAACAGGAATGTTTGTTGATGCAACTGCACGCGCTAAGCCTTCGACATCAGGCCCGGTCAACATGCCGTCACGTGAGATATCAGTAATCACAAATGCCGCAGCATCAGGAAACTGGGACAACAGATCTTCAACGCGAAGCCCTGATGATTCAGTCCAACCGTGCGTTGCAGCAATTCCTTCTCTGTGGTCAAGCCCAACAGCAACCGGGATAATTTTTGCCACCACCGACACCAACGAGGGGTCTGCCACTGCCGCAGAGCCCATCACAACACGATTCACTCCGGCCGTGGCGAGAGCTTCAGCATCTGAGACACCGCGAACACCACCACCGACCTGCAACTGCGCCCGTCCAGCCAACGCCCGCGCCACTTTGGCGATGATGGGTCTATTCACTGGCTCTGCGCTCTTGGCGGCATCAAGGTCGACCATGTGCACCCACGTGGCGCCTTGGACAACAAAGGACTCAGCCATGGCGACAGGATCTTCCCCATACACAGTGCTGTCGTCGTACGCGCCTTGACGTAATCGCACCACTCGTCCGCCTAAGAGGTCAATCGCTGGATACAAGTTCATGATTTCACCGAAGCCACGAAGTTGTGCAGCAGACCTAAGCCCGCCGTTGCTGACTTCTCTGGATGAAACTGAGTTGCAAACACATTTCCTTTTCGGAATGCAACATTGAGAGTGTCGCCGTATTGCACAGTGGCCGTCACGCAATCAGAATCAGTCGGCACGCCGTGCAGTGAATGAACGAAATACATCCATGGGTGCTCTCCCAAATCGCTGAACATGGGTTCATCACGACGAATGTTTAATTGGTTCCACTGCATCTGTGGACGCTGCACCGATGATGGAATCCATTTCACCTGGCCGGGGATAATCCCGAGTCCACGAGCATCAGGGTCTTCTTCGCTGCCATCGAACAACATCTGCATCCCGACACAGATGCCGAGGAATGGGACTCCGCTCGCCACTGCATCATGCGTCACGGTTTCTAATTGCACATCGCGCAATGCATCCATGCACGCACCAAAGGCACCAACGCCTGGCAACACGACAGCGTCAGCAGCAGAGACAACTGTGGCATCTTGCGTCAACACGGCATCCGCGCCAACACGCTCTAAAGCTTTTTGCGCTGACCGTAAATTTCCGATGCCGTAGTCGAGAACAGCGACTCGCGGCCTTGCGGTCACGAAAGAACGCCCTTGGTGGAAGGAACACCAGCCGAATCAACACGCACTGCATCACGCAAACTACGAGCAAGGCCCTTGAAGGTGGCTTCAATGATGTGGTGAACATTTCGTCCGGCTTTCAAATTGACATGCAAAGTGATCAGCGCAGAGGTTGCAAGTGAGGAGATTGCATGTTCAGCAAGCGATGGATCAAATGCAGGATTTCCTAATGGAAGGCATTCGGGCAATTCAACATTCCACGCAACGAATGGACGACCACTGAGATCAAGAGCGATTTCTACCAAAGCCTCATCGAGCGGGTACGAGCCACTTGCAAAGCGACGCACGCCGGCTTTGTCACCAAGGGCTTTGTGCAGCGCCTCACCCACGCAGATTGCGACATCTTCGACCGTGTGGTGAGTGTCGATGTGAAGATCACCCCTGGCCTGAATCGAAAGATCAAAACCACCGTGACGAGCCAGCTGCTCGAGCATGTGATCGTAGAACGGGATACCTGTGCTGATATCGGCGACACCACTGCCGTCCAAGTTGATGGAGACTTCAATCGAAGTCTCCTTGGTGCTGCGAGAGATCTGGGCTGTACGTGCCATCTCTCTATTCTCGCCGCTCACACCCCCGACCTTGCGGTCAATTTGTTAATTCGGGGTCAATTAAGCGACCGCAGAGGACATCGCGGCCAGAAAAGCACTGTTCTCGTCCGGCGTTCCCACCGTGACACGTAGACATCCCTCAAGGCGAGTCCAGGAGCTGCAGTCCCGCACCAAGATGCCAGCGGCCAAAAGGTCGGCCCACACTGCCTGAGCGTCTCTGCTGCGAGGGCGGAACAACACAAAATTTGACCCGCTCGGCCATACCTCAATATCGAGAGCAGAGAGGGTGGATTCAATCCGAGAGCGCTCTGACTTGATCAGCGCAACACGCTCTTCCATCTCGGAGGTAAAGCCCAGTGCAACCGTTGTCGCCGCCTGCTTAAACGAGTCGAGATGATACGGAAGTGCTGCAATCTCTAACTGCGCAATCATCCACTTCGGTGCAACGACATAGCCCACTCGCAACGCAGCCATCGACAATGTCTTTGAGAATGTCCGTGTGACTGCCAATGCTCGATCTTCTGACACCAAATCCATGGCTGACCAATCGGAGAACTCTGCATATGCCTCATCGACTACCACCACACCGGTGGCATGTTCCAAAAGCACTTCCAAGTTCTCACGAGGTTCCACCAACCCAGTGGGATTATTCGGATTACACAAGAAGGTGACCGATGGAGCCTCACGCTGCATCAGGCGTTCGATTTCATGTGCATCAAGAGTGAAATCGGCACGACGTTCACCCACAACAACATCTGCGCCCGTCACACGAGCAATCTGTGCATACATCTGATACGTCGGCTCAAATGTCGCAACTTTTCGTCCGTGACCGCCATATGTCAGCAAAATGGTTTGCAGTACTTCGTTTGAACCGTTGGCGACAAAAACATTCTCTGGTGACACACTGTGACGAGCAGCGATCACTGCGCGCAGTTCTACAGCAGCACGGTCGGGATAGCGATTCCAGTCAATTCCCGCAGCGACATCCGTGAGCATCTTTACCCAGCCGGCTGGCGGAGGAAACGGCGACTCATTCGTGTTGAGACGAATTGGCACATCTACTTGCGCCGAGTGATACCCCACCATCGCGCGGATTTGGTCACGGGGTTCGAAGATTGCCACGCACTAAACCTAGTCAGGTGCCCGTTAGGAACGAGCGAGTTTTTCAGCACGAATGAGAAGTCGCTCAGCAGACACCAGGGCTCGCTCTGCTTCATACATTGCACTCACGAGATCTTCATGATTAGGGCCCACCTCATCGAGGAGGCGCGCAACACGTGAGCGATAACTACCGATGGCATCTGCGGCTGCGCCCAGTTCGGCGCGAATTGTCTCGGTCATCTCAGAAACGCTACTGCCCAAAGGTCACTTGGACTTTGACTTCGTCGGCAAGTTTGACGAAGGGCAGATGTCTTCCATCTCACAGATATCGCATTTCGGCTTTTTGGCATCACACACGCGGCGCCCGTGCAAAATCAATCTGAGTGAAAAGTGACCCCATTCCGCAGGTGGAATGAATGCATTCAGCACCTTCTCCACTTTCACGGGATCCTCTTCAGTCGTCAGACCCATACGACGAGACAGTCGACCCACATGGGTGTCAACGGCAAGCCCTGGAAGGTCGAACACCACACTGCGCAAAACGTTGCCTGTCTTGCGACCAACACCGGGCAGAGTCACCAAGTCTTCCAATTCATGTGGAATCACTCCACCGAAGTTCTCCGTGACTACGCGACCCATCCCAATCAAGTTCTTTGCCTTGCTTTGATAAAAGCCCGTTGACTTCACGATGACTTCAAGCTCTTCTTGATTCGCCTGTGACAACGCCAGCGGAGTCGGGTACTTCTTGAACAATGCCGGTGTCACCATGTTCACCCGAGCATCCGTGCACTGCGCAGAAAGAATCGTGGCTGCCAACAACTCATACGGGTTGCTGTGATTCAGTTCGCATTCTGCACCCGGGTACAAAACCGCAAGCCGTGACGCCACTTCCTTGGCACGCCCTGCTGGTGTTCTCGGCTTTCCCATGCCCATGAAGGTACCCTGACGGCGTGCGTTCACTCGAAATCAAGAGACACATGGACGCCGTTGCCATGGAAGAGGTCTCGGCACTCATTACTGCGGCATGGCGTGCCGACGGTGCCCGACCCCTCAATGACCATCTCTGGCTTGACCTGCGTGAAGGTGGCCGCCAAGGATTCGCGGGCGTCATTGCCCGAGATAACGCAACACAGCAGGTCGTTGGCTACTGCCAAGTCTCACGCGGCAATGAATCCTGGTCTCTTGACCTCATTGTCCACCCCGTGCATCGCTACGACTCACTCGAGATTGCTCCCGACCTCATTCGTTCCGCTCTGACGGTTGTTGCTTCTGAAGGCGGCGGTCATGTGCACTGGTGGGTCTTTGAGCCGAACAACATTCACCGTCAGTTGGCTGCAGAGGTCGGGCTCCATCAGGGTCGACGACTGCTGCAGTTACGCCGCTCTCTTCCTCTCCCCGAGAATGTTCTTGCAGAAGTTGCAGAGTTCGAATCATGCGCATTTCGGGTGGGCATTGACGAGACCGAATGGCTCTCTGTCAACAACTCCGCCTTTGCACATCACCCCGAGCAAGGCGCATGGACACCAGAGATTCTTGCGGGCCGAATGAGCGAGCCATGGTTCGATGCCAACGGATTCAGGCTTCATCATGTTGACGATCACCTCGCTGCATTTTGCTGGACGAAAATCCACACCGACACAGAGACACCGATGGGCGAGATTTATGTCATCGCCGTTGCACCATCAATGGCAGGCAAAGGCGTGGGCCGAATGATGGCGATTGCAGGATTGCAACACTTGGGACAACAAGGAATCACGGAAGCCATGCTCTATGTCGACGCTGACAATGCTGCCGCGGTCACGATGTATTCCGCTTTAGGGTTTACCTCGCACCACGAAGAACATGCATTCGTCGGAGACATCGCACCAGGAGCAACATCGTGATCACATCTCTCTATCAACCAACACGCGATGAGATTGCGAGCATCCTGGAAGGTGAGCCCCGCTACCGCCTTGATCAACTGTGGTCAGGTCTATACACCCAGTTTCAGCACCCTGCCGACATCACTACGTTGCCAGCGGCATTGCGCACTCGTATCTCAAACGAACTTCCTGAGTCGCTGATTGAGGTCACACGCTCCACGAGCAAAGACGGCGACACCGTCAAGTTCCTGTGGAATCTTCTTGAGGGAAATCATCCCATTGAAACGGTGTTGATGTACTACGAAGACCGCGCCACCGTGTGCGTCAGCACGCAAGCAGGGTGTGCAATGGCTTGTGGGTTCTGCGCCACTGGTCAAGCCGGTTTCAACCGACATCTCACAACAGGTGAGATTGTGGAGCAGGTCGTTCGCGCTGCCCGTGAAGCCGCTCTCCATTCCCGACGTGTCGACAACATCGTGTTCATGGGCATGGGCGAGCCACTTGCCAACGAGGCATCTATGTGGGCCGCAATTGAGCGCATTCATGGCGACATTGGAATCTCTGCCCGTCACATCACCGTTTCCACTGTCGGAATCGTGCCCGGTATCAAAACGCTCACATCGAGACCATTGCCTGTGAACTTGGCAGTGTCCCTTCACGCTGCACGCAATTCGCTTCGTGATGAGCTTGTGCCCATCAATCAGCGATACCCGCTGGAGATGTTGATGCAAACATGCCGTGATTATCTCTATGAGAAGCGTCGACGCGTCAGTTTCGAATGGGCAATGATCTCCACAGTCAATGACACCGATCGAGATGCGCATGAACTGGCTGACCTGTGTTTGCAGCTCTCCCCTGCGGCGCACGTGAATCTCATTCCGCTCAACCCCACACCAGGTTGGCCAACAATCGGAAGCTCTCCTGCACGCGTAGAGGCATTTCAACGTCTACTGCGCAGCCTCGGTGTCAATGCAACTATTCGCCAGAATCGCGGCACTGAAATTGATGCTGCTTGTGGTCAATTAGCGGCTGGTCAACCAGTGACCATCCTGCCCAAGCAGTTGCGTTAGCGAAGGTACTTCGGGTTTGCGACCCGAACCTTGTCTTCAACGACAGGCCGAAGAGCCTCAAGAAGTTGAAGAAAAGCAGTGTCCCACTCACCCATGCGAATTTTGAGCGACAACTCAGCATCAGATGCAACACCAAGACCTCGAAGAACTTCTTCGTGACGCACTTCCATTGGTGCACCAAGTGTGATCTCACGATCAACAATGTCAAGCATGTTCATCGCAACACGCACATGAAATGCAAGACGACCGTCTACACCGGCCATCAGATCTTGTTCCATCCACTCCTTTACGGCTTGCAACAACTCGCTCGCGGTGGGTCGATCATGTGGTGCTGTCATTTCACCATCTCCGTCAAATACTCAATGAGGTCGTACTCGTTCTCGCACACGCGACGGCCAATCGCAGCAAGTTCATGACTGCGCGAGATTCCGCGAAGATGGGTGGTGGCCTGGTTGATACATATGATGCCCCATTTCAGGGTTCCCAGCACTTCCCACCAACGCACCGCATCAAAGTCGGGACGAACTCCGGATACCGACTCATACGCATCAAATAACTGTTCGTATGAACCAATGCCGGCAACTGGGTGTGCACCGCCAAATCGCCATGCACGTACGCATAACCAACCGAGGTCTTCCATGGGGTCACCCACGTGTGCCAGCTCCCAGTCGAGCACAGCCGCGAGGCCTTGTGAACCCACCAGAACATTGCCTAAACGAAAGTCTCCGTGCACAAGTGTCTGACGTGCATGAGCAGGCCGGTGTGCATCAAGCCACCGAAAGGCAATCTCGAAAACAGGATGTGGCTCTCCCAACTCATCCATTACATTGCGATACATCGTCAACTGATCTGACTGGTTCAACCCTGACACTTCATCAGCCGATATCTGGTGTGTCCGTGCGGCAGCCGCACCGAGTTGAGAAGCGAGAACACCACGAGCCTCGGTGAATTCTTCATCTCGTTGAATCTTTCGCGCAATGGACTCGCCTTGCACAGCGCGGACAATCATGAACGGGCGCTCTAACTCTGTTGACTCAGAACCATCAACAACAAGTTCTGGCACGGGCACTCCGGCTCGATGAGCCGCAGCCAACACTTGTGGCTCAAGACCTAGACCATCAGGGCGGCCGGCCCGAACGCGTTGCATTACATAGTCACTGCCATCAGCCGAGAGCATCCATGTCTCACGCGAAGCACCGCCCGAAAGACGACGAAGATTGGTTACTTCCGATGCGTTCATGACACGAGCGATGTCGTGCTCTAACTCGCCCCCGCTTGCCATGCCTAACTTTGCCATGTTTGGATACTGCCTCTGCTACCGAATGACCATCCAGCAACAAAAACTAAGCGTTGAGCACCACTCGCAATAGTCCCGCTTTGCCCGCATCAACTTGCGATGCAAGGACTCGATCCAGAATTCCTGCGGTCCACAATGTGCCGCCATAGGACAAATCAATCGTGACATTCGTGCCGGTAACTGATGGGCTGAGTGCGACTCGCATGACCCACGCAGAGTGTTGTCGATTGTCATCTTCATCGCGTTCAAACACGATGACATTGGCATCGTTCATCGTGCGGCGCATCCGCAATGCCTTTGATCGTGCAAAAACTCCGACCTTCGCCCGTAACTCAACGGACCACACATCATCAGACAATGCAACGACTTGATGAACCATCGGCATCCACGCTGGATACGCCGACAAATTCTCGACAAATGGACGAATCACATCACTCTGAACTGGGACATCAACTGATGATGAATAGTTCATTTTTCCTCATCTCGGCGTTGACCAAATGCTCGCCCCATGAGACGACCCAAGATAGGAGCATCCTGATCTTCGTCTTCTTCATATGCACCAGAGAGACGAGGCGACCATGGAATTGCACGCGTCTCATCAGGATCTGCGGTGGGTATTGGGGCCTCTTGCACTTTTTCAATTTCTGCAAGTTCTTCCGCAATTGTCTCGAACAACGAGAGCTTTCTCTCATTGGGCTCAGTTGACTTTGCGGGTTTCGGCGGCTTCTTTGCTTTCTTGACTGGTTCTGCAGCAGGCAAGTCAGCGGGGCGAAACAGTTGTGGGATTGCCTGGCGTCGGTCATCAACAGACCACCCGCGGGGCACAGAAAGAGCGTCCGCATGACGTCGACACAAACGACCAGCAAGCTCACGTTCAGGGAGAGGACGATTATCAATCCACACCAGCAATGCAGCGTTATCTATTCCGTACGAAACCTCAGCAGGTGCGGAACACCCTGGACGCTCACATAATCTCCGCACGCCGTAGAAACTAGTTCCGAACGAGGGACAGTGCGCTGACCTCACACAGATGTCAGCCAAAGAATGATTGGTGGGCACGACGGGACTCGAACCCATGACCCCCACGGTGTGAACGTGGTGCTCTAACCAACTGAGCTACGCGCCCTTACGGGACTGTCACAATACCGACGGAACCCTGTGTCCCCC
>WLHL01000019.1 GCA_009702755.1 Actinomycetota bacterium
ACAGGCCTCAACCAAGGCGACACCACAGTGCTCGCAGATGGCACTGGTTTCAACAAAACCGGATTCACGTTCACAGGTTGGAACTGCGACAACTCAATCGGCGCCAAAGCAGCAGGATCAACAGCAACACAACCAGCAGCAAACGTTGTCTGCACCGCACAATGGACCGCCGTTACGCCGCAAAGCCCCACATTCCAATCGACAAAGGTCCAAATCGAAGGAACAGCTCCATTACCAACGACTGGACTCGACATTAATTTCGGGCTCCAAATCGGTGTTCTAGTACTCATGATCGGATTTGCGTTACTCCTCATGAGCCACGGTTTTCAACGACGCTGGCTCTGAACTAAGAGCGTTACTTGTTTCAGTCCTGAATACCTGCAGGGGTCTACAGAACGACGGCGCCGTCGAAGTCGATAGTCAACTTCTTGGCATGACCATCTGACGGCAGTGCCGCAGCCACGGCATCGGCCATCGCTGGGTCACACATCAAGGCCACTGTTGGGCCCGACCCCGACAACCAACCGCACCACGCACCCGCTTCGAGACCTGCCTGCAGTGCCGCAGCACACGCGGGTGATGCCGCAAGACGAATGTCTTGATGAATGCGATCTTTTGTTGCTTCACGCAGCAACGGCACGTCACCAGTTTGCAACGCAGTCACGAACATCGCCGTATGGGCAATATTGAACACCGCATCTTCAAGCGCAATCGACGGACCAATTTTTCCGCGCGATTCATTTGTTGACGTAGTGAAGTCAGGAACCCACATCACAAACACGGGGTTTAATGCAATGGGCACATTGACCACGTGCTCGCCACTTGCAATGACGACTCCGCCAAACAATGACGGCGCAACATTGTCGGCATGGCCTTCTAATTCAGTTCCGATGGCAAGAGCTCGCGATGTTGCACGATCCCACACGCCATTCGAGGCCTGTTGCTCAGCCGAGATGATTCCGGCGACGCGCACTGCCCCACTAAAGCCCATTCCTCGGCCCATCGGAATCGTGTTCTTGACCCACACCGTGCCTGTGCCGCCAGCACGAACAAATGCAACCTGTGCCGGATGCGTGTCTTCACACTCGTGCGCACCATCGGGCGCAACATCAGTGCCCACAATGCCCACTTCACAATGCAACGACAAAGCAAGACCCATCACGTCGAAACCAGGTCCGAGATTTGCTGAGGTTGCAGGCACACGAACGGTCATGGCTGTGTCTCCATTCGAGTGGCTTCGCGATGAGTAATTGCAATCACGTTTTCGAGAACTGCAACTACTGCACCCGAATCAATAGAGGCACGCGCACGCTCAATACCGTCCGACACGTCTCCGGCAATGCCTGCGACATAGAGCGCGCATCCTGCATTGAACGTCACGATGTCGCGCACGGGGCCAGGCTTTCCTGCGAATGTGTCACGCAGAATTGCCAGGTTGTCTTCTGGCTCTCCACCACGAATGTCATCAAGTGTTGAGACTGCGATTCCGAAATCTTTTGCGTTCACTTCGAACGTATGCACCTGGCCATCGTGAAGTTCGAACACAGTGTTGGGACCACTCACTGCCAACTCATCAAGGCCGCCGTGACCATGCACCACCCATGCACTGGTGACACCGCGTGATGCAAGTGCATCCGCCATGCGATCCATCATGTTGGGCATTGCAACACCCACCAACATGTTCGAGATAGGTGCAGGGTTTGCCATCGGTCCCAAAAGATTGAACGCAGTCGGAACACCAATCTCACGACGAGACGGAGCGGTGTATCGAAACGCCGGATGAAAACGTGCAGCGAGACAAAAACCAAAGTCGGCTTCTTCAACACTGGCTTGCACGCCTGCGGGGTCTAGTTCAATCACAACACCTGCAGCCTCGAGCAAGTCGGCAGCGCCGCATTTTGAAGACGCCGCGCGATTGCCGTGCTTGCACACAGGCGCTCCGGCTCCGGCAACAACAAGCGCCGACATCGTTGACACATTCACCGAGTTGCTCTTGTCGCCACCGGTGCCAACAATGTCAATTGTTCGAGTAGCCAACGACGGTTCAAGATGAACACGCCCACCAGCTGCGCGAACAGCGCGCAACATTCCTTCGAGTTCTTCCGTTGTTTCGCCCTTGGCGCGGAGGGCAACAATAAATGCAGTCATCTGAGAAGGTGTCGCGACACCGTTCAGAATTTCCGTGATCGCAGACTCCGCTAATTCAGCGCCGAGGTCTCGACGTTCGAGGAGTTGCGCCAAAATAGTCGGCCAACCAACGAACGCCTGAGTGAGTGCCATGTCTTTAAGTATCCCTGCCCGCAGACAGAAAAAGCGAATGATTAGGCAGTGCGACGGCGCTGACGGATGATTCGACGGCGCTCTTTCTCGGTCAACCCACCCCAGACACCATCGCGTTCACGAACGGCCAAGGCATGTTCAAGGCAGGACAAGCGCACAGCACACTCCGCACAGATGGATTTCGCTTCGCCAGCGTTTTCTTCCGAATCTGGAAAAAACACAGCAGGGTCTAGCCCATTGCATGCGCCACGATTTCTCCATGTGATTTCTGTAATTGACACCGGAACCCCCTTCGATGTCGGAGCAACTGCCCCACGGGCGCATCGTATGTGTCGGGCGTCACATCAATCAAATCAGAGGTAAACCCCTTACGGGTGCGGGTTTATGCAGTTGGCTCTTCGGCAATGCCATACGCACGAGCCACCACCTGCAGTGGGTGCTGTGGAATCTGACCTGCCTGTTCCACGATTGCGGTGTTCGCCAAGTGGCAGTCACCGACAACGAGATCGTTGCCAGCGTCCGTGATCTTGGCTGCCAACTTCTGGGCAATCGGAATCGACAACTCTTCGTTGCCGGCCTTGAAACCCCACATCCCGTCAATGCCAGAACACTGGTCAATCTCTGTGATCTGTGCACCAGTCATCTTCATCAGATCTTGACTGCACGACCCAATGTTCTGTGCCTTTATATGACACGGCACGTGATACGAAATCGAGTCTGCGATGTCACCCGTGAAATCTGTGTCGAGTTCGGTTCCTTCTGCTTTGTGCAGATTGATGAGATATTCCGAAGCGTCAAACGTATGGGCAGCCACCAAATCAGCATCGGGCCCGCCGACATACACGACGTAGTCCTTTTTAATGATGTAGCCACACGTTGGCTGAGGCACCACGATGTCATCGCCACGACGCACTGCATCGGCCAACACCTTGACTTGCTGTGCAGCAACTTTGGTGAACGCGTCCACGTCGCCACTATGTAAGTACGGCGCGCCACAACACCTCGCCCCCTCTACTAATGAACATTCAATGTTGTTGCGCTCATACACCTTGACGAGATCGTGACCAATGCTTGGCTGCTGATATTCGACAATGCACGTGGGAAACACAGCAACACTGCCCTGCTTCTGCACCATCTCTGGCCGAACGCGTTTTTTGAACCATGTACTGAAACGTTCTTTGGCATACGGCGGAAGAAGACGTACCGACGACACACCAGAGGTCTTCTCCACGACTGTGCGCACGATGGATTCCGGCTTCGCATTCACAAGCCGATGAGAAACAGCCGGTATTGACGTTGCGAGTTTTCCGACCAAGTCGGCATGACCTAACACCGCTGTCGTAATTCTCTTGCGAAGAGACACCTGATCGTTTGCCAATCGCATTGCCGAGTGACGCAACATCAGTCGTGGAAAATCAAGTGCTCGTTCATGCACCTCAGGGGTAAACGGGCAGTTAATGGAACAGAGATTGCACTGGTAGCAAGCATCGCCGACACGATCTTGCTGTTCAGGAGTGAGGCGACCAGCATCACGATCATCGTGTCGATCGACGAAGCTGAACAATGTCGGAAACGACGGGCACAGGGACACACATTGACGACAGTCCTGACAGATGTCGTAGGCGCGAGTGAGTTCGTCACGAACATCTGCCTCATCGAGATACTTCGGATGTTTGGGGTCGTACGTAATAGTCATTGTTTTCTTCCGCGCAAGCAGACCGCTGAGCCTAAGGAGATAAGGGACTCCTCATCTGAAAGTACTGCCGAATAGACAATTCATCTGTGACCCTCTCTTCGAATTAAGTCACCCGACTTACTAAGCGAGATGCCAACCATCTAGGCTCAACAGCGATGTCACAGCACCCAGAATTCGATCGCCTTTCCTCGCTCCAACGACTCGAATCTGAAGAGTTCGATGTTGTCGTTATTGGTGGCGGAATCACCGGTGCCGGAGTTGCTCTCGACGCCGCTTCACGTGGCCTACGTGTCGCACTTCTTGAACGCGATGACTTTGCATCTGGCACATCATCAAAATCTTCCAAACTGATTCATGGTGGCCTGCGCTACCTCCAACAAGGCGATGTGCGCTTGGTCTACGAAGCATTACGTGAGCGCAAGCGTTTGTGTCGCAATGCACCACACCTTGTTCATGTTCTTCCTTTCATGATTCCCATCCTCACGAAGAACGGCGTTGTCTCGAAAAAGATTGCACGCGCACTCGGTTCTGCAATGTGGATGTATGACCTCACTGGAGGATGGCGCATTGGTCGCATTCACCGTCGTTTGTCTGCAAAGAAGGCCTTCACACATTTGCCCACGATGGAAGAGCGAAAGCTGGCATCGGCGTATCTCTATTACGACGCGGAAGCCGATGATGCTCGCTTGTGCCTCACTGTTCTTCGTACTGCTGCCGACAAAGGTGCAGCCATCGCGAATCGCTGCACTGTCAATGGCATCGACACGCAAAGCCGCACCTCTCATACAGTGCGCGTCACCGACAACTTGTCAGGCTCCACTTTCAACGTGAATGCGAAAGTCGTGATCAGTGCAACAGGCGTATGGGCTGACGACGTGCGTGCACTCGACGAAAAGACTCACCCTGACACCATTCGTCCTGCAAAGGGTGTTCACCTCACTGTCCCTTGGGACAAAGTACGCAACGACATTGCTGTTGTCATCCCCGTTCCGAAAGACCGTCGCAGCCTGTTCGTCGTGCCCTGGATCTCAAATGGTGACGGCACCTACCAGTACACCTACATCGGCACAACTGACACTGATTACAAGGGCCCTGTCAATGATCCGCAATGCACAAAGGACGACATTGAATATGTTCTCGATGCACTCAATGCGAGCATCACGACTGGCGTGACCGTTGATGACGTCACTGGCGTGTGGAGCGGATTGCGACCTCTCGTGAAAATGGATGACTCTGCTGCAAAGGCAGGTCGTACTGCTGACCTCAGCCGGCGACACAAGGTGTTTGCCAGCGACAACGGCGTCATCACCGTGACCGGCGGCAAGCTCACGACCTATCGCGAGATGGCTGAAGACGCCGTTGACGAAGCCTGCACGTTGTTGAATGTCAAAGCTCATTCAAAGACCAAGGCATTGCAATTGCGCGGAGCCAGTGGCAAGCGTGCTTCTTCAACACAACGTGACCGTCATCTCGATGGTCGCTTTGGTTCCGATGCTGCAGCCATCAAGGCTCTCATTGCCGGCGATGCATCACTCGGCGAACCGCTCGTTCCCGGTCTTCCCTATTTCAAGGCTGAAGCTGTCTACGCAGTGACACATGAAATGGCAACAACACTGGACGACGTGCTCACACGACGCACGCGTTCTCGCTTGCTTGATCGCAAAGCGTGTGCCCGTGCAGCCGGTGATGTCGCCGACCTCATGGCACCACTGTTGCAATGGGATGCCACAACACGCGATCGCAGCCTTGCTCAGTTCATGGACGAATGCGCCCGTGAAGATGCTGCAGCACTCGTTACAGAAGCCGAATTCATCGCTTCTTCTACTCCCGGAACGGAACACCAGTGAGCCTTCACACTTTCAACACCGCCATTACTGACCCAATTGAGTTCGGTGGCGACCCAGCTGTCGCAACATCTCGACTCACCGGTCCGGCAACAGTGATCACCGCAGACAACGCACGCGACATTGCTGGCATTTGCGAAACAATCGACGATGCAGCCGACCGCGCGAATCATGGTCGCGATTGGTGGCCATTGTCATTGTCGTGGTCACTACAGAATCAAGTGCCACGTATTCCTGGTCTTGTGTGCAAGCCACGCACGACCGAAGAAGTCTCAAAGCTTCTCGCCTACTGCAACAAACACGGCATCGCTGTCACAGCATCAGGTGGTCGTAGCGGTGTGTGCGGCGCAGCGATTCCACTTCGCGAAGGTGTCGCACTCGACATGACCAACATGCAAAGTGTTGAATCTGTCGACGAAGTCTCTGGCATCATCGAAGTTCTTGCAGGAACCTTTGGTCCCGACATGGAAGACGCCGCTCGCACACATGGCCTCACTGTTGGCCACTTCCCGCAATCCTTTGCACTTGCCACTGTGGGTGGCTGGGTTGCGTGTCGCGGCGCCGGTCAGTACTCCACTCGCTACGGAAAAATTGAAGACATGGTGCATGCACTCGAAGCAGTGCTTGCCGACGGAACAATTATTCGCACCGGCGGTGCACCAGCCGGCGCAGTCGGACCCGACTTGTCGCAACTGCTCCTCGGCAGTGAAGGAACTCTTGCTGTCATCACGCGTGTCTGGCTTCGTGCTCATCCACTTCCTGAAGTGGAACGTCGCGGCGCATACGTGTTCGACACCTTGAGCGATGGTTTCGAAGCATGCCGTCGCATCATTCGCAATGGCGCAACACCAGCAGTACTTCGTTTGTACGACGGTGCAGAGAGCAAGCGCTCACATGGCGGCAACGGCACCAACGCAACTCTTCTCGTTCTTGACGAAGGCACCGAGCAACTCATTGACGCAACGATGGCCATCGTGCACGACGTGTGCATGTCCATGGGCGCCACTGTTGGAGATGTCGCACTCGTGGAAGCGTGGACACATCATCGCAATGACACCAGTGGACTTCAGGCACTGACCCGCAAGGGATACGTCGTTGACACGATGGAGATTGCAGCTAACTGGGCTGATCTTGACAACGTGGTGGAAGCAGTGGAAACCGCAATGCTCGCTGTTCCTGGAGCGCGTTCATCAACATGCCACCTCTCTCACAGCTACATCGAAGGTGCATGCATCTATTTCACATTTGCTGCAACACCATCAGCCGAAGAGTTTGAGTCCACTTATCTTGCACTGTGGGATGCCGGCCAACGCGCAGCACTTGCTGCTGGCGCGAACCTTTCGCATCACCACGGCATTGGCTACAGCCGTTCTCAATACATGGAGCAAGCACTCGGCACCAGCATGCAAGTGTTGCGCAGCGTGAAGAACGCACTTGATCCGAAGGGCATTCTTAACCCAGGCAAACTCGGGTTATGAGAACTCTCGTCATTGATGTCGGCACCAGCGGTCTGCGTGCAGCCATCATCAACGATGACGGCTCCGTTTCCGATCTTCACTACGAAGAGTTTTCTCCATCATCTCCAGCAAATGGAATGGTCGAGTTCGACGCAATGGCGATGTATGCAGCGGTGAAGCGCGTTGCAACTGCAGCAATCGGTTCGTCGCCTGTTGACGCTGTCGGTGTCACTAACCAACGTGCATCCACCATCGTGTGGCGCGCGAGCACCGGTCAGCCCGTCTCACCTGCCATTGGTTGGCAAGACTTGCGCACCATCGGTGAGTGCATCATGGCCCGCATCGAACACGGCTTTCAGATTGCACCGAACCAGACCGTCACAAAAGCTGCATGGATCCTGAACAACATTGTGACCGAGGCTGCTGTTCGCGAGAGCGATGACCTGTGTATCGGCACAATCGAAACATGGCTCGTATGGAACCTCACACGTGGCGCATCGTTCGTGACCGACCACACCAATGCTGCGGTCACAGGCATGACTAATGCGTCTGGCACTGAGTGGAACCAAAAAGTTCTTGACGCCTTCAAAATTGATGCGCGTCATCTGCCACGCATTGTTGATAGCGCCGGATATGTCGGCGACGCCGTAGACCTTCCTGGTTCTCCCCGCATCATGGCGATGGCCGGCGATCAACAAGCCTCTCTTGTCGGACAAGGTTGCCTTGAGCCCGGTATGGCCAAGATCACGTTCGGCACGGGCGGCATGTTGGACATGTTCACCGGGCCCACAGCACCCACTGCTGCTCGTCGTACCGATGGCGGAACCTTTCCCATCGTCGCCTTCAGTCAGAACGGTCAGATCTCGTATGGCACGGAAGCAATCATGTTGTCGGCCGGCACAAACATCGAATGGCTACGTGACGACATGGGACTCATCGACAACCCGAGTGATTCACACACCATCGCTTCCACATGCGCCACCACCGAAGGCGTGGTCTTCGTGCCAGCACTTCTCGGACTGGGTACACCTCATTGGGACTACGGCGCTCGCGGAGCATTGTTCGGCATCACACGCGGAACCACACGCGCCCACATGGTGCGCGCAGTTCTCGAAGGCGTGGCTCATCGTGGCGCCGACCTTGTCGATGCGGCCGAGGCTGACTCTGGTCTGTCCATCCCTGAGATTCGTATAGATGGCGGCATGAGTCGCAACCCGACCTTTGTGCAAGCACTTGCCGACGCCACCGCCCGCCCTGTTCGGGTCTCGTCCATCACAGAAGCCACCACCTTGGGCGCCGGGTTCCTGGCAGGCACTGCTGCTGGACAATGGTCACACCTCTCCGAAGCTGCCAGCACCCTGAAATGGGCTGCCACCGTTGCCCCATTAGGTGACCCTGGGGTTGGGCGGCAACAATGGACGGAGGCCGTTTCCAGGTCCCGCTCCTGGATACCCGACCTCTCAGCACTGGACTTCTAGTGTTGGGGGGCGACATTTCGCCAAAACGACAAAGGATGACCCGAGTGGTAAATCACCAAGTTGACCTCCCCGAAGAAACAGCGACATCACGTCGTCGTCTTCTCACATCACTTCTTGCTGGTGGTGCCGCAGTTGTTGCAGCCCCATTCTTCGCAGGTCGTGCATCAGCAGAAGAGATTGTGAATGCTCCCCGCGATCCGAAGGACTACCCCACCCTGAATGACGCTTTGAAGCGTGAGCGCCAGATGGCCGCCACCTACAAGGCAGCAGCAGCGAAAGCCACAGGCGACGAGAAGTTTGCATTGACACTCTTGCTCGATCACCACGATGCCTACGTTGACTCCCTCAAGGGCTACCTCGGTACCGACGCAGTGTCTGGCACCGAAGCAGCTCTTGCCTCACCATCTGGCTCATTTGCATCAATCGCACCACAGATGGCGGCTCTTGAGAACGAGACACTCGCTGGTCACACCGCTCGCTTAGGAACACTGGTTGGCATCGATGCCGCCAAGTTGCTTGCATCCATCATCACTGTCGAAGCTCGTCATGCTGCAGCGCTTTCGTTGCTCGGTGGCGCTAGTCCCCTTGCCGCAGCCGGCTCCTGATCAGAAGGAACATCACAATGACTACTGAAAACACTTCAAAGATCAGCCGCCGCTCCATGCTTCGCACCAGTGGTGCGTTAGTTGCTGGTAGTGCGGTCCTCGCGGCTTGCGGCACAGAGCACCACTCTGTTGCTCGCATTGGTCAAACACCAGAGATTGAGAAGCTCCCCGATGTGAAGGTGACCGATGCGGCACTTCTTCGTACTGCAATGTCAGTCGAAAAGATGGTGGCAGACATGTTGTCCGACAAGAGGGTGACCTCTTTGGCAGATGCGAAAGCTCAGCCAATCATCAGTGCGTTTGCAGCAGCTCACCTTGCTGACCTTGCAGCTCTCTCTCCCATGGTCTCAGCTCGCAATGCTGAACCGGTGAATGAAGCAAACCAGAAGCTCATGAGCTCATACGGCGAGAATGCACTTCGTTTGGTCGGAGAGGGCAAGAACCCCACAGATGTTCTCGCACTCACGCATGCGCTCGAGTCGCTCGTTGCTGCCACGTATCAGTACTTCGTGTCGCTCACCACAGAGCCAGCTCTTCGTGGCGAGATGATGCGCATGGGTGCCAAGTCAGCACGTCGTGCTGCAGTTGCCGCACAGTTGTTTAACGGTGGCATCAAGGCACTCAGCGATCAACTCAATGAAGACGGCACTGTTGTGACCGGAACGATCGCAACTTTCCCATCAGCATTTGGTCCACTCAATGCTGTGCAGGTCGCTCTCGGACCAGAAATCCCTGAAGCTCCTCGTGCGAATGTCCTCATGGACACTCCAAGCCTCAACAGCATCCTTTACTGATCTGTCCTGCCCCTTCGGTAGTAATTCTGATTACCTTTCGTTTGCGCTGTCCGTACACTCGTTACAGACGGTGAGTCATCCGGGTGACCGCGGCGTAGCAATACGCTGAGGAAAGTCGGGGCTTCACAGGGCAGAGTGCTGGCGAGAGCCAGGTTGGGGAAACCTGACGGACAGTGCAACAGAGAGCAAACCGCCGATGGACGCGAAAGTGTCACAGGTAAGGGTGAAACGGTGCGGTAAGAGCGCACCAGCATGCGAAGTGATTCGTGTGGCTTGGTAAACCCCATTCGAAGCAAGACCAAGCAGATGGAGGGTGCCCGCCCGCCGCAAGGCAATCCATCGGGTAGGTCGCATAGAGGGATGGTCACCACTCGTTCGCGAGTACAGAACCCCGCTTATAGGGTGGCTCACCGTCGCCCCCCACCCTTCGTTACAGAAGGTGTGCGGTCTCGTTCATCCCCGACAATGACGGCCCACGTGCGCCGTGCGAGACGCGACAGATGGATGCTCGGTCGAGATGACACCGCCATGTCACTTCAGGCCCCACACCCAACGCCCAGGTGATTGCGCACTTAATCGGAGATACATGGCTCACCACAACAATGTCGCGTTCTTTCGATTCGGCAAAGAGTTCTTCGAGAGCCGGCCTCACACGCACATCAAGTTCCACCAAGGTTTCTCCATTGGGCGGACGGAAATGTGGGTCTTGTCGCCACTGAGCCCACTGCTGTTGGTCAACTTCGCGCAGCGCAACACCATCCCAATCGCCGTAGTTCAGTTCAATGAATCGTTCATCGACTTCCACCTCGTCAGAGATAGCTGCTGCCGTTTGCTGAGCACGCTGCAACGGGCTCGACACCACGCGTGCGTTCGGATACTGAGAGCGAATGTGCACACCGCAGCGCATTGCTTGTGCCACACCCTCGTTATCAAGGGGCAAGTCAATGTGTCCTTGCAACAATGCTTGCGCATTGGCCGTTGTCTGACCATGACGAAGAAGAATCAGCACTTCCCCACCTCCCCTTGCGTTGCCCCGACAAGACGACCAGTGCGAATAAAGCGTTGACGTGCATCAGGCGATGACAACGAGTTTGTCTTCCATACCCACGCGAGCATCAGTGCACCGGCAATCTCTAGAGCGATGTTCAGACCCCATCGATCAAAACTCGGTAACGGCCTGTCATCGAACGAGATTCCTGTGAGAGGCCACCAGAAGTTTTTGGTGTTGTTGAACGCACCATCAAACACAAGATGCATGAACATGCCAATGGGCAATGCCAACCACCGACGACGCCCGACGGAACCACGCCGAGCAACGGCCATCACGATGACTAACGCAACAATCGGAGCGATGATCGAATGCAAAGCCCATGCACCACCAGAGGCAATATCAACGATGTCGGGCAGCAATGCGCCGAGAGCAAGAACGCGATAATCAAATTGGTCGTCACGAAAGACAAACCACACCGCCAGAAACGACGTACCGACAAACCACAAAAGCATTGCTGTAAGGCTAGGGAGTCCTACCCCGCGCGCACGGATGCTGGCAAGCCCTTTGCGCAGCTGTACACAAACGTTCGCAATGGATCCACACCCACGATGGGGGTCAAGGGGTTGAGATCTGTTGGTGCGATGGTCGTGCCAGGGTCAACCACTCTCACAATCGGGCCTTTAAACACCGTGGTGGTCGGCGCAATGACTGGAGCACCAGGAATCGTTGTCACAGTCGGAGGCGCAACCGTGACAGGCACCGGCACTGTGGTTGTTGTTGTTCCCGGCACCACTGTGGTCACTGGGCCCGTTGCGGTTCGCGGCAATTTGCCCGACACCAACTCTGCGATGCAATCAAGACCCGGCAGATACAAACGCATCGGATTACGTGTGGGCTTTGGCGGAGCATCCCAGTCAACGTTGGGCAGATCTTTGTGAGCTGCGTCCATAAACGCTTTCCAAATTCTCACCGGATACGTATTGCCTGTTACTCGCGCAACACCATCAGCCCTGAACTCAGGAATGTTCACCATTGGCGTGTACCCCTTCGGATCACCCACCCACACAGCCGTTGTCAACTGCTTTGTGAAGCCAACAAACCATGCATTGGTGTTTTCATCTTGCGTACCGGTCTTACCTGCCGAAGGTCGATTGTTCGCCAATGGAGTACGACGAGCAGTTCCTAACGTCATTGTCTTTTTCAGAATGTCAACTTCAGCATCAGCAACTTCTTTCGAGATCACCTGCTGTGGAGCCAGTTGATGTTGATACAACACCCCACTGGGGCCTTCTACTTTTTCAATGAAGTACGGCTCGTGGTGAATTCCACCGTTCGCCACAGTCTGTGCACCTGATGCAATGTCAAATGGGCTGAATTCATTTGCACCTGTTGAGAAACTTGCATACGGCTGAATCTTGTAGTTCTCTCGTGTGAGATAACTCGATGACGCAACTCTGTACATCGTGTTCACCACGCGATTCAGCCCGACAATCTGCGCCAAACGTGCATATGCGCAGTTAATCGACAAATACGTCTGTGCTTCAAGCGTCGCAACGGGGTTACTGACTCCCTTTGTGATCTTGAACGGTTCTTCAGGAAGACCAGGGTTCGGCAACGTGCACGGCAATGTGCCGTCAATGATGTCGCTTGCTTGCACGCCCGCTTCCAGTGCTGCCGTGAGAACAAACATCTTGATCGTTGAACCCGTCTGACGACGGCGTAGTGCAAGGTTTACTTCTGTTCGGCCTGCGACAAAGCCAGGTCCACCAACGAGGGCACGCAATGCGCCAGTGGCGGTATCGACCGACACCATGGATGATTGGATACCAGTTTTGTTGGCAGGAAGATTCTTCTTTGCGGCTTCCTCTGCTTGTGCTTGCGCCTTTGCATCAAGTGTTGTCGTCACAGTGATGCCACCGCGATACAACATGTTGAATCGTTCTTGGTATGTGGCACCAAGAATCGTCGACTTGTTCAGCAGATGGTCACGCACCATCTCAGTGAAGTACGTGCGGTTTGTTCCCTGCTGTGGCACTTCACGTTTTGTCTCGGGTACTTGGAAACCAGTTTCAGCCTGGAGTGCGACTCCCTCTTCCTTCGTGACAAGTTCCACCTGCACCAAGCGATCAATCACCTGATTGAAACGGCGCTTTGATGCCACTGGACGGTTGATGGGGTCATAGGACGACGGCGCTTGCACGAGACCAACGAGAAATGCCGACTCAGCAACAGAGAGTTCTGCCACCTTCTTACCGAAGTAGACCTCTGACGCAGCTTGGATGCCATACGCATTGTTACCGAAGAACACCGTATTGAGATATCTCTCGACAATTGCCTTCTTCGGTGTCGTCTTTTCGAGCATCACGGCATAGCGCGCTTGCAGAATCTTGTATCGGCCATCTCGTGGAAGTCCGGCGAGGTATTCGTTCTTCACTACTTGTTGAGTAATGGTGGAGGCACCCTGACGCCCTGTTGAGTATTGAAAGTTAGAAAGAGTCGCACGCACCAGAGCACGAAGATTCACGCCTTTGTGCTTTTCAAAACTGCTGTCTTCCACAGCCAAAAATGTTGCAACAACATGCGGGGGTACCTGATCGATCGCAATGGGTTGGCTGTTCTCGAATTCAAAGACGCCCACTTGTTGACCAGCGGAGTCGAGCATCTTGGTGCGGTTCGAGAGTCCGATAAACCCAGGCAACTTCACAGGGGTTTCTTCGTGGGCGTTGGCCATCTTCCACACATGAGGAGCCGCACCTACGATTCCGGCTGTCATCAGCAAGGCCCCGGCGAGCAGTGTGATGCCCAGTCGCATTGCCCAATGGGCTCTTTTCTTGCGGGATGAGTCATTCACAGCAATTTCCACCGTACTTGCCACCGCTATTGGCCCTGCGTCACCACTTCCCAACATGACTCATTGGTACGGTTGCCTTATGTCGCAATTCCCTCATCGCCCATTCCGTTTCGGTGTCCAAGTCAGTAAAGAAGCAACCGCAAAAGGCTGGGCAGAACTTGCTCGTCGCGCAGAGGGTGCCGGATACGACGTTCTCACAATGCCGGATCACTTCACTGATCAGTTAGCTCCGATGCCAGCGCTCATGGCTGCTGCTTCTGCCACCACCACCTTGCGCGTTGGTGCATTGGTGTTTGACAACGACTACAAGCATCCGCTCATCATGGCGAAGGAACTTGCAACTCTTGATGTTCTTTCTGATGGTCGTACCGAAATCGGCATGGGTGCCGGTTGGATGATCAGCGACTACGACCAATCGGGAATTCCCTACGACTCTCCGAAGGTACGCATCGATCGCTTCATCGAAGGCATGGCCATCATTCGTGGAGCAATGGCAGAGGGTCCATTCTCGTTCCAAGGCGAGCACTACACGATTACCAATTACGACGGTCACCCAAAGCCGGTGCAGAAGCCACTGCCTCCAGTTCTCATCGGTGGTGGCGGCAAGCGCGTCCTCAGTTATGCAGCACGCGAGGCCGACATCATTGGCATCAACGGCACACTCACCGCTGGCGTTGTTGGCCCAGAAGCATTGTCGACGATGACTGCAGAGTCGGTTGATGAGAAGGTTGCCATCGTTGCTGCTGCTGGAGCACATCGACTCAATGACATCGAGATGAACATTCGCACCTTCTTTGTCAAGGTCACTGACGACCGCGCAAAAACTGTTGAAGGCATCTCATCGATGTTTGGTGTGTCGAGAGAAATGATCGACGCGTCACCATTCGCACTCATTGGATCGGTGGACTCATGCATCGAGCAATTGCTTGAGCGTCGTGAGCGCTGGGGCTTTAGCTACACCATCGTGGGCGGCGAAAACATTGATGAGTGCGCACCAATCGTTGCTGCACTTCGCGGCAAGTAACTAGAACAAGCCCACAACACGGCCGTCGGGGCCGATATCGATACTGATTGCTGCGGGGTGTGCACCCAGTCCCGGCATCGTGCGCATGTCGCCACAAATCGGATACACAAAGCCAGCCCCCACAGAGGCGCGGACTTCACGCACCGACAATGTGTGCCCAGTCGGAGCACCCTTGAGAGATGCATCACCACTGATACTCAGATGGGTCTTTGCGACACAGATGGGCAACACGCCAAAACCATTTGCCTCATACATCGCCAGTTGGCGATTCGCTTCGGCGCTGTACTCCACTTTCGCTGCACCATAGATAGTGGTCGCAATCTTTTCGATCTTTTCCTTCAATGAGGCGTCATCGGGATACAACAATGCAAAGTTGCTGGGTTCTTCGCACGCCTCAATCACTGCATTCGCAAGATCTACAGCCCCTGCACCGCCATCAGAGAAGTGCGAACATACGGCAACACGAGCTCCAACTGATTCTGCTATCTCACGAATCACTTCGTGCTCTGAAGCAAAGTCCCCTGGGAATGCATTAATCGCAACAACAGGAGACACGCCATGTGCCTTTACATTCTCAATTTGCTTGACCAAGTTGGCGGCACCAGCACGAACATCATCCGGATTCTCTTTCAACATGTCCGGGGGCAATGGCTTGCCAGCAACCACTCTGTATTGGCCAGAATGAGCTTTCAGTGCGCGCACCGTGGCAACAAGAACGGCGGCATCGGGCGTCATACCCGATACTCGACACTTGATATTGAAGAAACGTTCAGCACCCATGTCCGCACCAAAGCCTGCTTCAGTAATCAAGTAGTCACAGAGATGAATACCTAATTTGTCAGCTATCACCGAAGAGTTGCCCGTGGCAATATTGCCAAAGGGACCTGCATGGATGACCGCGGGAGTGTTCTCCAAGGTTTGCATCAAGTTCGGCTTCACGGCATCACGCAAGATGACAGCCATAGCGCCCGCACAACCAATCTGTTCAGCTGTCACAGCTACATCATCATTGGTGTACCCCACCACAATGCGGCCAAGCCGGGCGCGAAGATCGTTCGCGTCATTAGCAAGCGCCAAAATAGCCATGACCTCAGATGCGGCTGTGATGTCAAAACCAGATTGACGGACAACACCGTCCTCATTGCCTCCCATACCAATCACCATGTTGCGCAAGGCGCGGTCATTCACATCTAAAACACGACGCCATGTGATTTTCTTCAGAGCAAGACCCAGTGCATTGCCGTGATGTAAATGGTTATCCACCATTGCAGCCAACAAGTTGTGCGCTGCGGTCACTGCATGAAAGTCACCAGTGAGATGAAGGTTTAAGTTCTCCATCGGCACCACTTGGCTGTATCCGCCACCGGCAGCTCCACCCTTAATTCCAAATGTGGGACCCATTGAAGGTTGGCGCAACGCAAGAAGTCCACGTTTGCCTACATGCTTCATTGCCTGAGCAAGCCCAACAGAAGTTGTGGTCTTCCCCTCTCCCAAGGGGGTCGGCGTAATCGCCGTGACCACGACGTATTTCCCTTTGGGCTGAGAAGTGATGTCTCCCACTGCATCGAGGTCAATCTTTGCCACGTTGCGGCCGTACATCTCTAGGTGGTCTGGCAATAAACCCATCTGAGCCGCAATGTCGGCGATTGGTAGAAGGTGTGCCGCTTGCGCGATATCAAGATCCGAAGGAAAAGCCACGCTGTAGTTTCACGCACGGAGCCGTGTTTGACCAAAGCAGAGCACAACAGCCCGCATCATTAGTGTGAAGACAGCAAAGGGAGACAACATGGGATTACTTCGAACACTGCAATCAGTTGCAAGTTTCGCGCGTCCCACCCTGTCTGCTCGGAAGCGACGTTTTGACCGTGCTGCCAATATTGATGACCTGCGGCTGATTGCCAAGCGCCGACTACCGGGCGGCATCTTTGACTACATCGATGGTGGCGCCGAAGACGAAGTCAGCCTGCACCGTAATCGAGACGCGTACCAACGCTATGAATTTGTGCCTCGCATTCTTCGCGACGTCTCAAACATTGATACCAGCACAACATTTCTGGGTCGAACACTTCCATCTCCCCTTATCTTTTCTCCCACTGGTTTCACACGCATCGCACATTCACAAGGCGAGCTTGCTGTTGCACGCGTCGCAGCTGCTCATCAGTTGCCGTATTGCCTCTCAACGTTGTCGACTCGATCAATCGAAGAAGTTGCTGCTGTCAGCAATGGTCCGAAATGGTTCCAGGTGTATGTATGGAAAGACCGCGCATTGGTCCACGACATGCTCACTCGCGCGGAATCACTCGGCTACGAAGCCATCATGCTCACTGTTGATACAGCTGTTCTTGGTCGTCGCGAACGAGATGTCCGTCGCGGTTTCACTCTTCCGCCAAAACTCGGACCAGGAACACTGATCGATGGCATCACACATCCGTCATGGACATGGGACTTTGTACGCCACGACCCCATCACCTTTGCCAATGTCAGCGGTGCTGCTGGTCGAGCCGTCGGCACTGCCGTCACATTGTCCGACTTCATCTCTGAACAGTTCGACCCTGCGCTGTCTTGGGATGACATCGCATGGTTCCGCGAACGATGGAAAGGGCACATCATTCTCAAGGGCGTGCAATCAGTCGATGATGCTCAACTGGCGTTGACACATGGTGTCGATGCAATTGCGCTTTCCAACCATGGCGGACGTCAACTCGATGGCGCCCCTGCACCGATCGAACTCATTGCGCCCGTTGTCCATGCCACACAGGGTGCACTCCCCATTATTTGTGACGGTGGCATTCGTCGCGGTGGAGACATCGTGAAAGCACTTGCTCTTGGTGCATCGGTCTGCACCATGGGTCGCTCATATCTCTATGGCCTCGGTGCCGCTGGCGAAGCAGGGGTTGAGAGAGCCTTTTCCATGTTGGATTCAGAAATGCGACGCACCATGTCCCTCGCAGGTGTGCGCACCATTGCAGAAATCGGCCCATCTCTTATCCACACGGTCTCTCATCAATGAATTACTCATACGTCAACGGAGAACGCCGTCCTGTTGAAGTCTTGATCTTCCAGATGGATCCAGCGGTGGTTGATGAATTCATCAGGGTCGACCATGAAGTGTGGACTTTGGGCGAAGCCCTGATGCCCAGCCTCAGCAGAATTCCTTTTTTGTCAAAAGAAGTGTGGCTGGACGATTCAAAGCCAGGTGAAGTCACACTGGTGTTTGTCTGGGATACCCAAGAAGAGTGGGATGCAGTCGGCGATACCGCATTCCAGCAAGAGCTTCAAGCCCTCTTCGATTCACGGTTCCCACACCCCATCCAATTAGTTCGAGCCCTTCATGAAGAGTCCCACATGGGAATTCACAGAGTCTCTCGTTTCGAACGAATTGACTAACACTTCACTAACCTCGCACTATGGCTGATCTCAAGATTCCCTCTGCACCACAGACGACACTCGACGTGTCGGGCGATCGAGATCTCAGCAGCCTGGGCAGCGTCGGACCTCTCTCGCTCGGGTGCTGGCGCCTCACTGGTTCTGATGATGACAACATCGCGACGGTGACGACTGCTGTCGATCTCGGCATCACTCTCATCGACAACGCTGATGTGTATGGCCTTGACTGGGGCGGCACACACTTTGGTGCATGTGAAGAAGCCCTTGGTCGTGTCTTTGCAGCCGTGCCAGGACTGCGAGACAGAGTCCTGCTTGCTACAAAGGGCGGCATCATTCCTGGCGTTCCGTATGACTCCTCTGGCGACCATCTCATTGCAGCGTGTGAAGCATCGCTGCGTCGCATGAACGTCGACACCATTGACCTCTATCAAGTGCATCGCCCCGACATGGCCACGCACCCTGAAGAAGTTGCTGCGGCATTTACTTCGTTGCGCACTCGTGGGTTAGTAAAAGAATTCGGCGTCTCGAACTACACCGTGCCACAAACCCTGGCACTGAACGGATTCCTTGACTCTGGACTTGCAACAACACAACCGCAGTTCTCTGCTGCACACCTTGAGCCACTGCGCGACGGAACTCTCGACCTGTGCATGGAAGCAGCAATCACACCGATGGCATGGAGTCCGTTAGCGGGAGGTCGCCTCGCAACCGGAGAGGGAGTTCCTGCTGAGTTGTTGACAGTTCTTGATGAACTGGCTGCACGTGAGAACGTCACACGTTCTGCCATCGCCATTGCATTTGTGCTTGCGCATCCATCGAAGCCCATTGCGATTCTCGGCAGTACTCAGCCAGAACGTTTGCAGGAACTTGCAAAGGCAACAGCCGTGCAACTCAGCCGCACCGACTGGTATCGCATCGTGCAAGCCAGCGAGGGCGTTCCGCTTCCATGAGCCAATCGAATTCAGCAAGCGAAATTTCATGGTTCGGCGCTCTCTGTGACGATGACTACGAACAACTGGGTGTTCCAAAGGCTGATCTAGCGAGCAGTTGGGCGCACTGCTCCGATATCGCAACCACTGTTGACCGCCTCGGTTTCGACAACATCTTGATGCCCTCGGGATACGACTTAGGTATTGACACCATCTCATTTGCGTCGTCGATTGCACCGCAGATTGAGCGAATGAAAATGCTGACAGCTATTCGTGTGGGAGAAAACTGGGTGCCGCAGCTTGCGCGACAGCTAGCGACACTCAATCAAGTTCTGAATGGCCGACTTGTCATCAACATCATCTCGTCAGAGATGCCTGGCGAAACTCTTGATGGTCCACATCGCTATCGACGTACGACAGAAACAATGCGTGCATTACGCACTTTGATGAACGGCGAACGACTGGAAATGGATGGCGAATTCATCTCGCTGCAGGTGGATGCACCTCGTATTTGCAAAGCCACTGCCCCTGCTCCGGCGTTCTACTTCGGCGGACTCAGCAACGAAGCACGCGAAACCGCAGCGATGGATGCCGATGTGTACCTGATGTGGCCCGACACAGAAGAGCAGATTTCACTCATCATTTCAGATATGCGAGAACGTGCGGCACGATACAATCGCACCATCAAGTTCGGGTATCGCGTGCATGTCGTCGTGCGCGAAACAGAAGAAGAAGCGCGTAATGCGGCGGCGTATCTCATCTCTGCAGTGGATGAAGCCACGGGCGATGCCATCCGAGCTAAATCTCTCGACAGCACCAGTATCGGCGTCCAGCGCCAAGCTGAATTACGTGCCGCAGCTCACGAAGACGGATTCATTGAGCCGTCATTGTGGACAGGTATCGGCAAAGCACGCTCTGGTTGCGGGGCAGCAATAGTCGGGACACCACAACAAGTGATCGAGAAGATTCAGCGCTACCAAGCACTAGGAATCGAAGCATTCATCTTTTCCGGTTACCCGCATGTTGATGAAGCGAAACGATTTGCAGAACTTGTGTTGCCACACCTGCATCACGGCCCGCTGTCGTTGTAACCAACTCACCGCAGACATAACTGCAGTATTGAGATTTCTTCTACAGAATTTTTGACAACATCATGGAGATGAATGAACTCCACTGCTCAATCGAAATTGGATTCGTGGTGTTGTCATTGAGTACGAATCCCATGGAGTACGCCTGAACAAATGTTGCGACGACAGCTCCATCAATATCCTTGTTGATCCAGCCTCGTTCTTGCATCTCGCGAGCAATGTCCGCGAGCACGTCGGTTACCCGCTGTTGCTCTAGAGCAAGCCCTTCTGCAAACTTTTTTGAATGACGCGCCATGCCCAGAATTGCTGCACGATCAGCCCGTGCTACTTCACGACCCGGCATTCCGGCACCTTGCACGATGAGTGCAAACTTCTTTTGAAGGTCTTCTCGAGATGTCGATGAACGCAACAAGTCAACGAGAAGCGCAATGTCTTCGTCGACATACCGAGAGAATCGTGCGACCTGCGCTTGCTCGATCACGTCAGAGAAGTCATGAAAATGGTGGTACAAAGATCCCTTCGAGATCTTTGATGTCTCTAACAATGTCTCCACTGTGAAGCCCTGAGGCCCAAACTCATCAATCAATGAAACTGCGGTCTCAAGAAGAAGAGCCTTTGTGGGATGCATTGTTGTCACTTCTTTATTCTTCCACGCTCGCTCACAACATTCATTAGTGCCACAATGAGGGGTATGCATTCTGAACGTCACGCAGCCCATCGCATCGGCCTCCTTCGGGCAATGGTGCTCGGGGCCAACGACGGCATTATCTCCACCGCCTGCCTCATCTTGGGTGTTGCTGCATCTGACGCCGAACGCTCCGTCATTCTCACCGCAGGCATGGCAGGCCTCGTCGCCGGTGCTGTCTCGATGGCACTGGGAGAATACGTGTCCGTCAGTTCGCAACGAGATTCAGAGAACGCTGACATCGCAAAAGAGAAGTGGGAACTTGAGACCATGCCTGAGCATGAACTCGATGAACTCACCGAGATCTATGCAGCAAAAGGCCTTCCGCAAGTTCTTGCTCGTGAAGTGGCCGAAGCCCTCACCAAGCATGATGCTCTCGGCACTCACTTGGCAGAAGAACTGGGAATCTCCGTCAACTCCCAGGCCCAGCCGGTCCAGGCTGCCGTCGGGTCTGCGCTCTCGTTTGCCGGCGGAGCAGCAATTCCCTTGATTGTCGCCGCCGTGGCGTCGGCCAATGCCCGCATATGGTCAACCCTCATCATTGTCACCATTGCCCTTGCTGGCTTGGGCTGGTCAAGCGCAAAGTTTGGCCGAGCCTCCACCGCTCGCCCCATCATTCGCGTCGTCATCGGTGGCTTGGTGGCCATGGGAATCACCATGGCAGTGGGCTATATGTTCGGCTCTGTTGTCGCCTAATTCACTGCATTTCCTACTATTTGCGAACTCTGGCCTTCAACGGCGAGACTTCGCGTATGAGTACAACCACTTCTGCCGACAGCAGCCTCGCCCTCGTTGAACAAGCTCTTGACGCACTCCTCACAGAGTTCGATCCGAAGAAGGTTGACGACATCACATTTCGCGGTGCGCGTTTCGACGCAGGTCTTGCATGGGTGCATTTCCCAAAGGGTCATGGCGGTCTCGGACTTCGTCCCGAGTTCAATCGAGTGATTGAAGAGCGCGTGCGCAAAGCGGGTGCAGCACCGCAACACCCAGCATCATTCTTCATGGCACTTGCTGGTCCGACAATCGTGACGCACGGCAGTGAAGAAGTGAAGACACGTTTCCTTCGTCCGATGTTCACTGGTCAAGAGTTGTGGTGCCAGTTGTTCTCCGAACCCGGCGCAGGCAGCGACCTTGCAGGTCTCGGTACTCGTGCAATTCGTGATGGTGACGAGTGGATCATCAATGGTCAAAAAGTGTGGAACACAATGGCGCACCTTGCACATTGGGGAATGTTGGTCACGCGTACCGACCCTGAAGCTCCAAAGCACAAGGGCATGACCTACTTCGCAATTGATATGCACTCACCTGGGGTTGAAGTGCGCCCATTGCGTCAGATCACTGGTGAAGCAGAGTTCAACGAGGTCTACATGACCGACGCTCGCGTTCCTGATTCACAGCGCATTGGCGATGTGGGCGAAGGCTGGCGTGCATCGCTTACGACCTTGATGAATGAGCGCACCGCAATCGGTGGTGGCGGCGGCGGAAACGCAAAGCGTCGTGGACCGATTGACGAAACAATTCGCGTGTGGAGAGAAACACCTGCAGACCAGCGCGACCCTGCACAAAAAGATCGTCTCATGAAGTTGTTCTGCCAGAGCGAAGCATTGCGCTACACCAACATGAAGGGCGCACAGATGGCCAAGGCCGGCAACCCAGGTCCTGAAGGTTCGATTGCAAAGTTGATGATGTCTGACTTCAACAAGAAGGTCACCGAGTTCACGATTGAGCTCATGGGTGCCGAAGGAATGATCGGATACGACTTCACGTTCCGTCGTCCTGAAGAACTATCTGTTGACGGCACTGATGGCGGAGCACGTCACGCGTTCTTGCGTGTACGTGCCAACAGCATCGAAGGCGGCACCAGCGAGATCATGAAAAACATCCTTGGCGAGCAGGTTCTTGGTCTTCCCGGCGAGCCTCGTTTGGACAAGGAAATTGCCTGGAGCAAGGTTCCTCGCAGTTAGTTTTTGCGCTTCGCTGCCAGCCAGCGGCGATTCCTCATGAAATACCGTGATTTCACGGGTGGCGTGGGCTGGAAAACCCATACGGCATAAGGCTTTTGTCACTCAGACGCCCCCTGTACAAGTGGTCTAGACGGAAGTTAGGATTTGCACACCTCTTACTAGGGGTGTTTTCCGCCAATGACCACCGCCTCTTCTCTTCTTCGTCGTATCGCCTCGGCCGCCACCGGCCTTCTTTTGGCAACCCTTGTTGTCGTTGCGCCTTCGGTAGAACAACGCGTTGCGAAAGCATCTTCTGTGGGACTTGATGACACCTTTGCAACGTTTAACGGCTCGAATTATTTCAATGCAAACGACAACGACACATTCGATGTCACAGGGAACATCACCGTGTCAGCATGGATTCGTCCTACATCGCTGTGTGCATCAAGTGAATGTGTGTTTGTTTCCAAGGAGAACAACTACCTCTTCGCAATAGTAAACGGCACATTTCAGTACGCACTGATGAATTCAGGTGGCAGTACTTGGAGTTGGAGAGCCACCGGCGTGATTCCTGTGCTCAACCAATGGCAGCACGTCTCTTTTACTGTGGCTCGTGCTAGCACCAGACTCACGATGTACTTGAACGGCCGTCAGGTATACCAAGTGACAAACGGTACAGATGTGCCGAATTCGAGTTTTAACAGTACTGGCGGGTTCAGTCTCGGTGCTCGTGGTGGCGGGCAATGGAGTCGTTTTTCTGGATCTATCGATGAAGTGCGTGTGTATAACACCACACGTGAAAGCGAAGCACAAGCACAAGCCGACATGAACACGTGGGGGCCAGCAAACGCGTCCGGTCTTGTGTTGTATTACGACTTCAATGAAGGATCTGGTTCTGCGTTGAATAACCGCGTGACCGGTGCTTCGACTGCAACAAATCTCACTGGAGTGAGTAGCCCCACGTGGAATCGGGTAATCGGAACTGCAATCAATGGTGGTCGACAAGTGGTTGCGTTCCCACGTTCGTTTTTGGTTGCAGCTGGTGGCTACACCATTCCCACAGGAGTTACACGAATTGACTACTTAGTTGTTGCCGGTGGTGGTGGTGGTGGAACACGTCACGCTGGCGGTGGCGGTGCAGGTGGCTACTTAACCAATACGAACACCACTGTCGCACCTGGCGACATCATGCGAGTCTCGGTGGGTGGCGGTGGTGTGGGTCAAATCGTTACAACGTCGCCAGCAATTGGTCAAACAAACGGCGCAGATTCTGTGTTGGCACGCAACGGATCTGCCTTGGCCACTGCAATTGGCGGTGGACGCGGTGCGGGCGTTGGTGTGGATGGATCGACTGGTGGTTCCGGTGGTGGTGCCAACAGCACCTATGACGGTTTCGCCGGAACTGCGGGTCAAGGTAGCCAGGGCGGCCGTGGTGCAAGTGACAATGCGTGCACTGGTACGTCCTCCAGATGGTGCGGCGGCGGTGGTGGCGGTGCTGGTGGCGTAGGTGAAAATGCGGACAATGGTGGAACCACTAATCGTGCCGGTAACGGCGGTGTAGGTTTAGCAAGTTCATTGTTAACAACCGCGAATGCATCATCTCTCGGTGTGGGACATGTGGTGGGCGGATCAGTGTTCTTCGCCGGTGGTGGCGGTGGCGGTGCTGATGGTGGAACTGGAGTTGCAGGTACTGGCGGAAATGGTGGCGGTGCTGCGGGAAATATCGGGTCGTCGGGCGCGGTTACAGATGCCTTGGAATCCACTGGTGGTGGTGGCGGTGGCGGTGGATACAACCAGAACAACACTCCGCAGAACAATCGCGGTGGACCTGGCGGAACCGGTGTTGTTCTGTTGTCATTTGCAATGCCGTGTGAAGAATTCTCCTTTAATCAAGCGGGCGGATCCACGCTGCTTCAGTATCAAGTGCCCACTGGATTTACATCGTGTGTTGCAAACTTCACTACACCTGCCAATGTCACCGCACTTGATGCGGTGATTGTCGGCGGTGGTGGCGGCGGCGGTGGCGGAAACAGTTCTCGCATGGCACCTGGCGGCGGCGGTGGCGGTGGCCAAGTGTTGAACTTGCGTGCGCAAACTGTTACTGCAAACACCTCATACTCAATTGTTATTGGTGGCGGCGGCGCTGGTGGCGCTGGTTCGGCAGTGAACGCAACTCCTAGTACCGCTGGTTCCACTGGTGGGGCATCGACTGCTTTTGGATCCACAGCAAATGGTGGCGCGGGTGGCGGCGGATCAGGAACAGTGTCATCCCAACTGGGGTATTCGGGTTATGGAGGTAACTCTGGAAGTGGAAACCTACGTGGTGAACCGAACTGGGAAGCAGGCGGTGGTGGTGCTGGCGCAGGAAGCCCGGGCAATAACGCAATGGATGGCGCCGGTGCATACTGGGGCCAAGGAGCCACAGGTGGTTACGGCGGTAACGGCGTAATGCCTGGTTGGGTGATTGGCTGGTGTAGCGGCATGTTTGGCGGCGGCGGTGGCGGTGGATCTGGTGGCACCGATGTTGTCTATCCACTGCCTCTTGGTGGTGCCGGCGGCGGCGGCAATGGAGCCACGAATGGAGCCTCGGGACCAACTGCGCCTACGAGCGGTACGAATCACTGTGGTGCCGGCGGTGGTGGCGGTGGTAGCACCAGCAGCACACACAATGGCGCTAATGGCGGCACCGGTGTGGTGTATGTGCGTTACAACCATGCGTACTCTGCAGAATCATTTACCGAAGGCTCCGACATTGCCGTCGCTCTTGGAACTGCAACAAACCTTGGCCTCTCAAACGTTGTCACTGATTACACCGTGGGTGAAACAGTTCGTGTGCGAATGAACGTCACTAATGGAACTTTGTCGATTGTGGCGGCATCGGGAACAACAGTGACAGGCAACAATTCTGCATCCGTCACGTTGGTGGGGTCTCAGGCAAACATAAATACTGCGCTGGCGAGCGCAACGCTTAATGCCGCGACGCTGTCGTCAACTCAGTTGATGATTGATGTGGATATGAACCCGGTGACGCAAACGTTCGGTGGATACACCTACACGCCACATACCAACGGGCACTTCTATACATTCCGTTCGATTACTAACGCACGCGTATGGGAAGCACTGGACACTGCAGTCAGAATGCAACTAGGTGGTCGTCAAGGTTTTCTTGCAACTCCCACGAGTGCTGATGAAATGACAGTGATGCGCACAGTTGCTGGCTCATCATCTGCTTGGCTTGGTATCGCTGATGATTTCCAAGAGAACACATTCCGTCTTCTTGGTGAAGATGCATGGGGGCCAATTTCAACTGGTGCCACTGGAATTTCAGGGCGGTATACAAACTGGGCGTTAAATGAACCGAATAACTCTGGTGGTCCTGAAGGCAATAACAGCGTGGGAAGCGAAGACTTTACCCATTTCAACGCGGGCTCGGCTTCTACATGGAATGACAACAGACCATTTGCCACAATGAACGGCGCCTTGGTGGAATTTGAACCAAAATCATCACGCATCATGCGCAACGTCACATTCACTGGTGCAGCGTCACGCACTGCAACTGTGTCGGCTGCATCAAACCTTGGGCTCGGCGCTTCTCATGTTGGTGCATCAACGTTTAATACCGACGAAACCATTGTCGCTACCTTGACGGCACCGGCGGGAACCACATTGGCAGCTACTGGTGCTGCCACCATTTCGGGATCTGGAACACGGACATTGACCCTTGAGGGAAAAAAAACAAACATCAATGCAACTTTGAACAGTGTGACTGCAACAGCGGGGACCATTGGAGACAAAACCATCACCGTGAGCTATCGCGCCAAGCTTGCCAATAACGGAACGAGTTCTAATTACAAGTACAACGCCAGCACCGGGAACTTTTACTTGTTGCGGTCAGCAGCTGATTACGCAAATGCTGAATCAACTTCCGCATCATTAAGTTTTGGCGGTGTTCCAGGGTCTCTTGTATCCATTACAACTTCAGCTGAACAATCTTGGGTGAACACAAATATCACCACCACTGCGTTTTGGACGGCGCTTAACGACACTATTAACGAAGGTCAATGGATGATGCGCACGCGTGATGCGAATCAGACAAGTGGTTTTGACAACATTGAGTTACCGGGCGCACATTTGCCGTGGAACTCAACCGAACCCAATGGCGGTAATGGGGGTTTTGAACAAGATTGTCACGCAAGCCAATGGAATAATCTCGCTGGTGATGACGGCACGTGTTCAGGTTCAATTGCTTATGTCGCGGAATTCCGTCCCTATGCGGTGACACAAGATGTCACATTGGGCGTGAGCGCTGCACCAACTCTGGCTGCTCCCACAGCGGGCCTTACCGCAACAGTGGGCACAGCATATTCACTCACGCTCTCTGCATCAGGTGGTGTGAGTCCGTATACATACGCCGTGCAGTCGGGAACATTGCCCAGTGGTTTGACACTTTCTTCTGCAGGTGTGATTTCTGGAACTGCAACTGAGTCGCCACAATCGCAAGCAATCACCGTGCGAGCTACCGATGATAACGGTGCAACTACAACATCATCATCTTTCACATTGCTCACTAATGCATCCACATGTACAACAACAGCAACAACTGTTGTAGGTGGTCACACCGTGCAGCGTTTTACCGATGCGGGCTATTGCCAATGGCAGGTACCTGCTGGGGTTACCTCTATTGATGGATTTGTTGTCGGTGGTGGTGGCGGCGGCGGTACCGATGGCGGAAGTGGTGGTGGCGGCGGTGGTTATCACCCACGAAACGGAATCGTCGTCACACCTGGTGAAATTTTGACAATTCGCGTAGGTGATGGCGGCAGTCCAGGCATTTGGCAAGGTGCCGCTTCAACATCTGGTCAATCGTCATTTGTTTCACGAAGCACCACACAGTTGATAAGTGCAAATGGTGGCCAAGCCGGTGTGAGCGCACCAAATGGTTCACTAGGTGGAGCTGGTGGTACATCTACTGGTGGATTTGCAGGTGGTAGCGGTGGCACCGCTTCAAATGGTGCTAGCTCTAGGGGAACCACGGGCGCGGTTGGAGCAGTGAACTATTTCCTTGGTGTTGTGAATGAATACAGCGGTGGCGGCGGCGGCGGTATTTGGGATAGTGGTAGCAACAACTGGTCCTCAATATTGGGTGCGTCTGGCGGCGGTGACGGTTGTGATGCCAGATCAACCAATTCGAATACGACAGGATTTCCCGGCCGTGTGAACTCTGGTGGCGGTGGTGGTGCTGGATGTGCGGGTTTGCAGACAAATGGTGGCCGAGGTGGTAGCGGCATTGCAATGATTCGCTACACCACAGATCCACTTGATGCATTCCCCGCATCGATTGGAACGCCTGCGTATCGCATGGTGGCAGAAGACTTCCAAACACTCGACTCCACTCGCAAACAATGGGTGGACTCTTCGGGCAATGGTCGCCACTCGGTATCAGTCTCTGGATCTCCTACCGTCACAACTACAACAGGAAATGGAACTGCAGGAACAATTCGCACACTCAGTGGCGGCATTGCCGACGCAGTTCGATTCTCAAGTTTCACACCCACAACGACGAACAGATACACATTGTTCCAAGTGACGCGCTATTCAGGCACAACGCGCAAAAGAATTCTCGATGGCGTGAACTCGAACTGGTTGTCCGGTTACTGGAGCGGCAATGCAGGTGTTGCGTGGCACGGCACATGGCTCACAGCGGACACCAACAACGGAACAAACATGTTGAACTGGAACTTGATGACAGACCAGAACACCTTGTTCCGACATAATGGTCTCAACAAGGTCACCACCGCTTCCGCGCAGAATTTTGATACTCAACTTGCCATCAACCTTGGCTACTTCGGAATTGGCGGGCAGGGGCTGTCCTATGCTGACGAACGGTCTGACTACAACGCTGCAGAGATCATTCTCTATAACGGCGAACTCACTGCCGCACAAATTCGTCAAGTCGAGAACTATCTCGCACGTGCCTACAACCTGCAGGGGTTTAACTTCAATAACACTGCACTCGGTGCAAATGGCCCTGGAACATTGACCGCAGCAAAGACCGGAACCGTCTCCACCGGCAGCACATCACAGCTTGCATTGACGTGGACTGCACCGCAAGACACCACAGGCGTGAGTGGCTACAAGGTGGAATACAAAAAGGCGTCCGATTCCACATGGACAACTTTTTCTGCAAGCACATCAGGTACATCCACCACAGTGACGGGCTTAGATGCTGCAACGTCGTACGACACGCGTGTCACTCCCGTTGACTCCGCTGCACCGAATCGTCCATCTATCTCTGCGACAGCTTCTACATGGGGAACCTCTTCCATTGCACTTGGCACAATGCCTGCCTCGCCAGTCATGGGAACCAACTACACCATCACTGCAAATGTCACCGGACCATCTACAACGACAGGCACAGTTGCATTCATGGAAAACGGCACTGTGATTAGTGCATGTGGAACAACAAGTGTCCTCAGTGGCGTTGCGTCGTGCACATGGAACCCGTCGACATTTGGGTCACGAAATATCACAGCCACATTCAGCGGCGACACTTCGTTTAAGGAATCCTCCACAGTCTCAGCGACTGCAGTCTCGGTTGATTACGGCGCATGCTCGACGACATCGACCACTACTGGTCGCTTTACGTATTTGCGTGTCACCCAAACGGTTGGCTGCAAGATCACCACGCTTCCCTCTGGTGTTGAGAGTGTCGACGTTCTCGTTGTTGGCGGTGGCGGTGGCGCTGGCGAAAATGTGGGCTCCGGTGGCTCTGGTGGTGGTGGCTACTACGCCGAACGAGTGGCAGCTTCTTCTTCGTCAGAACTAACCGTGATTGTGGGCGCCGGCGGTCGTGCCGGTCGCTACGGCGCAGACACGGGCAACAGCACTGATGTCACAACTCTTCGCGACGGCGGCAACGGTGAAGCATCAAGTGTCTCCTGGAGTACGAACACGTTCACTGGTAACGGTGGTATCGGAGGTCAAACCCATTGGGCCGACAACAAATGCGGTGGCATTGGGTGGACAAACACCACTGTTCCCGGCGGAACTGGAAGCGGTTCAGGCGGTACGGCATTCACTGGCGGTACCGGCGGCCTTGATGGTGCAGCAACGGGCTTAAATGCTTCTGCTGGCGGCAACGGCTTCAGCAACAGCATCACAGGCACATCCACCCCGTATGGCGGTGGCGGTGGCGGTGGAGCATGGGGCGGCGGCCTTGCTGGCTCAGGCGGATCAGGCGGTGGCGGCGCTGGTGTCAATACAGGAACAGGCGTCTCTGGCACAGCAAACACCGGCGGTGGCGGTGGCGGTGGTACCGCTGGCTGTACAGCAGGTGGAGCCGGCGGCTCCGGCGTCGCAATCATTCG
>WLHL01000002.1 GCA_009702755.1 Actinomycetota bacterium
GCTGTTGATCCTGCTGCTTTGGCGCCGATTGAGTTGTCGCAGTTCCAACCTGTGAACGTGAATCCGGTTTTGTTGAAACCAGTGCCATCTGCGAGCACTGTGGTGTCGCCTTGGTTGAGGCCTGTCACTGTTGTTGGCGTTGTTCCTGTGCCTCCGTCAAGGTTGTACGACAGGTCATAGGGGGGTGCTGAAGGTGTCGCGACTGTGACAGCAATTGACGCTGAAGCAATTTGCCCAGTTGAATCCGCCACCACATATTTGATTGGTGTAGCCGTCCCAGCGAATGTAGACAAAGGATCGAAAGTCACTGTTCCTGTCTGAGGATCAACCGTGTATGTGCCCTCGTTCGGTACGAGAAGCGAGGTAGAAGTGCAACTGACATCAGGTGTTCCAGTAGCACACAGTCGAATGGAACTCGGGTTGAGAAATGCTCCTGTTGCTGCAGTATCGCCCACCAAAACGTTGATGGTCTGATTCACGTCAACGAGGCCAGACGAAGTTTCATTATCCGCGGTGGGCGGGGATGGAACTGGCCCGTATTGTGCATAGAGAGTCATGTTCTCCGTTGGTACGAATGTGTATCCGGGTGGGAAAGAAACCCCTGTTCCATTTGCCAATGTATTCCAGCCTAAAAACACTCCCGGAGATTTGGAGAGTGCTCCTGTGTTGCCTGCAATCGTTATTTCGTTGGTCCCTGTCGACGAAGCAGGAACTGACCCTGAGGTGCCATTGTTTGAGTTGTATGTGACGGTGTACGTTGGGCGAGCAACGGCAGTTTCGACAACACCAAGTGTTCGCACTGGAGTGCCAATAACAACGGTGAAGCCACATTTACCGCCTGCGCCAATAACTCCATTTGCGTTCGAGCGACAACCAAATTCGGTGGTGATTGAACTTGTCGCGTCGTAATCAACCTCGAGGATTCTGAGCTCATCCGTGTTGCTGCCTCCGGTTGTCGAACTATGGAAGCGAAATACACCAGCGGTCGAACCAGATCGACTGAGTTGGGTTCCGGTTGCGAGTCGATATCGAGAGATGCCAAAGAAAGTCCCAAATTCGTGCGCATCGATATCTGCGATTGAAGAACGAATATTGCGAAGTACGACTGGAGTATCAGTCCCATCCGCAAGAAAATCGATACGAAATTTTCCTGAAGACTCTGCACTTCCGCTTGGTTCAGTGTGCGCGGAAAGATGTTGAGTGTTGTCGTATTGGTCAAATGTGGAAAGTTCATTATTGACATTGCCACTTTGGCTGACGATCGTGACTCGTGCATCAATCACTGCGCCACCGATTGTTGCGACATTTTCATACCTTCGGGTAAACCCGGGACTCAGATCCGAGCTTGCCCTGAAGAGGTCGGCTTCTGGTTGAAACGAAAGGGCTTGAAAGTTCAGGTCGGAGCCAATGGCCGCTGAAGCTATTTGAGGACGAATAATGCCCACCCCAATCAACACAACAGTTGCGACGAGGAAGCAACTGATGGCGGACGACAGTTTGGTAACTTTATTAAAGAGCACCTATTAACAATAGTCACTGCACTAAGGCTAAAAGAATTGCTTCACATCGGACTGTTGCGGCTCATCCGCATTCTCAAGCAACCTTGTCACACCCTTTGATGAGAGTGATGGGCATGGAAGACAAGTCATCAGTACACACCGCCACAGAAGCCCATCAGCCAATTCTCATGATCTCGTGCGACACCTGCGTCATGAAGGACACCGATGCCTGTGGGGACTGCATGATGAGTGTTTTGTGCGATATGCCCGAATCTGGGGCTGTCATTCTCAATCTGGAAGAGCTTCGAGAGATTCGTTTGCTCGCTCAGGCCGGTTTGGTGCCTACGCTTCGGCACCGTGCCGTCGGCTAACCGAACTCCGAAGAACCCAAAGCTGGTTGCCTCGAACGCCCCATCTGGGGCGCAGTATTGGGCGCAGTTGCATGAGTTGGGTCTTCAGGCGGGACTCGATGTTTTGGGTGTGGCTCCGGCAGGTGTCATGCACCGAGCTTTGGAGCAACTGCACAACCGCCAATCACGCGGTCTTGTGAACGGAATGAAGTTCACGTATCTGCGTCCGGAACGTTCGACGAATCCAGCGCAGTTGGTCGATGAAGCGCGAACAGTGATCGTGGGGATGCGGTCGTATGCATTCGATGAACCAGAGACGCAGAGCACTGATGCACCGTTGGCACGAGTGGCTCGTTACGCATGGGACGACCACTACGGACACCTCAAAGCATCGTTGACACAAGTTGCCGCACAGTTGCGCATAGATGGCCACAGAGCCACAGTGTTTGCTGACGACAACTCCATTGTTGATCGTGAGATTGCCTACCTCGCTGGTCTTGGTTGGTTCGGACGTAACGCCAACATCTTGGTGCCGGGCAAAGGAAGCATGATGGTGATTGGGTGCATCGTGACAACTGCTGACTTGCCGATTGCGACGCCATTGGAAGACGGTTGCGGAACATGCGTGCGATGTCAACCTGCGTGTCCGACGGGCGCCATCATCGAGCCAGGTGTGATTGATGCAAATAGATGTTTGTCGTGGCTCTTGCAAAAGCCCGGCATCTTTGATCGCACGCATCGTGTGGCGCTCGCTGATCGCATTTACGGTTGCGACGACTGCCAAACAGTATGCCCGCCGACAAAGCGTGGTGGTTCCCAACCTGCGATGTCGAACCACGTTTCATTCATTGATGCTGTGTCCTGGCTTCATCTTGATGACAATGCATTGGAAGCAGCGTGTGACGGTTGGTATGTGCACGGCCGTGACATGACGTGGGTGCGGAGAAACCTGCTCATCATCTTGGGAAACATTGCCAGCCCAACTGATGAGGCGGTCATTGAAGTGGTGCGTCGTTATTTGTCTCACGAACGCGCAGAGCTTCGTGCCCATGCTGTGTGGGTGGCGGCCCGTCTAGGACTCAATTCACTTCTTCATTTTGATGATCCTGATGAATTGGTCGGCGAGGAACTTGCGCATCTGCCAACCTTGCGGGGCGACCTATGAAGCATCTTCTTGTCACCAATGACTTCCCGCCAAAGATTGGCGGCATTCAATCTCTTCTGTGGGAATGGTGGCGACGTTTGCCGTCTGATTCTTTCGCGGTTCTCACGAGTCCGCACGAAGGTGCTGCAGAGTTTGATGCACAGCAGGCGTATCGCATTGAACGGACACGAGAGCCGGTGTTGTTGCCGCATCCGTGGATGGTGCAGCGTATAAACGCAATAGCCAAGGACTTCGGTGCAGATTTTGTTGTTCTTGATCCTGCATTACCGCTTGGTCTTGTGGGGCCATCGCTGAAACTGCCGTACATGGTGGTGTTGCACGGTGCTGAGGTCACGGTGCCGGGTCGTTTGCCGGGGTCAAAGCAGGTGTTGGGTCGTGTGTTGCGTGGTGCCGAACACATCATTGCTGCTGGTGGGTATCCGGCGCGAGAAGGCGAGCATGCTGCATCTCGTTCGTTGCCCATCACTGTGGTGCCACCTGGTGTTGACACTGATCGGTTTGTTCCGTTGTCTTCTGCTCAACGAAGAGCGGCGCGTGAACATTTCGGTTTCAAAGAAAACGAAGAAATCATTCTCGGCATTAGTCGACTCGTGCCGAGAAAAGGTTTCGACACTGTGATTAAGGCAGTTGCGCAGTTGGCACCTCATCGTCCAAACCTGCGATTGGTGATTGCAAGTACAGGTCGTGACGAAGACAGATTGAAGAAACTGGCAGCCGAGATGCGAGCTCCCGTTACTTTCCTCGGACGAGTGCCCCATGACGACTTGCCCGCGTTATACGGATGTGCCGATGTGTTCTCGATGATGTGTCGCAATCGTTGGGGTGGTCTTGAACAAGAAGGTTTCGGGATTGTGTTTGTGGAAGCAGCTGCCTGTGGCGTGCCGCAGATAGCGGGCGACAGCGGTGGAGCAGCGGAAGCAGTGCTTGATGGAGTGACGGGGTTCGTGATGACTAATCCTGATGATTCATCGGGTCTCGCCGCACGAATTGTTGACATCCTTGATAATCCAGAACTACGAGCATCCATGGTTGTTGCGTCCCGTGAACGAGCCCTCAGTGAATTCAACTACGACGTTCTTGCACGCCGTTTAGGTGATGTCTTGAAAGTGGGGCAATGATGGGTGACGTGAAGGGCGCAGTAATTGTTCGAGTGAATGCAGTATTCACCGCATTGTTCTTGGTGACCGCTGTTCTCGCCGCGGTCTATTTTGAACAGCCCTGGAAAGTCATTGCTGTTGTTGTGTGCCTTGCCAGCTTTTCTGTCGGCGTCTGTGCTTTCTTGTGGGGGTACTGGAGCGCAGTGCAACGCAGTCGTGAAGACAACATCTCGGTTGCTGCGATGTACTTCCTCATCGACAAATGTGCTCCGAAGTCAGTTGCTCGCCAGATGAATGGCTTGCTGACACTGCAGGTGATCATTGGCTTGGTGACTGCCGGCATGCGGCCATCCACTGACGGTAAGAGCGGAAGCACCTTGGCTTTTGGCATTCTGGTTCCGATGTTGGGTTTGGGTCTGAACGGACTCTGGGCTGCGTTCCATGGCCAGTTTGCACCCCGTTCTGCAGCAAATTCACAGAGGGTGTCGCCTGAGGCCTCTCCGAACGGGCAAGATGAAGACCATGACTGATCGCGCCGCTCAGACCACGCTCATTGATGCACCTCTTGAAAAGTGCACTCAGATTGTTCTTGATTTCGAGAGTTATCCCGATTGGGCAAAGGACGTCAAAGAAGCCACTGTTCGTGAACGTGATGATCAAGGTCGTCCATCACGCGTGGAGTACCGAGCTTCAGCTCTTGGTCGCAGCACTCATTACACCTTGGAATATGACTACTCAGAAGCGCCATCACGCTTGTCGTGGCATCTCGTCGAAGGCGACATTATGCGTGCGTTGAATGGTGCGTACTCCTTCGTTGAAATTGATGGCGGAACACAAGTGTTTTATGAATTGGAACTTGATCTCGTGGTGCCGTTGCCAGGTTTCGTCAAGCGTCGTGCCGAGGCTCGCATCTTGATCGAAGCAGTGAAGGAACTGAAGGCCCGCGCCGAATCGTGAAACACGTAGGCATTGATGTCGGCGGCACAAAGTGTCTCGGCGTCATCGTTGATTCATTCGGCCAGGTTGTTCATGAGGTGCGGTATCCCACGCCTCACGCATCAGAACTCATTGACCTTCTGGAAAAGATGTTTCGTGAACTTGAAGGCGAAACAACTCTTGGCGTTGGTGTGCCGGGTCTCATCACAGCAGATGGTGTGATCAAAGCGTCACCGAACATGAAAGGCGCACACAACATCGCGGTCGGGCCCGAGTTGCGCGAGCGATTAGGTATCGCAGTGCATGTTGAAAACGATGCAACGGTTGCTGCCTTTGGTGAATGGAAATCAGGAGCCGCGATGGGTGCCCGTGATGCAGTCATGGTCACTCTCGGTACAGGCATCGGTGGCGGCATTGTGATGGGTGGTCAGTTGCAGCGCGGTGCAAATGGTTTCGCCGGAGAAATCGGCCACATGGTGATTGAACGTGACGGTGTTGAATGTCCGTGTGGTCGACGCGGTTGCTGGGAGCGGTATGCATCAGGGTCCGCGCTCAAGATGCTGAGTGGTGGCGTCGATGGCAAAGAAGTGTTCGAGAAGTTTCACGCAGGTGATGCCGAGGCCACGGCAGTGGTGAACACGTTTGCATCGTGGATTGCTGAAGGTCTTGCGAGCCTCACGAATATTTGTGATCCCGAAGTGATTGTGATTGGTGGAGGAGTCATCGAATCTTTTGCCACACGAATTGATGTGCTGGAAGAAAAGTTCTCGCAATCGCTCTATTCGTCTGCGATGCGACCACATCCGCGTCTTGTTCCTGCTTCGCTCGGAGAAAAAGCGGGCGCCATTGGTGCAGCACTGCTCGTCGGAGAAGTAGTCGGTTAACTGGCTCTATTTGTCAGTGGCACATATGCCAGCTGTGAACTATTCAGGAGTGTCCTGAGCCCAATGTCGAGACCGCTCAACGGCACGTAGCCACGTGGCGTGATTGCCACTTTCCTCTGCAGGTTCGAAACGTTGATCCAGTTGCCACATTTGCGACACTTCGTCGATGCTTGACCACACACCTTCTGCGAGTCCTGCCAAGTACGCGGCGCCTAATGCTGTTGTTTCGTGGTCGGTCGGGCGCAACACGGGAACCCGTAATTCATTTGCTTGTCGTTGCAGCATGGCGTCCATCACTGCTGCTCCGCCGTCAACACGCAGTTCATTCAGCGTGACGCCACCAGCAACTGTCATCGCATCAATCGCGTCACGAGTCTGAAAGACCATTGCGTCAATGACTGCGCGAGCAATGTGAGCCTTTGTTGTTCCGCGGGTGATGCCCACAATTGTTCCTCGCGCATATGGGTCCCACCATGGGCTACCAAGTCCAGTGAATGCTGGAACAACGTAGACGCCACCAGAATCAGGAACCGTTGCAGCGAGTTCGCCCACCTCAGATGCATTGCGAATGATGCCGAGTCCATCGCGTAGCCACTGCACTGCAGCGCCCGTGACGAAGATGGCACCTTCCAACGCGTACACCGGTGCACCATCGCCAAGATCCCACGCAACTGTGGTCAACATTCCATCTGTTGGTGTGGGGCATGTTGTGCCGACATTGAGCAGAACAAAACTCCCGGTCCCATACGTGTTCTTTGCCATGCCAGGTTGTGTGCACATCTGTCCGAAGAGAGCACTTTGTTGATCGCCTGCAATGCCGGAGATGGGAATTCCGCTCGGAACACCAGGAACATTTGTTGTGACGCCATAACGACTGCTTGATGGTCGCACCTGGGGGAGTGCCTCACGTGGCACACCAATGAGTGCGCACATTTCGTCGCTCCACTGCATGGTGGTGATGTCGAACAACATGGTGCGACTGGCATTACTCGGGTCGGTGACGAAGGATGCGCCATTCGTCAACTTCCACACAAGCCATGTATCAATCGTGCCGATACGAAGATGAGGTGCTGGCGGAAGATCATGATGAGCGGCAATCCATGCAGCTTTTGTGCCCGAGAAGTACGGATCAAGAACTAATCCAGTGATGCGGCGAACAGTGCTGAGATGTGGAGCAAGTTCTTCACACCGTGCGGCAGTGCGACGGTCTTGCCACACGATGGCGCGCGAACACGGTTCTCCCGTGCGCTGGTCCCACGCGAGAATCGTTTCGCGTTGATTGGTGATGCCAATCGCTGCAATGGGCTCATTCAGTTGAGCAACAACCTCAGCAAGAGTGGCTGCAATCGCATCCCAAATCTCGTTGGCATCGTGTTCCACCCAGCCTGGCTGAGGAAAATACTGCGGAAACTCTCGATAAGCAGAAAACGATTGACGTCCGTCATCGAAGACTGCACGAGTACGAACACCCGTTGTGCCAGCGTCTAATGCAAGTACAACACCCATTGTTATGCCTTTGTGGAATCTGCGATGAGTCGGATAAGAGCTTTCTGCACACCGGGCTGAGTTGCAAGCACTTGTTGCGGTGTCACGGTGTCGCCTGAGAAATTGGTGACGATGGCGCCTGCTTCAGTTGCAATGACTTGTCCAGCAATCAAGTCCCATGAATTGAGGTGCTCTTCGAAGTAAGCATCGAGTCGACCGCATGCAACAAAGCACAAGTCGATTGCAGCTGCACCAAAACGTCGAATGTCACGAATCTGGCCCACCATGGTTGCAACGCGCCGGGCATGCACTTCTCGTTGACTGACGTGATAGCTAAAGCCAGTGCACACGAGCGCATCGCTGAGAATCGTGTTCTCTCTCACTGAAATACGGTTTCCGTTCAATGTGGCACCTTCGCCACGCGCTGCGGTGAACATGTCTCCGAGAGCTGGGGCATACACCGCACCTGCGATGGGGCCGTGCTCATCGACGGCACCAATAGATACAGCCCACATGGGAATATCGAAATAAAAGTTTGAGGTGCCATCAATGGGATCGATGTGCCACGTGATGCCAGAGGTGCCATCGCGGCTTGCGCCTTCTTCGCCCACAATGCCGTCGTCGGGGCGTAATTCACGAAGACCAGCAGTGATCATGTCTTCGCTTGCTTTGTCGTACTGCGTCACCATGTCGGTGGGGGAGGACTTCGTCGTGGCAGTGACATCGCCGCTCTTGCGTCCTGCAAGTGCCATGTCACCCGCTGCGCGCGCTAACTGTTCAGCAATAGAGCGCAGTTCGTTGCCAAGACCGAGTTGACTCATTACTTGTCAGCGATCTCTCGCCATTCACCTAATGCACGAAGAACAAGCACTGCGACAACTGCTGTGCCGCCGGCACTGCTGACGGAGCCAAGAAGGATGCCGATACCGAGAAGGAAGCCAGAGGCATCTTCGGCCTGAATGTCAACGAGCGCGTATCCGATCAGTGCACCGGCGAGTCCGCCGACGAGGATGGCGATGAATGCGAGGACGCGCGCCACCGTTGAGGGGAGAGCGGAGAGTGAGTCTGACTGATGAGGCACCTGCCCATCGTAGGCGGGCATTGCTGTTGCTGAACTAGCGTCAGAAGAAGTGACCGACCATCGTTCAATCCTGCATATTGATATGAACGCGTTCTACGTATCGGTGGAACTATTGCGTCACCCTGAATTACGGGGATTGCCTGTTGTTGTGGGTGGCACCGGGGGTCGAGGGGTCGTGTCGGCGGCGTCGTATGAAGCTCGCCAGTTCGGTGTGTATTCGGCTTTGTCGTCGGCCGTTGCTCGTCGGTTGTGTCCTGATGCAATTTTCTTGCCTCCCGACATGAGCCACTACTTAGAAGTGAGCCATCAACTACATGACATCTTCGAGACGGTGACTCCACTGGTCGAGCAGATCTCTGTTGATGAAGCATTTCTTGATGTCACCGGAGCACGTTCTTTGTTGGGGGATGCGCAGCAAGTTGCAGCGTTGCTTCGTGAACGCGTTTTTGAACACACCCAGCTGCCGTGCACGGTGGGCATTGCCCCCAACAAGTTCATCGCAAAGATGGCTTCTGAGTTTGCAAAACCCAAAGCTCGTCCCAGCGGAATCGAACCCGGTTTTGGTGTGTATGAAGTTCTGCCCGGCGATGAGATTCAGTTTCTTCATCCATTACCCGTGCAAAGTTTGTGGGGAGTAGGTCCTGCCACCTTGAAGCGATTGGACACATTGGGCATCCGATCTATTGGCGATCTCGCAGCAATCGACCTTCCGATTCTTGTCAGTGCAGTAGGTGATTCCCATGGGCGTCATCTCTATGCACTGGCACATGGCATTGATGATCGCCGAGTAGAGCCCGAGAGGGTGGCGAAGTCGATTGGGCATGAAGAAACGTTCTCGCGTGACATCACTACTCACGAAGAACTGCATCATCATTTGGTGCGTCTGTGTGATGCCGTGGCTCGTCGCACCCGTGAAGCCGGCATTGCTGCAGGAACATTGATGCTGAAAGTGAAGTTCTCATCATTTGAATCTGTGACACGGTCAACAACTCCCTCTGTTCCGCTCACAACGGGGCCATCAATGGTCGCTGCATTAGAGCCACTTCTCGCATCTCTGGATTACTCGCAAGGTGTTCGTCTCCTTGGGGTACACGCCCAAAAACTCGGTGAAAGTGCGGGAGCTGCGCCACGGTTGTTTGACGATGGGGGAGAAAGCCCCGAAGATGTCGAGGAGCAATGGGTCCCCGCCAGTCGGGCAATCGACTCCATTGCGGAGAAGTTTGGCCCTGGTCTCATTGGTCCCGCCAGCACCCTTGATTCCCGTCGTCCGGGGGAGAATCCCTTTGGGCCAGAAGCCAATGGTGAGTGACTGTGTGACATGTCGCTCGGAACAGGGAAGAAATTGGTTCATTCCTGCTTTGTGTTTGGGCGCTCAGAGTGAGACAATCAAGTCGTGCCATTGTCTGACGACGAACAACGAATCCTTCGGGAGATCGAACATCAACTGAGTGCTGACGAGAAGTTTGCCTCGGCAGTGTCGTCGAAGGGTCTCTACAGCCATTCGGCCAAGCGTGTGTGGTGGTCGTTGTTGGGCATGGTTGCCTGCCTCGTCGGGATCGTTGCAACGTTGCAGATTCACTACCTCGTGGCTTTCGGTGCATTTATCGGCATGTTGTTCTTCGCGATGTTGATTGAGCGCCAACTTCGCCTCATCGGTCGTGCTGGTGTGCAAGACCTTGCGCAGAAAATCCCACGACCTCGCGTTAATTTCCCCCGGGACTAGTGCTTCTCTTCGGAGTGCACGGCTGATTGTCTTGTACTGTGGGCAGTATGCAGTCACTGGTCACTCCCTCGGCAATTCTCGCCGTTGCTGTGAGACCTCATTTGTGGGGCACTGCATTGCGCCAGTTATTTCGTCTGTCTCCTGATGGTTGGTGGAGACGGGCACCGTTTTTGCCAGTTCCACCAGCTGACTACATCGAGTTCCGACTCGTCACCCAATATGGCGGCGAACACGGTTCGAGGGATGTAGAAGTTCGCACCATCGATGTGCTCGATTATCTCGCGTGGTGCAAAGAATGGAATCAGGCTCGCTGATGTTCATCGCACGACGGTCTTCTTCTTTCTCTCGGTTGCGGGCGAGATAGTGATGAGGAGCGCGCTCGTACTCAATGCAACGTACGAACCGCTCAGTGTCGTCTCCGCGCGTCGCGCCATTTGTCTTGTCTTGCTCGATAAAGCAGAGATCGTGGCTGATGACGGCACCCGAGTTCACTCGGAGCGTTTCTCTGTTCAGTCACCAGTTGTGATTCGTTTGCGATACATGGTGAAAGTTCCGTATCAGCGCAGCACCACGATGTCTCGACGGGCCGTATTTGCTCGCGATAATCACATCTGCGGTTACTGCGGGGGAGCAGCCGACAGCATCGATCATGTGATGCCTCGTTCACGCGGTGGAAAAAATGAATGGGACAACGTCATTGCCGCATGTCGTGGATGCAATCTTCGTAAGCGTGACCGCACTCCAGAAGAAGCCGGGATGAAGCTGGCGCATCCGCCACAAGCCCCTCGGGAACTGTCCTGGATTATGTATTCCGTTCCTCGTATTCCCGAGGAGTGGAAGCCGTACTTGGCTCGTGCCAGTTAAAACGGCAAGAGTGGAGCCATGACCAACCGCCAATCTCCGTGGGTACGCCACGATTGGCAGGGGTCTGCTTTTGATTTTCACGCATTGAATCCGGCCCCGACGCGCGCATTGTGGTGGTGCACGGTGCAAGCACCGGCCATCATTCTGGGTTCTACTCAGCAAACAGGCGATGTTGATGCTGCAGCTGCGGCAGATCTTGGTCTCGAGGTTGTTCGTCGACGCAGTGGCGGTGGAGCGGTTTTTGTGCACCCCACAGAGTCGGTGTGGATTGACATCACAATTCCGCGAGACGATCCTTTATTCGTCGACGACGTGAGTGCGTCGATGTTGTGGCTCGGTGATGTGTTCTGCGAAGCGTTGTCACCATGGGTGCAGGCAGAGACATATCGCGGTGAGTTCACAGCTGGCACGTATGGCCGCAGTGTGTGTTTTGCCAGTACTTCTCCCGGCGAAGTTTTCGTTGGTGAACACAAGTTGGTGGGTATTAGCCAACGACGCGGGCGAGACGGTGCACGTTTGCAATGCGTGTTGTATCGCTCGTGGAGTCCAGAGGCATGGGTGTCTTCGTTGACTGCGACAGATATTCGCGAGCAGATCTCGTCGCTTTCTGTTGCCACCATTTCCGCTGATGCGGCTGACATCGTGTCCGCCGTTTTCGACGCTCTTCCGGCCTAGTCCGAAGAATTCTGAGAACAACTGCCAGTGGCGGAGCTGTGCCCTGTGGAGGGGTGGTGGGGAGCAGTGGGGGGATTGGTGGAGAAAAGTGGGGGATAGTGGTTGACAGTGGGGAGGAGTGGGGGTAATCTGTCACACAGGTGGAGGCGGAGAACTTCCCCCTGGGAAGGCGAAAAACTGTGTTTGTTGGAGTGCATGAGCGCCAGTTAGACCCCAAGGGTCGTCTTGCGTTGCCTGCTGCATTCCGCCCTCGGTTAGAGCCCCGCTGTTACCTCTCTTTTGGACGTGACAAGTGCATTGACGTCATGACCGCTGAGGCCTTCGAGAGCGATGTTGCTCAGGTGTTGGAAAAGGTTCGTTCTGGCGAGATGAGCCAAGAACAGCGACGTGCCTTGGCTGCGAACACTGTGGAAGTCACCATTGACGCTCAGGGTCGAGTGAACATTGACGAAAAGTTGCGTGCTTACGCGGGAATCTCCCTGGGCGCCAAAGTCGTTGTCGCCGGTTCCTTTGACCGAGTGGAAATCTGGGAGCCGGAGCGCCATGAGCGCACCATTAGTGCCGGCACCGAGAAGATCGCTGGAGCGGGCGCGTGATCGCTGATGCTTCGACTGACCTATCAACACGCCTTGGACCAGCGGTCTCGGGCAGTTTTCCGGATGGCACGGTGGTTTGCATCAACTCCGCCCGCTGCCATCGCGCACGTCCCAGGGATAAATCTGGGCTGCACTCGCTATCCGGAAAGCTGCCGGGGACCGCAGGTCGCCACAGCAATGGCACAGGTGGTGTCATGAACGCTGCATTCGTTCATGAGTCGGTGATGCTCGCTGAGATTGTCGATGTTTTTGCAGAGATGAACAACGGTGTGTTCTTAGATGCCACTTTGGGTGGTGCCGGACACTCTGTCGCACTTCTTCGTGCGCACTCTGCGCTTCGTTTGCTTGGCATTGACCAAGATGATGTCGCTCTCGCCGCTGCAGCAGCGGTTCTTTCTCAAGCTGATTGTGGCGGACGCGCAACCCTCCGGCGTGCCCGCTTTGATTCGCTTGCCACCGTCGTGGCCGAAGAAGGCATTGGTTCGTTGGCCGGTGCCCTTTTCGACCTCGGCGTGTCATCGCCCCAGTTCGATGTTGCCGAACGCGGATTCTCTTATCGTTTTGATGCTCCGTTGGACATGCGAATGGATCGCTCACAAAGTTTCAGTGCTGACGACGTGGTCAATGGCTATGACGCTGATGCACTTGCACGGATGTTGCGCCTCAACGCCGATGAGCGCTTCGCGGACCGCATTGCCAAAGCGATTGTGGCGTCACGACCTATTCGCTCAACATCGCATCTGTCTGACGTGGTGAGTAGTGCCATCCCTGCGCCTGCACGGCGTCGCGGTGGTCATCCTGCAAAGCGCACATTCCAAGCAATTCGTATCGAAGTGAACTCGGAACTGAGCATCTTGCCGATTGCGTTACGTGATGCAATCGCAGCATTGGCACCAGGTGCTCGACTTGCAGTTCTGTCGTATCACTCTGGTGAAGATCGCATCGTGAAGTCAGTGATGCGCACGGCCGAGACAGGGGACTGCACATGTCCTCCGAATCTTCCGTGTGGTTGCTCTGCCGTTCGCACGGTGAAGCGTGTTCGCGTCTCTCGTGAAGCGTCTAAGTCAGAGCAACTCACAAATCCCCGTTCGACCTCTGCCCGGCTGCGTGTCGTTGAGAAGCTTCCGCAAGAAGAGATGAACTGACATGGCTGTTGCATTCCGTTTCTCTTCAGTTCTTGCCCCGCGTCACGAGGACTCACGTCCACGGCTCACAGTTGTTCCCAAAGAGGATCGTCGTTATGTGGTCTTTGCTGTCGGTGCAGCATCTGTGTTGCTTGCGATGGGATTGGTCGTTGCGGTACGTGCGCATATGGCCCAGCAACAAATGAAGATTGACAAGTTGAACTACGACATCTCCCGTGCTCGCGAGCATTTCGACACACTTCGTGCGGAACGCGCAAGTTTGCAGTCTCCAGAAGTTCTGACAGAGCAAGCTCGCGCAATGGGCATGGTCCCAAGCCTGGGCGTCACAATCGTAAACATTCCCCCTGGCATTGCAGCAGAGGTTGCATCCACCGTGGGCAAAGTTGATGCAGATGTTGTGGCGGCAAATGAATCACCACTGGATGAATTTGGTCGATTGAAGAAGACAGTGGTGGGTGCACCGTGAGTTCAAGCGAGCCAACGCGTCGTGGCACTCGGTCGCACTCGACAACCGCCCGTTCGGCCACGCCGCGAGCCTCTTCATCCGGTTCGTCTCGGTCTAGTTCTTCACGCTCAAGTTCCTCACGCTCCAGCGCTCGCGGGTCGTCCTCGCGTAGCGCGTCGTCATCACGTTCGGCCTCCTCGTCGCGTTCCGCTGATTCGCGCTCAAATTCCTCGCGCCCATCATCGTCAAGTTCCTCCCGCCCTCGGTCGGCTTCGTCGCGTTCACACTCTTCACGTCCGGCTTCTTCACGCTCAACTGCACCACGTGAAGGATCGTCGCGCACCCGTTCCCAGTCGCGTGAAGCAGCGCCACAGAGCAGTGTCTTTGAAACTGCAGTGTCGCAATTGGCTTCCGACATTTGGCGAAATACAAAAATGGCGTTCTCTGGAGAAGTTCCGAATGAATTTCGAACCAACAAGATCACATCAAAAGATGCTCACCGTCGCATCAAGAAGCGTCTGAAATTCTCTCTCGCACTTCTTTCCATCCTGCTCATCATGATTTCTGCACGTGTTGTATCTCTGCAGACGTTTAATCGTGCTGGCTACTACGAAGCCAGCGTTGATCAGCGCACGAGGGTGAACATCATTCGTGCATCTCGCGGTGTCATCTTTGACCGCAAAGGCAATGAGATCGCATTGTCTGTTCCCAGCGTGACTGTGTATGCAGACCCGCGCGAGATTGTCGACCCAGTTGCGACGGTTCGTGCATTGGCTCCCTTCCTGCAATTGACTCCCGAAAAAGAAGCTGCCATGGCATCAAGTTTTGCCAAGCCAGGTTCGAAGTTTCATTACATCTCTCGCGAAATGTCGAAGGAAGAGGCTGCTGTTCTGACAGGTCTCGGGTTGCCTGGCATCTATTCGTATACAGAACCCTCGCGACAAATTGAAGGTGGCGTTGCGCAAGCACTCATCGGCAAAACCGACCCTGATGGACTTGGAACTTCTGGTCTTGAGTTGCAGTTCAACAAGATTTTGTCAGGCAAAGATGGCCGCACTGTTCGTGAAGTTGACGAACGTGGTCGCTCTATCGCCGGCGTGAACAGCACAACTTCGTCTCCTGTCCCTGGTGATGACTTAGTACTCACGATCGATAAAAACATTCAGTTTCATACAGATGCTGAACTTCTTGCACGAGTGAACAATTTGGGCGCAAAGGGCGGAACCGCAATTGTGATGGACACAGTGACTGGCGAGATTTACGCCATGTCGAATGTTCGTCGTAATGATGCTGGTACTGCGATGTTGGCAACGGGCAACTTTGCAGCCGTCGAAGCGTATGAGCCTGGTTCTGTTGCGAAAGTGTTCAGCATCGGTGCAGCACTCAATGAAGGTGCAGTGACCCCAGAGACAGCGTTTCAGGTTCCAGGATCAAGGACAGTCGACGGATTCTTGATTCGTGATGCGTGGCCACATGGTGTGATTGACATGAATGTTCGCAGCATTCTTGTAGAGAGTTCGAACATCGGCACGATCATGGCTGCAGAGAAGATTCCGCCACAGCGACTTCATGACTATCTTGCAGCCTTTGGTTTTGGCGCAAAGACAGGTTTGGGTTACCCCGGAGAAAGCCGCGGCATCTTGGCTGATGCAAGTAAGTGGCGAGGCACTGAGAAGTTCACTGTTTCGTACGGCTACGGACTTGCAGCGACGCCTCTGCAGCTCATTGCGGGAGTAAATACTGTTGCTAACAAGGGAACATATGTAGCGCCGCGACTTGTTTCCGCAACAATCGATAAGTCCGGTAAGCGTCGTGACGTTGACGCCGGCACAACTCGTTCTGTTCTCACACCCGCTACGGCGGACACGATGATCAGCATGATGAGTGACGTTATCTGTCATGGCACGGGAACGAACGCGAAGGTTAAGGGCATGCAAGTCGCTGGCAAAACCGGAACTGGATACAAAGTGCAGGGCAACGGTACGTACACCACAGATGGCGGTGGCCGCCGTTACTTCGCGTCTTTTGTCGGCTTCTTTCCTGCAGCAAATCCTCGTGTGACGATGCTGGTCAGTATTGACGAACCCGATGCTTCTTCGCGTGACCGCTTTGGTAGCACTGCGGCCGCACCAGTGTTTGCACGACTTGTCCCCACAGTGATGCATGAACTTGGCATTCAGGCGACAGGTACAGGCACAGGGTGCGCACCTGGTGTGAAGTCTGCCGGACACTAAAGGTGTTGTGCAGACATGTCGCGGTATTCAATTTCCCCTGTTAGTGCAAGTGCTTTAAGCGCAGCCACTGCTAGTTCGGTCGTGCTATCGGGCACTGATACGACAATCACCGGTATCACTCAAGATTCACGATCTGTCTCGGCTGGTGATGTGTTCTGTTGTGTGCGCGGTGAATCTTTTGACGGTCATCGTTTTGCACTAGACGCAATCTCGCGCGGTGCGTGTGCATTGCTTGTTGATTCGCCAGTAGAGGGAGTTCCTGAGACTGTTGCGGTGATGACGGTGCCGAATGTGCGTGAAGTGTTGGGGTTGTTCGCGGCTGCAGCTTTCTCGTTTCCTGCTCGTGTCCTCACGACGGTCGGAATCACGGGTACCAATGGGAAGACCTCGACGGCATCGATTATTGGTTCCATCTTGCGCGCTGACGGGAAATCCGTAGAAGTGATGGGAACCCTCACCAATGTGCGGACAACTCCCGAAGCCATTGATCTCCAAGCTTTTCTGCATGAATGTGTCGAAAAAGGTGTCACCCATGTTGTGATGGAAGTGTCATCACATGCACTAGACCAGCATCGTGTCGCAGGAGTGATGTTTGATGTCGCTGTCTTCACAAACCTTTCGCGCGATCACCTTGACTATCACAAGACAGATGAAGCGTATTTTGCTGCAAAGGCAAAACTTTTCACTCCACAACAATCTGTGCTTGGTGTCATGAACAGTGATGACCCGCGCGGACAATTACTTCTCGACGTTGCAGCGATTCCGATGGTGCCGTTTGCACAGTCGGATGTTTCGGACGTCACCATTCGTGTTGACAGTGTTTCCTTTCGGTGGAAGAACCATGTCATCGCATTGCCAATGGGTGGAGGATTCACTTTGATGAATGCTCTTGCAGCAGTCACAGCCTGTGATCAGTTAGGAGTCCCCGTCGACGCAATGATTGATGGCTGCGCTTCATTGGGCCAGATTCCTGGGCGCTTCCAATCTGTTCCGAACGAACTGGGATTCTCTGTTGTAGTGGACTACGCACATACCCCGGATGGATTACAACAAGTAATTGCTTCGGCTCGAGCAGTGTGTTCACACAAACTCATTGTTGTATTCGGTTGTGGTGGTGACAGAGATGCAGGGAAGCGCCCGTTAATGGGTGCCGCTGCCCAGGAAGCTGACATTGTGATTGTCACATCAGATAATCCAAGAAGTGAAGATCCTGCATTAATCATGGAACAGATTGTTCGTGGTATTTCTCGTGAATCGTGTGAGGTTTATGTCGAGGCTGATCGTGCCCAGGCCATTGCATCCGCCATTTCAATGGCTGGGCGTGGTGACATAGTGGTGATTGCTGGAAAGGGACACGAGGCGACCCAAGAGGTCGCTGGCGTCCACTATCCATTTAATGATGTCGATGTTGCGAAGTCGGCGCTGTCACATAAGAAGGGAAGCGAACTGTGATTGCTGTACTCATAGCTGGTGCTGTTTCGATGCTCTTGTCTCTTTTTGGTACACGCCGTCTGATCTCGTTCTTTGACAATCTTGGCAAGGGACAACCCATCCTCGGTTCTGAGGATCATGGTCCTGTCCATCACATGAAGAAGCAGGGCACCGCCACGATGGGTGGGATTGCAATTCTCTTTTCTGCCTTCATTGGTTGGTTTGCCGCTCATCTTCGCGATGGCATCGCATTCTCTGATCAGGCGATGATCATGTGGGCAGGCGTCGCAATTCTTGCCACCATGGGTTTTCTTGATGACTTTCTCAAGGTGCGTAAATCTCACAACCGCGGAATCTTCTGGAAGAAAAAGGGCTTCATCACTTTCGGCTTAGTGATTCTGGTGATGGTCTGGCTCGGGCTCGGTACTGGCGTCAGTCAAACCCTGTCTTTCACCCGCTTTGACTTCCCGGGCTGGGAGTTGCCCAACATTGTCTGGGTGTTATGGACAGCATTCATGGTGTGGTCAACAACCAACGCAGTCAATGTCACTGATGGTCTCGATGGTCTTGCGGCAGGGTCTGCCTTGTTTGGCTTCCTCGCTTTTACTGTCATTGCGTACTGGGCATTCCGAAATCCCGATGTGTATCACTTGGTCAACCCGCTCGACCTTGCTGTGTTCTCTGCGTCACTTGCTGGTGCATGCGGTGGTTTCCTCTGGTGGAATGCCGCACCCGCGCGAATCTTTATGGGCGACGTCGGAGCACTCGGAATCGGTACGGCACTCGGCCTGTTAGCCGTGACGACCAACACGCATCTTTTGCTTCCCATTATCTGTGCACTGAATGTGATGGAGTCAGGCTCTGTGGCGTTGCAGATGACGGTGTTCAAGGCGTCGGGTCGTAAGAAGCGACTCTTCCGCATGTCGCCTGTACATCATCACTTTGAACTTTTGGGTTGGCCTGAGACGACAGTCATCATTCGCTTCTGGATTATCTCTGGTGTGTTTGTTGCTTTGGCGCTCGGAATATTCATCGCTGACTTCACGAACATCGCCGACAACTTCGCGGGTCGATAGATATGCAGCGCGTTGCCGTCCTTGGGCTCGCATTGACAGGTACCGCGGTTGCGCGGGCAATGAGTGCGCGTGGTATCTCGGTGACGCTGGGAGACAATCGCATCTCAAGTGAGCATCAGGCATTGGCCAATGAACTTGGCACAGTACTGATTGATATGAATGTCAATGGTGCTGTTGACGCGCTTCTTGAAGGAGTGGATACGTTGATGCCAGCACCAGGTGTTCCTCCCTCGCACCCTGCCATCGTTGCGGCAACGCGGCGGGGGATAGCCATACGAACCGAGATTGATGTTGCCTATGAATGGGAGCAGAGCAGAGTTGGCGGACCACGACCCATTCTGGGTGTCACGGGTACTGACGGCAAGACAACAACCACAATGATCACTGCGCATCTTCTTCGGGAGAACGGTTTCCGTGTTGCAGAAGTGGGAAACACGGATCTTCCTTTTGTCGCAGCAGTCGATAGTGATGTCGATGTGTTCGTTGTTGAATGTTCCAGTTTTCGGTTGAGGTATACAACGCAATTTCGTTGCAATGCGTCGGTATGGCTGAACTTTGCTCCGGACCATCTTGATTGGCATGCGGACATTCACGATTACGCATCTGCCAAAGAACAGATGTGGAAGTTCGTCGCTGATTCAGACGTCGCAGTCTTTCCCGCTGGGAATGAACTCATTACTTCAGCTGCGCAACGCTCTTTGGCTCGTACGGTCTCGTTTGGGATGTCTGATGCTCTGTATTGCGTACAAGGTGAACAACTTGTGTCGCCAGATGGACCCGTATGTGAGATCAAGAATCTGTGGCGTTCCATGCCACATGACATCACGAATTCTCTCGCTGCAACTGCGTTAGTGGTTGAATCAGGGCTTGTCCCTGCAGGTCGCCTCGCTACAGCCCTGTCAAACTTCATTTCGGCTCATCACCGCATTGAGCACATTGGGGATTTTGATGGAAGCGCGTGGTTCGATGATTCAAAGGCCACAAGTCCTCATGCTGCTCTCACGGCCATTCGTGCCTTTGAATCTGTTGTACTGATTGCAGGCGGACGGAACAAAGATCTCGACCTCTCTCAGATGGCAACGGAGCCTCATCGAATGGCGGGCGTGGTGGCCATTGGTGATGATGCGCATCTTGTCGCGGCTGCGTTCGACGGTGTGTGCGAGGTGAAGACCGCGCGAGACATGCAGAGTGCTGTTCAGATGGCATCTTCGATGGCATCACCAGGTGTCGCGGTTCTGCTGTCGCCTGGTTGCACGAGTTATGACTGGTATCGCAATTACAACGAGCGTGGCGAACACTTCACTCAGTGTGTGCGTGAGCATTTTGGCAGGGGAGTGACCAATGGCAAATGAAACAACTCGTACTCAGCAATCGTTGAGAGATCGACGGCTGAACGTTCTGCGTCGCACTGGTATCGCCGATAAGCAGAACTCTCGTTTGTCGCTTGAGAAGCCACCGCCGGCCTTTTATTGGATCATCATTATTGTTTTTCTGATTGTTCTTCTTGGCTTAGTGATGGTGTTGTCATCTTCGTCTGTCACAAATCTTCACTCTGGGTCATCAGCGTGGAGCATGTTCACGAAGCAATTTGTGTGGGTCCTTCTCGGCACACTTGCCGGATGGATGGCATATCGCCAGCCATACAGTGTGTGGAAGAACGGAAAATTGTTGGGCACTGTCACGACAGTCATCGTTGCTCTCAATGCCATTGTTCTTTTCAAAGGTCAGTTCATTAACGGCGCGAAGGCCTGGCTTGACATTGGTCCGTTCCGTTTTCAGCCCTCTGAGTTCATGAAGATCGCACTGATCTTGTTCTGTGCGAATCTGATGTCAACGCGTCATCGTTTGGTAGAGATCAAGGCATCTGTCTTGCTTCCATTGCTGATCGCACTCGGGGGTACTGCTGGTCTCTGTGCACTTCAAAGGGACTACGGCAGCGCAATCATTTTTGCTGGCATTGTTCTTGCTCTGATGTACATGTCCTCGATGCCTCTTCGGCAAGTGGCTGCGACGTCTGTTGGTCTTTTCTTCATCGGCGTGCTTGTTCTCAATTATGCGCAACGTGCGAGTGAGCGCTTGCTTGCATTCCTCGACTTGGAGGCGAACAAGGCAACCAGTGGATATCAGGTGTATCAAGCACTGCTGAGTATCGCCAATGGCGGGTGGAGTGGAACAGGAATTGGTTCTGGCACCAGTAAGTGGGGGTATGTCCCACTTGCCTATAGCGACTTCATTTTTGCTGTGATTGCAGAAGAGCTAGGGATTCTGGGGACCATCTTGGTGATTGGTGGATTTCTCCTGTTGGTCTTCTTCGGGATTCAAATTGCATTGTCTGCCTCGGATATGCACGGTGCGTTCATCGCTGGTGGAATCTCTGCGTGGTTTGGGATTCAAGCCATTGTCAACATCGGTGGGGTTGTCGGGATGATGCCAATGACGGGTCTTACTCTTCCGTTCCTTTCATACGGTGGTTCTTCGATGATCGCTTCGTTAGCTGCAATTGGTTTGTTATTGAACGTTGCTCGGTACGCAAAGAAGTAAGGCGCAGCGTTTCGTGGTTTTTGCAGTAGTCACCGGTGGTGGTACGAGTGGGCATTTCATCCCAGCGCAAGCCATTGTTGAGTCCTTGATGGAATCAGGAATTGATTCTTCGGAATTGAGATATGTCGGTTCACGCCGAGGCGTCGAGCAGTCTCTGATGAAGGGTTCTCCGATCGAAGCCAAGTACTTGCCAATCTCAGGTCTCCAGCGCTCAATGAGCCCGAAAGGCATTGCCCGTAATCTGATTCTTCCTGTGCGTTTGTTGCGGAGTCGTCTCATGGCCCGAGCGCTCATCAAGCAATGGAAACCCCGTGTTGTCGTCTCGGTGGGTGGGTATGCCAGCGAGCCAATGTCGGCTGCAGCGATTGCTGCTGGTGTTCCGTTGGTCTGTGTGAGTTATGACCGGATGCCCGGACTAGCTACTCGCCGCCAGGCAAAACATGCTGCAGTATCTGCAATTGCGTTTCCTGGTGTTGATCTTCCTCGTGCCACCGTCACTGGTGCTCCCGTGCGTTCAGCGTTGCGCCACCTTGATGTTGTGGCCAGCAGGTCTGCTGCTCGAGAAGAGCTAGGAGTGAAATCCGACGCCCTACTGGTCACTGTGATGGGTGGCTCCCTTGGCTCGGGAGTTTTGAATGCGTTGGTGCCGTCATTGCTCGAAGCGTGCGCTGCGATTCCTCGCATTCATGTTCTTCACATTTGCGGAAAGCGCTTTGTCGATGAGACGCCACCAACTGTCCCTGACGGGGTTGTGTACCAGCGGGTGGGGTACGAGAGTCGCATGGCTCAGGTGTATGCAGCGTCGGACCTTCTTGTGGTGCGTGCCGGCGCCAGCACGGTTGCAGAAATTGTCACAGTAGGAATTGCCGCGGTGGTTGTGCCGTGGGAAGTCAGTGCAGATGGGCATCAGAAACTGAATGCGCAGTGGTTAGGTGATGCTGATGCAGCGTGTGTGGTGAGTGAGTCGCAATGTACCGATGGTTCGGCAGTGAAGGCCATTGTGGACATCTTGCTTGATTCAGACGCACGAAATCGCTTGGCAACAAATGCTCGACAGATGGGGGAGGCCCATCGCAGTAGCCGTTTGGTCGATGTCATCAGGAACGCCGCTCTCTGACCACTGTCGCGTGGAACAATGGACTACCCATGTCTCCGTTGCCATCACGTCGCCAACCTGAAGAGTTGATTGATCTCTCGGTCAGTCGACGCTGTCATGTTGTCGGAATTGGTGGGCCAGGCATGAGTCCACTCGCAAGTCTCCTTGCCGCGCGCGGTCATCAGGTCTCGGGGTCAGATATGCGTGATTCAGAAGTCATTGAGATTCTGCGTCACGAAGGTGTTGCTGTTTCGCTGGGGCATAGTGCCACAGCTGTTCATGGTGCTGATGTCGTCACGTTCTCGACTGCGATTCCAGCGAGTAACAGTGAACTTGTGGAGGCAGGCACAAGGGGAATTCCTCTTCGTCATCGCTCGGGGCTTCTTGCGTCATTGTGTGCGATCACAGAAAGCATTGGTGTTGCAGGTACTCATGGGAAAACCACGACCACAGCACTTCTGACCCACATCTTGGTCACTGCAGGAAGAGACCCTTCGTGCATTGTGGGTGGGCAAGTCGGTGGCATGCCAGTGGGAGCGCGCCATGGAAATGGACCATTGTTTGTTCTTGAATGCGATGAGAGCGACGGCACACTGGACGTTCTGCCATTGGAGAATCTGATCATCACGAATATTGATGTTGATCACTTGGACTATTTCGGTTCCTTTGAACAGGTGCAACTGTGCTTCGTTGATGCAGCACAACGGACTAGCGGATATGTCGTCGCAAATGCCGATGATCTCTTGAGTCGTCCAGTGATCGAAGCGCTCGCGGCTCAAAAGAGACTGCGAACATTTGGCCGAGCATCAGCGTCTGATGTGCGGATCGATGCAGTGACGCCAACGACAGATGGCATCGAGATCTCACTTCACATTGACGGACAGAACACGATGTGTGTGTCTCCTTTGCGTGGTGATCACAACGCCATGAATATCGCAGCAGCAGTAGCAATGGCGACCGGTCTCGGAGTCGATGCCAACACTGCATGTTCGGCTGTTGCTTCTTTCTCTGGTGTTGCTCGAAGGTTCACAGAACGCGGCGACTTCGGCGGAGCTTTGCTGATTGATGATTACGCGCACTTACCCGCTGAAATTGAAGCGGCCATCGCTGCCGCCTCGAGCCATCCTTCTCGCACGGGCCGCACAATTGCGGTCTTTCAGCCGAACCGCTTTCACCGCATTGCAGCAATGGCAGACTCATATGCCGACTGCTTTGGTGAAGCCGACATCGTTGTTGTGACAGATGTGTATGCATCAGGAACCGCATTTATCGAAGGTGTCACCGGTGAATTAGTTGTCAATGCAATTCGTGCTACGCATCCCGCGGCACATGTGGTGTGGGCGCCGACGCGCCAAGACATTGTGGATTTTGTTGCAGAAACGATTCAGTCTGGTGACGTGTGTATCTCAATGGGATGTGGCGACATTGAAACATTCCCCGATGACTTGCAAAAGGCAGGGCAGTGATGTCACGCGCAGAACTTGATGCATTGATCGCTGAAGTGCAATCGGCAGGCATTGAGGTTCTTGTTAATCGTCCATTAAGCAATCTCACAACGTATGCCGTTGGTGGAACAGCCGCTGCAACGGTGACTGTGTCTGCCTTAGAAGATCTGCAAGCACTCGCAGCAGTGACTGCGCGATATCAGAATGTTCCTGTCCACGTAGTGGGTCGAGGCAGCAACACTTTGATCTCTGACGATGGGGTGGATGGTCTTGTGGTTTTCGTTTCTGCACCCGCAAACGAAGCAGTTATTGAACTTCATGGAGATGATGTCGTTGTTGCAGGATCTGTCACGATGCCCGTATTGGCCCGCCGTACAGTGAAGGCTGGCCGCGGCGGGTTGGAATGGTGTGTAGGTATTCCCGGAAGCGTGGGTGGAGCCGTACGAATGAATGCCGGTGGACACGGTGCCGAGATGGTCGACTCGTTGCAATCTGCATTAGTGGTGTCCTTGCGGTCTGGTCGCTGCACCACGGTTTCGACTGAGCAGTTGGGCCTGCATTTTCGCGGTTCCGCACTTGCGTCTCATCACATCGTGGCTGCAGCAAAATTGGCGACCACCAGCTGTGAAGTGTCTGACGGGCAAAAAGAACTGGATGCTGTTGTTGCATGGCGTCGTGAGCATCAACCAGGTGGACGGAATGCCGGTTCTGTTTTCGTGAACCCTGCGCCGGGGGCTGGAAGCGCAGGCGCTCTCATTGACTCGTGTCAATTACGAGAATTCCAATTGGGTGCAGCACGCGTTTCAGAAAAACATGCGAATTTCATTCAGGCGTCTGATGGGGCGACAGCATCCGACATTGTCGCAGTGATGTCACATGTGCAAGACACTGTGTTGAAGCAGCACGGTGTTCTTTTGCGAAGTGAAGTGTGTCTGCTTGGTTTTGATGAAGAAGTCATGGGTCGTTTTGCTGATCCTCGTCACACCGACCCTGATCGCGTGAACGCCAGCCATGGCTTGGCGTTGTTGATGGGAGATGTCAGTGAATAACTCCCATGATGATCATGATCCTGAAGAACTACCAGCAGAAATTTCTGTCACGGAAGTCAGTGATGAAGTGTTGCGTGAGTTGTCCGACTTGTTTGGGCCTACAAAGGGTGTGCAGCGACCACCGGTCCAGAGTCCTCACGGCGAAGATCCGACCGAGGATCTCACTGAAGACCTGATGCCACTGGATACCGCGACGCCATATGCGGCGGTGACGGATTCTGAATTCACGGATGCTGAAGTGATCTCACTCACGCCAGATGATTCAGATGGGTATCGCGCTGATGTCATTGTGATTGGTGGCGATGACGGGTATGACCTCACGCCTGCTCCTGCAGATCCGTTGTTGAAGCCATTGGCACGTGGCGCTGACGTCGTTGACATGTCCGATGACAGTGGTGGCACAGTCGTTATTGATGATCAAGATCTTGATCGCGTTGTCATCGTGGATGATGACCGTCCTGATCCGCGATTCGATGAGCGTCAGCGTCGACGGGAACGCCGCGAGCGTCTGAAGCGGGTCAAGTGGCTCAAGCTCGGCGGCCTGATTGTCGGTCTCATTGTGTTTGTGATGGGTGTCTTGGCCTCTCCACTTTTTGCAATTCGTAATGTGGGCTTTGAAGGTGTGGTGTACACCTCTCCCGCCACAGTGGAGAAAGTGACCAACGTGCTGAAAGGTGCATCGGTATTTACCGTTGATACAGCAAAGGCTCGGGAACAACTGCTGAAAGATCCGTGGGTGTCCGAAGTGCGAATCACCACCGACTTCCCGAGGGGAGCACTTGTTGAAATCGCCGAGCGAGTCCCTGTGGTCTGGTATCTCGGGGCAGATCAAAAGGCGCGGGTTGTCGATGCCCGTGGCCATGTCATCACGGTTCTTACTGGTTGGCCCACGAAGTATCTCCAAGTACGAGGGCAGGGTCCAAGTCTTGAAGCCGGCGCCGTGGCAGACGATGTGTTCCGTGCTGCTGCTCAATTAGTTCTTGCGCTTCCTTCTGAGATTCGCCCGAAGGTAAAAGCGTTAGATCTCACGGGCGGTGGGGAGCTCTCCATGATCCTTAAGGGTGGGACTGTTGTGCGTTTTGGCCCGCCGTCTGATCTCAAAGACAAGCTGGTGGCAGTTGTTGTGTTGTTCCGTCGCCAAGACCCTGCCACATTGGCTGTTGTTGACGTTTCGACAGGCGAACCGACCATTCAGCAGCGTTAATAGGGGATGTATTAGGGACTAAAGCCCGCAATTCCCACAAAAATGGCGCTCACTGTGGAAACATTGAGACACACAGTCCTTTTTGGACGTTTCTTCGGAGGAAATGGCTCATGGCCGGAGCACCACAGAACTATCTCGCTGTCATCAAAGTAATTGGTGTCGGCGGCGGCGGCGTCAACGCTGTCAACCGCATGATCGATGCTGGTCTGCGCGGAGTCGAATTCGTAGCAGTTAACACCGATGCCCAGGCATTGTTGATGAGCGACGCAGACGTCAAGCTCGACATTGGTCGTGACCTCACGCGCGGCCTTGGTGCAGGGTCCGATCCCGATGTGGGTCGTGCTGCAGCAGAAGCACATCGCGAAGAGATTGAAGAGCTCATCAGTGGTTCCGACATGGTCTTTATTACTGCGGGCGAAGGTGGCGGTACCGGAACAGGTGCAGCGCCAGTCATCGCAGAGATTTCAAAAGCATTGGGTGCACTCACCATTGGTGTTGTGACTCGTCCGTTCCAGTTCGAAGGTCGCCGCCGTGCTGTTCAGGCAGACAACGGCATCCAGCGCCTCAAGGAAAAAGTGGACACGTTGATCGTGATCCCGAACGATCGCTTGCTCACGGTTGCAAACGACAAGACATCATTGGTCAATGCATTCAAGATGGCCGATGAGATTCTCTTGCAAGGCGTCGCTGGCATCACGAACTTGATCACGACCCCAGGCTTGATTAACACCGACTTTGCTGACGTGAAGATGATTCTCACCAGTGCAGGCTCTGCTCTGATGGGCATCGGTATCGCAAGTGGCGACAAGCGTGCAGTGACTGCAGCTCGCGATGCAATCTCCAGTCCAATGCTGGAAGCAGCAATCGACGGCGCTCGTGGCATCTTGCTCAACATCACTGGTCCATCCAGCATGGGCTTGTTCGAAGTCAACGAAGCAGCAGAAGTTGTGCACGCAGTTGCACATCAAGATGCAAACATCATCTTCGGTACCGTCATCGACGACGAGATGGGCGACGAAATCAAGGTCACTGTTATTGCAGCGGGCTTTGAACGATGGGACTCATCGGCAGGCGGCAACGCTGGGTTCGGAACTCGCACCAGCAGTTCACGCTCTTCTGACTCTCGTCCGACGAGCAATGTGCGCGACATCTTCTCTGACTCTGACCCATTGTCAGATGATGACGACGACTTCGACGTTCCTTCGTTCCTGAAGTAGAGACTTCTCGTGATCGACCCGCAAGAGGTCGCTCTTCGAGTGCAACAGATTCGTAGCGAAATCGCACGTGCGAGTTCGTCTCCGGTGGCCATCATTGCTGTGACGAAGACTTTCGGTCACGATGCAATCAGAGCTGCAGTCATTGCTCAGTGTGATGCCGTGGGGGAGAACTACGCCCAGGAAGTATTGGCAAAGGTTGCGGAAGCACCCATTGACCTGCCGGTGCATTTCATTGGTGCAATTCAGTCCAACAAGGTTCGTCAGTTAGCCCCTTACATCTCGCTGTGGCAAGGGGTCGACCGACTGTCGGTGATCTCAGAGCTTGGGAAGCGAGCTCCGGGGGCGGAAATCCTCCTGCAGGTGAATGCCACCAATGAGGACACCAAGTCCGGTGTTGCTCCCGCAGAGGTCGAGTCGTTGCTGGCGGCGGGGCAGGACGCAGGATTAGTGGTGAGGGGTCTGATGACGATTGGGCCGACGTCGGGCGACATTGCTGAGGCAGAAAAGGCCTTTTTGTCCCTGCGATCATTGGCTGATTCGCTGCACCTTGCTGAATGTTCCATGGGAATGTCGGACGACTATCTGGTGGCGGTCGCGTGTGGATCCACGATGATTCGCATCGGTAGTCGGCTGTTTGGGGCCCGAACAACGCACTGAAAAACACTCGGTTGCTCCGCTCAAAACTTGGCCTCAAAACTTGGCTCGGAACTCCCACATAGGAATGCACGAGTGCATTAGCCTTTCAGCATGTCGTTTCTCCGTAAAGCAATGGATTATCTAGGTCTCAATGGCGATGAGGCATATGACGATTACGACATGTCGATGGAATATGAGCGCCCAGCGCGGCCACAGCGTCAAGCACCAGGCACCGAGCCACTGACTCGTCGCGGTGGATACGACCCCGAGTACTCGTCAGAAACACAGCGTCCTGCTCCGCGACCCACACGTGTCGATGACACAGGTGCAACGCGTCGTCCCGATGATTCTGGTTTGCAAGTTCGCCCCATCGGTGCTCCTCGCACTGCGCCAACAGTTCGTCCAGTCCCCGCAGTTGGCGACACGGTTACTGTTCGCCCGCGCAACTTCAATCAAGCACAAGAAATTGCTGACCACTTCAAGGAAGGCGTTCCCGTGATTGTCAATCTCGAAGGTGCCGATCGTGAGATGGCTCGTCGTGTGATCGACTTTGCAAGTGGCATGTGTTACGCACTCAGTGGAACGATGGAAAAAGTCGGTACCGGCGTCTACTTGCTAAAGCCAGGTGGCGGCTACTAAGTAGCTGGCGTTGTCATGATTCTTGTTCAACTGGTTCAGCTCTACGTGTTCGTCATTTTCGCTCGTGCGATTTTGTCGTTCTTTCCCATTCGCTATGACAGCCCACTTGCGCCAGTGGTTGCGTTTTTACATCGCATCACCGAGCCAGTCCTTGCGCCGATTCGTCGTGTCTTGCCCCCATTGGGCGGACTCGACCTTTCTCCACTTGTGCTCATCATCGGATTGCAAGTTCTCACTTCAATTCTCGTTCGATAACCCGCCGAATTCATTGAGGTTCCGTGGGCGTGGGGAGCCCGCGCCCTAGCCTTACGGCGTGACATATCCGCAGGTCGACCCTCAGCCGAACTTCCCTCGCCTTGAAGAGGGCGTCCTTGCTCGCTGGGAACGTGACCAGACCTTTGCAGCAAGCGTGGCAGCGCGCGATGCCGGTCCCAGTGGTGACAACGAGTTCATCTTCTATGACGGTCCGCCATTTGCCAATGGTCTTCCGCATTACGGTCACCTGCTCACCGGATTCGTGAAAGATGCCGTCCCTCGTTATCAAACCATGAAGGGTCGTCGAGTCGAGCGTCGTTTCGGTTGGGACTGTCATGGTCTTCCTGCAGAAGTCGAAGCAGAGAAGGAACTTGGCATCGCTGGTCACCCGGCAATCACTGAATTCGGTATTGACAAGTTCAATGATGCATGTCGCACAAGCGTTCTTCGCTACACCGACGAATGGCAACGGTATGTCACGCGTCAAGCACGGTGGGTTGACTTTGAAAATGATTACAAGACACTTGACACGCCCTACATGGAAAGTGTCATGTGGGCCTTCCGTACATTGTGGGACAAAGGCCTCATCTATGAAGGCTTCCGCGTACTCGCATATTGCTGGCGCTGTGAAACTCCGTTGAGTAATACCGAAACTCGCATGGATGATGTGTATCGCGATCGTCAAGATCCTGCGCTCACCGTGTCCTTCCAATTGGAAACAGGGGAGAAGATTCTTGCGTGGACGACCACGCCGTGGACGTTGCCTTCGAACCTCGCACTCGCAGTGGGTCCCGATGTTGATTACGCAGTGATGGCTCACCCCGATGGCAACAAGTACATCTTGGCTGCTGCACGTCTCGGCGGATATGAAAAAGAACTCGAAGGTGCAGAGCAAGTAGCAACTCTGAAGGGTTCAGAGATTGTGGGTCGCCGTTACACACCTTTGTTCCCGTTCTTTGCGGATACAGAAAATGCTTTCCAGGTGCTCGGTGCAGAGTTTGTGACGACCGAGGATGGCACGGGCGTTGTACACATGGCCCCAGGGTTTGGTGAAGACGACCAGAACGAGTGCAATGCAGCGGGCATTCCGACGATCTGTCCGATGGACGAGCATGGTCAGTACACCGCAGAAATCACTCCATGGGTAGGCCGTCATGTGTTTGATGCAAACCCTGACGTGATCAAGGCGTTGAAAGAAATGGGTGTGGTGATTCGCCATGACACCTACAACCACAGTTACCCACATTGTTGGCGTTGTGCGGAGCCGCTTGTGTATCGCGCGGTCTCATCATGGTTTGTACAAGTCACTGCATTCCGTGACCGAATGGTGGAGTTGAACCAGAACATCAACTGGACTCCAGAGCACATCAAGGATGGCAACTTCGGAAAGTGGATCGGCAACGCTCGTGACTGGGCAATTAGTCGTAATCGATTCTGGGGTTCTCCCATTCCCGTGTGGAAGAGCGATGACCCGACCTATCCACGTATCGACGTGTATGGCTCGATTGAAGATCTCAGTAATGATTTCGGTGTTGCCGTCACTGATTTGCATCGCCCTGGTATCGACAACTTGGTACGTCCGAACCCTGATGACCCAACGGGGAAGTCAATGATGCGCCGCGTCCCTGAAGTACTTGACTGCTGGTTTGAAAGTGGTTCGATGCCATTTGCTCAGGTGCATTACCCGTTTGAGAATCGCGAATGGTTTGAAAACCATTATCCCGGTGACTTCATTGTGGAGTACATCGGCCAAACGCGCGGCTGGTTCTACACATTGCATGTTCTTGCAACGGCACTGTTTGACCGTCCTTCCTTTGCTTCATGTGTAAGTCACGGAATTGTTCTCGGTGACGACGGTGCAAAAATGTCAAAGAGCCTTCGCAATTATCCAGACCCAATGGGTGTCTTTGATTCACATGGTGCTGATGCAATGCGTTGGTATCTGTTGTCATCACCGATTCTGCGCGGCGGAGATTTCTCGGTCACCGATGTGGGAATGCGTGACACGGTGCGTCAAGTGCTCTTGCCGTTGTGGAACTCGTATTACTTCTTGTCGCTGTATGCCAATGCCGAGGGCAAGACCGGTTCTGTCCGCACTGATTCGAAGAATGTTCTCGACCAATATGTGCTGTCCAAGTTGGCCGACACGATTGACAGTGTCACGGCATCAATGGATTCCTATGACCTGTTCGCAGCGTGCCAAACGATTCGCACCTTCCTCGACGTCCTGACCAACTGGTACATCCGTCGTAGTCGTGATCGTTTCTGGGCAGGCGATCAAGATGCCATTGACACATTGCACACGGTTCTTGATTACGTCACAAAGATTTCGGCTCCACTCTTGCCACTGATTACTGACGAGATCAGTACAGGGTTGAACGGCACTGATGCTCCGAGTGTGCATCTTGCTGACTGGCCCACCTCGGCTTCATTGCCACGTGATGTAGCACTCGTTGCTTCGATGGACATGGTGCGTGATGTGTGCTCATCTGCACTGTCGGTTCGTAAGGCGAACAGCCGTCGCGTTCGTTTGCCATTGGCTTCGTTAACGGTGGCGTCGCCTCATGCGTCGTCCCTAGAGAATTATCTCGACATCGTGAAAGATGAAGTCAATGTTCGCGAGGTGCTCTTGACTGCTGATGTTGATGCTGTCGCGTCACATGAGTTGCAAGTGGTGCCAGCAGTTGTGGGACCTCGCCTTGGAAAGAACACACAACAGGTCATCGTCGCGGTGAAGAAGGGCGAGTGGACGCAAGACGGCGACACGATCTTGGTGGCAGGGGAGACTTTGCAGCCAGGTGAATATGCGCTCAAATTGGTCACGAAGTCGGACTCTGCCAGCGCTCCATTGCCTGGTGGTGCAGGAGTCGTCCTTCTCGATATCACCCTCACGCCAGAGTTGGAGGCAGAAGGTTTGGCCCGAGACGTGGTGCGCGCGGTGCAACAAGCTCGCCGAGATGCCGATCTCAACGTCTCTGATCGGATTGTTTTGACCTTGGGGGCCGATGACGCAGTTCATGCTCAATTGGCCCCTCATGAGGCTCTGATTGCTGGTGAAACCCTTGCGGTGGAGGTGGTGTGGAACTCGAGCCTCGAGCGCACCGTGTCCATTGAAGGGACATCCATCGCTGTACTTGTTGCTGTAAGTCGTTGAGTTACCCCCTTTCGGGTCGTAGCCTCTCGGGGCAACACGGGCGAAAGTTCGGTGAAGGAGATCATCATGGCAACCAAGAAGAAGGCCCCCGCTAAGAAGGCGCCAGCAAAGAAGGTGGCATCGAAGGCTCCGGCAAAGAAGGCCGCGCCTGCGAAGAAGGCTGCACCAGCCAAGAAGACCGCTGCGAAGAAGGCTGCTCCGGCAAAGAAGGCCGCGCCTGCGAAGAAGGCTGCACCAGCCAAGAAGACCGCTGCGAAGAAGGCTGCTCCAGCCAAGAAAGTTGTTGCGAAGAAGGCGCCTGCAAAGAAGGCTGCACCAGCCAAGAAAGTTGTCGCGAAGAAAGTTGTTGCGAAAAAGGCAGCACCAGCGAAGAAGGTCGTTGCGAAGAAGGCTCCTGCAAAGAAGGCTGCACCAGCCAAGAAGGTTGTTCCTGCGAAGAAAGCAGCAGCACCAAAGGTTGATCCAAAGAAAGCTGCGCCAGCCCCCAAGGTTGAGCCAAAGAAGGCTGATGCTAAGAAAGCTGCATCTGCTGCAGTGAAGGCAGCTCCAGTTGCTGCTCCTATGCCTCCAGCGATGCCACCGCGAATTCCGCTGAAGAAGGTCGAACCACCAAAGCGTCACGTGATTGTCAAGGGCGAAACGAAAGACGGCATCACCGCCACGAAAGATTTCGACATGAAGTTTTTGCTTTCTCAGCGCGAGTTGTTGAATGACGAGCGCATCAAGTTGGTCGGCCAGGCAAATCGTCTTGAGAATGAAGCAAATGCGATGATCGCCGATGCTGAAATGGGCGACGTGCAATTTGACGATGAAGGCGGCGAAGGCGACACCATGGTGGTGGAGCGCGAGCAGGACCTCACACTGTCAGCATTTGCTCGTCAGACAGTTGAAGAGATTGATGCTGCATTGGCTCGTATGAAGGTTGGCGAATACGGCTATTCCAGTGTTTCGGGTTCACCAATTCCTCGTGAGCGCCTTAAGGCATTGCCGTGGGCGACCGAGTTGGTGACCGAGCGTGCTGGTGGACTGGGCCGCCGTTAGGTCGCCCAGTTTTTCCATGCCATCTCCGCGCCGCTTGGCGCTTGTTGTTGCCCTCATTGTCCTTGTTGATCAATGGTCAAAATCATGGGCTGTGAATGCTTTAGATGATGGTCGCACCATTGATGTGGTGTGGACGCTTCGTTTTGCATTGGGCTTCAACAGCGGTATTGCTTTTTCTCAAGCTCAAGATCTTGGTCCTGTCGTGGGCATTGTTGCTCTTGTTGCAGTGGCGTTATTGATTCGTGCTGCTGTGCGTGCAGAAACAGTCTTTGCTGCATACGGTCTTGCAATGATTATCGGTGGAGCCATCGGAAATCTTGCCGATCGCGTATTTCGTGGTGATGGGTGGCTGCATGGGCATGTTGTGGACTTCATTGATTTTCAGTGGTTCGCTGTGTTCAACGCAGCTGACTCGGCGATCACTGTCGGCGCAGGTGTATTGATTTTGGGTTTATTCCGCGAGTACAGGGAAGCGAAACGTCTCGAGAGGCACATATGAAAGTTGAAGAGACAGTTCCGGCTGCGTTAGACGGTGAACGTATTGACCGCGTGGTATCGCTGATTGCAGATATCTCTCGCTCTGATGCAACCAAACTCATTGCTGATGGTGGGACGGAGATTGATGGTTCTGTCGTGACTTCTGGAAAATCGCGTCTGAAAGAGGGTCAAACAGTTGTTGTCGATCTCGACAAGATTCCTGTTCCTGTTCTTCCAGGACCTGATGCATCAGTGGTCTTAGATGTTGTCTATGTCGATGACGACATCATCGTGATCAACAAAGACGCGGGAGTCGTGGTGCATCCTGCATCGGGACATGGCAATGGCACGCTGGTGAATGGAATTCTTGCGTTGTATCCCGAAGTGGCCACGGTTGGTCAGCCCGGTCGCCCAGGCATCGTGCACCGTCTTGACTCGGGAACCACCGGCATGATGGTTGTTGCTCGCACACAACGTGCGTATGACTCGCTCGTTGCTGCTCTGCAAGAACATGAAGTGGGTCGCGAATATCTGGCACTCGCATGGGGTCGGTTTGATTCGCCCACTGCAACAGTGGATGCAGCCATTGGTCGTCACCCGCGAGACCCGATGAAGATGGCAGTGGTCAACAGTGGCAAATGGGCGCGCACACATCTTGAAGTGCAAGAGACATTCAATGATCCTGTTGAAGTGACACTGGTGCAATGCACATTGGAAACTGGTCGAACACATCAAATTCGTGTGCATCTCGGTGCAGTGGGTCATCCTGTTGTCGGTGACTCGATGTATGGCGGTGCACGGTCTGCTCTCGTTGCGCCTCGTCCGATGTTGCACGCGCGACGCTTGACGTTGATTCACCCCGGCAGCGGTGAAGAGATGACCTTCGAAGCAGAACTGCCTGCTGACATGGCGGCGGTTATCGCGAAGTGTTCAGTGCGAACAATCGACTAAAGATCCTCGTTCACCATTAGTGGTGATGGTGAGGATCAGCCTTTGGCCAAGGGCCATTGCCCGCAGCAGCTGCTGCGATGGACTCGAGTGTGTACGCATCAAGGTGCTCACGCATGTGCTGACCTGCGACATCCCAGATGGCAAGAAGCACACATTGACCTTCGTGGTCACATGAACCATCTTGGTGGGGCTGGCCGAAGTCGCCGAGCGTGATGGGGCCATCAACGGCAGAAATGATCTCTGAGAGACGAATATCTGCGGGGGCCTTTGCAAGGACATATCCGCCACCGACGCCGCGTTTGGAACGCACAAGGCCAGCACCTTTGAGGGCAAGAAGAATCTGCTCGAGGTATGGCTGGGGGAGACCCGTACGGTCTGCGATGTCGCGAACAGAGGTGGGTGTGCCGGTTTCGGTGTGTAACGCCAGAGACAAAAGTGCCCTGCACGCATAATCACCTCGTGTAGAAACTCGCACAAGCCCATCGTAGGTGGTGAACTAGGGGGGTGAGCACTCCATCCCCCGTCCTGCCCCGATATTCGGCCGGATGCCTGTCCGACATCATTCCCGTGCTCTGCGCGCCTGGAGGGCCTCGTACGGTGCCCTCATGGATGCCTGGGGTGGTTCAGGGTGCCCCACGCATTGTGGTTCTCCTTCTCGATGGACTTGGCTGGAATCAGTTGCAGACCTATGCCGAGCACATGCCCACTCTTGCTTCGATGACGGGTGGTCACATCACAACGGTGGCGCCGTCGACGACAGCAACAGCTCTTACCTCGCTCGTCACCGGGCTCTCTCCAGGTGAGCATGGCCTGATCGGGTATCGCGTCGATATGGGTGACACTGTCATGAATGTTCTGCGCTGGGGGGATGAGAACGGCGATCTTCGTCGGCGCTATCCACCGCAACAGACGCAGCCATGTCCGCCATTCCTCGGTTCCAGTGTTCCTGTGTTGAGTAAGGCTGAACTTGAGGGCAGTGGTTTTACTCTGGCTCATCTTGATGGGGTGAAACACATGGGGTGGCGTGCGCCTAGCAGTATCCCTGTGATTGTTCGTGAGGCCTTGGCTGCTGGTGAGGACTTTGTGTACGCCTATTACGACGGCATTGACAAGATTGCTCATGAGCGAGGTTTCACCGATCACTACACAGCCGAGTTGCGCGCAGCTGACAATCTGGTTGCAAATGTGCTGTCAGTGCTTCCGCCCGACACTGTTCTGATTGTCACAGCTGACCACGGTCAAGTGCATGTGGGTGACAACACGATTGTTCCGATGGCATCGGTGACAGAACATGTCCACCACCAATCAGGTGAAGGGCGGTTTCGCTGGTTACATGCTCGTCGTGGACGTGAAGGCGCACTGTTAGATGCAGCCCGCCAATATGACGACGTGGCCTGGGTTGTCACGAAACAGCAGGTGCTGGAAGAAAATTGGTTTGGTCCGCGAGTGAGTGATGCGGTGATCCGGCGAATGGGTGACGTGGCTCTTGCAGCGCATGCGCCGGTGAGCTTTGAGGAGCCTTTGGATGGCGGAGCATTCGACCTGGTGTGTCGTCATGGGTCGCTGACTGCCGATGAGATGCTGGTGCCGTTGTTGGCTCTGAAGGCCTGACCCACCTGACTGCTACCTTTGTGAAGCCCACCTCAGTCGTGCCCTCGGCTATCGGTGGAATCAGTTAAGTCGCGGATGTGTAAAGGAGTGTGGGCGTGTCGTCATCGTTTACACACCTGCATGTTCACACCGAATTTTCCATGTTGGACGGTGCAGCGCGCCTCGATGAACTGGTGTCAAAGGCGGTGCAAGACGGCCAGCCCGCATTGGGAATCACCGACCACGGCAACATGTATGGCGTCATCGACTTCTACAAGGAATGTAAGAAGCAGGGCATTAAGCCCATCATCGGTACAGAGGCCTATATGGCTTTCGACCACCGCACAGAACGTATTGCGCGTCGCGGAAAGATGGACGACAACGGCGGCGCAGACGAACGCGGCCAAAAGCAGTACTACCACCTGACCCTGTTGGCCGAAACGAATGAGGGCTATCGCAACCTCATCAAGTTGTCCAGCCTTGCCTTCCTCGAGGGCTACCACTACAAGCCACGTATCGACTGGGAATTGTTAGAGCGTCACTCCAAAGGCCTCATCGCAACGACCGGTTGTCTTGGTGGACACGTGCTGCAGTCACTTCTCAACGGCGACGAAAAGGGAGCCATTGCCAAAGCTGGTCGCCTGCAAGACATCTTCGGTAAAGACAATCTGTTCGTTGAAGTGCAAGACCACGGCATTGCAGATCAGTTGCGCACGAACCCCAAGTTGATTGAGATCGCAAACAAGATTGGCGCACCACTTCTCGCAACCAATGATTCGCACTATGTCAATCAGGCCGACCATGAGGCTCACGACGCATTGCTCTGTGTGCAAACCGGTGCGCTCATGCGTGACCAAGACCGTTTCCGCTTTGAAGGGAATGAGCACTATCTCAAGACATCGGAAGAGATGCGGTATCTCTGGCGTGAACAACCCACAAGTTGTGACAACACGTTGTGGATCGCAGAGCGTTCCAATGTCGAGATTGAATTGGGAACGTACCACCTGCCCGTTTTCCCGATTCCTCAAGAGTTCGCCAACGACGAGAAGTATCTCGAACACCTCACCTGGGAAGGCGCGAAAATGCGCTGGGGCCAAGACCTCTCTGCTGAAGTGGTGGAGCGTGTCGCGTTTGAACTCGGTGTCATCAAACAGATGGGCTTTAGTTCGTACTTCCTCATCGTGTGGGACCTCATCAAGCACGCCAAAGATGAAGGCATTCGAGTCGGACCTGGTCGTGGCTCTGCTGCTGGTTGTGCGGTGGCCTATTGCCTACGCATTACCGAACTCGACCCCTTGAAGTACGACCTTCTGTTCGAACGCTTTCTTAACCCGTCGCGTGTGAGCATGCCCGACATCGACATGGACTTCGACTCTCGTTATCGCGATCACATGATTCGGTATGCCGCGGATAAGTACGGTCGCGATCATGTGGCTCAAATCATCACCTTCGCCACCATTAAGTCACGCAACGCCGTGCGCGACGCGGCGCGAGTGTTGGGTCATGAGTATGCAGTGGGCGACCGCATTGCAAAGTTGATGCCGCCTCTGAACCAAGGTCGCGACACTCCACTAGCTGCATGTCTCGAATTCAACGACAAGTTTGCAGACGGGTATCGCGACGCCCAGGGCTTGCGAGACCTGATTGCTGTTGACGAAGTTGCAGCCAAGGTGGTTGATGTTGCGCGCGGTCTTGAAGGCCTGAAGCGCTCCGACGGTATTCACGCAGCTGCCGTGGTGATTACGCCAAAGGAACTCACGGAGTATCTGCCTATTCAGCGCAAGCCAGTGGGCGATTTAAAGGCTGATGAAGCGCCCATCGTGACGCAGTATGAAATGCACGCCGTGGAAGAACTTGGGCTCCTCAAGATGGACTTCTTGGGCTTGCGCAACCTCGACGTCATCACAGACGCAGTGGAAATGATTCGCCGGCAACGCGACCCTGATTTCGACATCGACAATGTGCCACTTGACGACAAGTTGACATTCGAATTGTTGGGCAGGGGAGACACCATCGGTATTTTCCAGTTGGAGTCTCCGCCGATGCGAGCATTGTTGAAGTCGATGAAGCCCACGTCATTCGAAGACGTGAGTGCAGTTCTTGCGTTGTATCGACCAGGTCCGATGAGCGTGAACATGCATTACGACTACGCCGACTACAAGAACCATCGCAAAGTACCTGAGTATTTCCACCCCGAAGCAAAAGAGCTTCTGCACGACACCTACGGACTCATGGTGTACCAAGAGAGCATGATGCGCGTCGCGCAAAAGTTCGCCGGCTACGACCTTGCACAAGCCGACAACTTGCGAAAGGCCTGTGGCAAAAAAGATCACGTCGCCATGGCAAAAGAAGAAGGTGCTTTTGTCGATGGCTGTGAAAAAACTGGATACGGCCGCGAGCTTGGTGAAACCCTCTTCGGTGTGATTCGCAAGTTTGCTGACTATGCGTTTAACAAGAGCCACACCTTCGGATACGGACTGATCTCGTATCAAACGGCATATCTCAAAGCACATTTCCCGGTTGAGTACTCAGCATCGCTTCTGTCGTCGGTCAAGGGCAACTACGAAAAGGCTGCAGTGCACCTCGCAGATTGCCGTTCGATGGGCATCACAGTTTCAAACCCTGATGTCAATGCTGGTCGTGCCGACTTTGAAGCCATCTGTACAGACACTGAGAAGCGCATCATCTTTGCTCTCTCTGCGGTGCGCAATGTCGGAGAAGGTCTGGTTGCCCAGATCGTCGAAGAACGAGATGCCAATGGCCCGTTCCAATCGTTCCATGATTTTGCAAAGAGAGCTCCTGAACAAGCATTGAACAAGCGGGCAGTGGAGTCCCTCATCAAGGCTGGCGGCTTTGACTCGTTAGGTCACCCTCGCCGCGGCTTGCTGATGGTGTTTGAGTCGATTATCGATAATGCAGTCTCAAAGCGTCGTGAAGAAGAAAAGGGCGTGATGTCGCTCTTTGGCGAGCTGGAAGAATCGAATGACAGTGGATGGTCTTCTGAGATTGCCATTCCTGATTTGCAGTTTGCTAAGCCCGACCAATTGCGTCACGAAAAAGACATGCTGGGTCTGTACATCTCTGATCACCCTCTGCGCGGTGTCGAGAATGCATTGCGTCGTATGACCACAAGTTCCATTCGTGACCTTGAAACTCGCGAAGCAGGCAATGTCACGATTGGTGGAGTGATGACATCGCTTAATCGCCGATTCACGAAGCGTGGCGATCAGATGGCGACATTTGTGTTGGAAGACTTGGATGCTGCGATTGAAGTGACTGTGTTCTCAAAAGTTCTTGGCGAGTTCGGTCATCTGTTGTCCGATGATCAAGTCATCACAGTGTCTGGCCGACTGAATCGACGCGAAGATGCTCCTGCAAGCTTTTCAGCACAACGCATCGTCGTTCCAGAGAATCTTCATGTGCGCATTTCAGAAGTTCTGATCTCGCTGCCGTCGGGATTCAACAGCACAAAACTTGATGCACTAAAGACAATCATTTCTGAGTTCCCCGGTGATTCACCAGTGCGATTGCAGCTAGCTGGTGGCAAGGTCTTTGACCTTGGGTCAGGTCATTTGGTGGATATTGAGAAGGCTGTAGCCCCGCTTCGACTCACTTTTGGGTCAAATGCGGTGAAAATCATCTGATTATTCGGCTCCGTTTCAGGGTTCCGACATTTGGAATGGCAGAATAGAGGGGTTGTTGTCGGCGTCGTCGCCGCGAAAAGCCTTAGGGAGTCACTCGGTTCTATGTCGTTGGAAGTCACCACACAGGACAGCAGTGCCCTTACAGAGGCTCAGCTCGAAGAGATGCTGACCATTGAGGGTTCTTTTGGCCTTGAGCAGTTTCAGAAGGCACAGCAAGACTGGGTGCTCTGCACACTTGCTCGCCTTGACGGAAAACTGCACGGTGTCACCTTCTCGACTCTCGAGCGCATTGGCGGAACACCATGTGTGCTGCTCGGCCTGATGACCATCAAGCGCACTGCAAAGCGCGATTCCATCTTGAAGGGCCTCATGGGCGAGGCCTATCACCGCGCACTCATGGCATTCCCTGACGAAGACGTTGTTGTCGGTAGTCGTTTCCCATCAGCCGATGGCATGGAAGCGTTCAAGTCCCTCACCGACATCATTCCCCGTTTTGAACATCGCGCAGATGGCGAAGCTCGTGCATGGGGCAAGCGTTTGGCTCGTCGCTTCAAAGTTGATGCAACGTATGACGAGAAGTCCTTCACGGTCGCATCAGGCGGTCAAAGTGGTTTCCTCGATCATGTGTCGTTGAAGCCTGAGAAAATCTCTGACGAAATCACATCACTCTTCAAAGGCGTTAATGCCAAGAAGGGTGGCGTTCTTATCGTTCACGGCTGGACGATGGCAGAGAGCCTCGTCAAGCTCGGCGCACGCTCGTAACGCTGTGCTTTTCGCCGACGTCGTTCGTTCGCGTCGGATGACTCGTTCTTTTCGTCCGGATTCTGTCGATCCTGCGCTGCTTGAATCCTGCATTGACTTAGGACTGCGTGCTCCGAGTGCGGGGAAGTCGCAGGGGTGGCATGTGTTGTTACTGCAGGGACAAGAGACGTCTCGTTACTGGGACACTGCATTGCCGCAGAGCAAGCGTGAGAATTTCGCATTCCCGCATCTCTTGGCCGCGCCAGTGATTGCTCTCATGCTTGCTGATACCTCGGCGTACTTGCAGCGCTATTCAGAAGATGACAAAGCCCACACTGGACTTGGTGAATCTGTCGAAGCATGGGTGGCGCCATATTGGACAATTGACGCATCATTCTCGACGATGACGTTTCTCTTGGCGTTGGAAGACAACGGCCTCGGCGCTTTGTTCTTTGCTCATGCAAACGAACCACAATTACGAGCAGAGTTTCAATTGCCAGACAATGTGCAAATTCTTGGAACAGTGGCTCTCGGATACGCAACCGAACAAGAAGAACGACGTGGTCGCAGTGCGTCTCGACTTCGCAAAACAGTTGACGAAGTTATTCACCGCTCTTGGTGGTGAATAACCGCTGACGCATGTCGTCAGGGGTGGATGCCGGCAAGAGGCAGACATAATCGCGACACACATAGGCCGCACCGGGTTCTCTTCCGCTCCAAAGTGGCGAATCTGTTGGTGCACCCCAAGCAAGTACTGCGTGCGGTCGCCACTGTTCGCGATAAACGGAGATCAGTGTTTGCTCAGTGCCCGGAATCACGACTTCGGTGGTGCCGATGTGCAGGAGCAGACCAGCAGCCAATGCATTGCCAAATGCTGATGGGGCATTGGGTGCGACACGAGCAAGCAAGCGCAAGATGTCGTGAGCACGTTGCCTCAACGATTCATCACCTGTGATCGCTGAAAGACGGAGGAATGCCATCGCTGCGACTGAGTTCGCAGATGGGGTGGCATTGTCCATCAAGTCTTTTTGACGGACAACTAACTGTTCGGCAGTACTGCCCACAGTGAAGAGCCCGCCATGTTCAGCGTCCCAGTGATGTTCAATCAAATGTTGTGCAGTCTCAATGGCGACTGTGAGCCATTCATGATCTGAGGTCAGTTCATACATGCGCGTCATCGCATCAACAACATGGGCAAGGTCATGTGCGAGTGCGCTGTGTCGTGCAGACGGTGTGGCGTCGGATTGCCAACTGCGACGCCATGAGCCATCGGGCATGCGGAGATTGTCGACAAGGAAACGTGCATTAGCAGTTGCCATCGCGATGTATGTCTGGTCCTCGAAGGCGGCAGCAACTTCACACAAAGAAGAAAGCATCATTGCGTTCCACTCGGTGAGGACTTTGTTGTCGAGACCAGGGCGTGGGCGCTGCGAGCGAACAGCCAACATTTCTTGTTGCGCCGTCACAATGTGGGCGGGGCGAATGATGTCGGCTCGCTGGCGAATGCGATTCGGAATTGATCGACCTTCAAAATTGCCATCATCGGTTATGTCCCAGTACTGAAGGACCGCTTCGGCATCACCACTGACTGCGCGACGTACTTCTGCAGGGGTCCATGTATAGAACGCCCCTTCTTCGGAATGACCGTGTTCGTCCAGTGAGTCGGCATCCTCGGCGCTGTAGAACCCGCCAGATGAATGTGTGAGGTCTCGAGCGATGTACGCAATTATCTCGCGGACAACCTGTTCATCTCGTTGTTCGCCTGTGAGCTGCCAGCTGTGCAAGTACACCCGAGTGAGGAGAGCTTGGTCGTACAGCATTTTCTCAAAGTGCGGAACAAGCCATTGTTGGTCAACGCTGTAGCGAGAAAAACCGCCGCCCAAGTGGTCGTACATGCCACCGGCAGCCATTGCATCAAGAGATGTGCGCACAAGTGGCAGAAGAGTGGCGTCTTTGTTAACGGAATAGATCCGCATGAGCAAGTCGAGTGCAAACGTTGAAGGGAACTTCGGGGCACCACCGAATCCGCCCCAGGTGGAATCAAAGTTGCTTCGCAGAGCGTCAACGGTCGATGAAATGAGACGTGGAGTGTCAATGTCATCTGCGGGCGCAATGAGTGCAGTGCGTCCGATGGATTCAACGAGAGCATCAACGTTCTGCTGCAGCTCATCACGACGATTCGTCCACGCGTCATCGACTGCGTTCATGAGCTTGACAAATGTTTCGCGTGGGTAATAGGTGCCGCCGTAGAACGGCTCACCGTCGGGAGTAAGAAAGACCGTCATCGGCCATCCGCCTCGACCTGTTAGTGCTTGTACGGCGTCCATGTACACCGCATCAACATCAGGGCGTTCTTCGCGATCGACCTTGACGTTGATAAACAACGAATTCATGACCGCAGCAGTCGCGTCATCTTCAAAACTTTCATGGGCCATGACATGGCACCAATGACATGCTGAATATCCCACCGACAACAAAATCGGGCGACCCGTGCGGCGAGCCTCTTCAAATGCTTCGTCACCCCACTGATACCAGTGAACGGGGTTGTCTCGATGCTGGCGTAGGTACGGAGACGTTGCGTCGACGAGACGATTTGACACTGTGGTCTATGCGCCCATGGCGTGGTAGCCGCCATCAACGTGAATGACTTCACCAGTAGTTGCGGGGAACCAATCGGACATCAGAGCAAGAACTGTCTTTGCGACGGGAGTGGAGTCAGTGACATCCCACCCCAGAGGTGAGCGTTCATCCCAAATGTCTTCAAACTTCTTAAAGCCAGGAATTGATTTTGCAGCCATTGTCTTAATGGGGCCAGCAGCAACAAGGTTGCATCGAATGCCTCGTGGGCCGAGGTCTTTTGCGAGATAGCGGTTCGTCGCTTCGAACGCTGCCTTTGCCACACCCATCCAGTTGTAGGCGGGCCATGCAACGGTGTTGTCGAAGTCGAGACCAACAATCGTGGAGCCGGGCTGCATGAGAGGAAGAAATGCATCGGCCATTGTCTTCAAGGAGTACGCAGAAATCTCCATGGCGACGGCAACGTCACTCCACTGAGCAGCAAGAAAATCATCGCCGAGGCAGATCTCGGGGGCAAAGCCAATGGCATGGAGAACACCATCAACGCGACCCAGGGAGGCGCGCACTTGTTCACGAACTGATTCGACGTGTGCTGCATTGGTGACATCAAACTCAAAGACCTCTACGGGAGAGTCCAGTTTGCGAGCCGTGCGTTGCGTGAGCGAGAGTGCCCGACCAGCGCCGGTGAGCACAATTTCGGCTCCTTCGCGCTGCGCAAGCTGTGCGACTCGAAAGGCGAGCGACGCATCTGTCAACACGCCTGTCACCACAATTTTCTTACCGTCAAGAAGACCCATGCTTATGACCGTAGTTCGGTAGGGGTCTATGTGTAAGGCTCTATCAAATGCGTATTGGAATCCTCGGAGGAACCGGGCCTGCCGGAAGTGCCCTTGGCGCTCGTTTGGCGTCGGTTGGCTATGAAGTCATTATCGGCTCTCGATCGAAGTATCGAGCACTAGAGGCTGTTGACGGCTTGAAGGCCAAGTGGCCTGATCTGAATTTGGCCATCGAGGCCGGGGACAATGAAGCTGCCTCTGCGTGTGACGTGGTGGTTCTTGCTACTCCATGGGAAGGCGCAGCAACAACTGCCCAGGAGCACATCGGACTCTTGGCCGGCAAAACCGTGATCAGCATGGCAAACGCTTTGGTGCGCGTAGGCCATGAGTTCCAGCCTTTGATGCCTCCACGTGGAAGTGTTGCGGCACACGTTCAGGCAGCAGTGCCAGAGTGTCGTGTTGTCGCTGCATTTCATCACCTGCCTGCAACAGAGTTGGGCCATCTCGGTGATCCGATTGACTCCGACGTTCTCATTTGTTCCGATGACGATGACGCAAAGCGCATCACGATGGAAATCACGGAACGTATTCCTGGCTGCCGTCCACTCGACGCAGGCGAGCTTTCCAATGCCACAGCAATCGAAGCGTTCACTGCAGTTCTGTTGCAACTCAATGTTCGTTACAAGACACGAGTGGCACCGAAGTTGACTGGCATCAAGAGGGACCCACGGGCGAAGGCCTGATTCCTATGTCCATGAGGTTGTACGACACGGCGCGCCGCGAGGTCGTTCCGTTCACCCCAGGTGAGACAGTCCTGATGTACACGTGCGGTATCACGCCGTATGACGCCACTCATCTTGGTCATGCATCAACGTTCGTGATGTACGACATCGTTCAGCGTCGGCTCATCGATCTGGGCCATACCGTGAAGTGCGTACGAAACGTCACTGATGTTGATGACCCATTGTTTGCAAAGGCACGTGAACTCGGTGTTCATTATTTGGATCTTGCAGCAGGTGAGGAAGCTCGCTTCAACCGCGACATGGTTGCCCTTAATGCACTTCCAGTGTTCAGCACTCCTCGTGCATCGTCTGCCATCACTGATATCCGTAAGTTCATTGGTGAGGTACTCGACCGCGGGTTTGCATATGTGGCAGGTGGCTCGGTGTATTTCGATGTCACCAAGTTCCCGTCCTTTGGTGACGTCTCTCATTATTCCCACGAACAGATGATTGAGTTCGCTCGTCAACGTGGCGGCAACGTTGACGACCCTCACAAGCGCAATCCGTTGGACTTCGTGTTGTGGCATCCGTCTGCCGAGGATGAACCAGCGTGGGACACCGCATGGGGTGCCGGTCGCCCTGGCTGGCACATCGAATGTTCTGCTCTTGCACTTCGTGAACTGGGCACGACGATTGATCTTCATGGCGGTGGAAGCGACTTGATCTTCCCGCACCATGAATGTGAGCGTGCTCAGTCAGAAGCCGCGACTGGTGAAACCTTTGTGAAGCACTGGATGCATGTTGCGATGGTCTTTAAAGATGGCGAGAAGATGTCAAAGAGCCTTGGCAATCTTGTCTTCGTCGACAAACTCCGCACTGAGTGGGATCCTCGTTCTATTCGTACTGCGATTATCGAGCACAGCTATCGCAACGAGTGGGAATGGGACGAAGACCTCATGCCACGTAATCATGCGCGTCTTGTCGCCTGGAAGGGTTCTGTTGGCGGAACCGCCTCCGATGTGTTGGAGAACGTTCGTGCATGCCTCGATAATGATCTCGATACGCCAGGAGCAGTTGCGGCAATCGACTCAGCTGCGGCACAGGGTCACGATGTGTCAGCAGCAGCATCGCTTTTAGGCGTTGAACTGGCTGAAGCCGTCGGCCCTAAATAGCCCCTTTTCTTTGCTGGGTCGCATCATCGCGCACCCCGTTCACAGCGTCTCGAATACGGGGTAATGTTCGCTCGAGATGGCTCCGCTCGATACTTCAGATTCTGCAGACATTTCTTCTGCAGCATTGCCAGGAACTGGCAGAGCGCAGCGCCGTGTACGGCGAGTCATTCGGCCAGTACTGAATAGCTTCTGGAAAGTCACTCTCGAGGGATTAGAAAACATCCCCACTGAAGGTCCAGCAATTCTGTGTCCGAATCACATCAGTTTCTTCGACTCGGTTTTCACGATGGTGTACGCCGGACGACAGATCAGTTTCGTTGGCAAAGCCGAGTACATGGATTCATGGAAAACGAAACATCTGTTTCCTGCATTAGGAATGATTCCGATTGATCGCGCGGGTGGTTCAAAAAGTGAAGGTGCATTGATTGCGGCAGAGAATGTTCTTCGCAGGGGAGAACTGTTCGGAATTTATCCAGAAGGAACCCGCAGTCGAGACGGAGTTTTGTATAAAGGCCACACCGGTGCGGCACGACTTGCAGTGAAACTCGGGTGTCCAATTATTCCGGTGGGCATCATCGGTACACGAGAGATTCAACCTCCCGACAAATTCCTGCCGAAAGTTGGCCTGCAGTGCACCGTGAAATTCGGTCAGCCAATTCTTCCGCAGCGCTATCTCGACCGTGGTGACGATCACCTCGTCTTGCGAGAGTTGACCGACGAATTGATGTTTGAGATTCGAGAATTAACGGGCCAGGAGTACAAAAACGTCTACGCCACCAAGAAGGCGGAGTCCTTGCCGACGGAGCAAGCGGTCATTACAGCCTCATAATGAGGGGGTTCTCGCCCCAACCCACTCCGTAGAATGGGGTCCTCATGGCTGATATCTCCGTACTCCTTCCGGACGGGTCCTCCCGTTCGTTGCCACAGGGCTCCAACGTTGCTGATTTGGCGGCATCCATCGGCTCTCGTTTGGCCAAGGCTGCTGTCGCAGGCACCATTAACGGCGTCGAAGTCGACCTCAGTGCTCCTCTGACAAATGGCGTCACGGTGTCTGTGATTACGGACAACAGCGACGAGGGTCGTCACGTGTTGCGCCACTCCACCGCGCATGTTCTTGCACAAGCTGTCGTTCAGTTATTTCCCGGAGCGCAGTTCTCAATTGGGCCGGCAATCGAAGATGGTTTCTATTACGACTTTGAGTTGCCCGGCGGACGCACGTTCTCTGATGATGATCTCGCTGCGATTGAAACACGGATGCGCGAGATCATGAAGGCCAGCCAGCCGTTTGTTCGTTCTGAGATGTCTGCAGCTGAGGCATTGGTTCTCTTCTCTTCACAGAAGTACAAGTGCGAGATCATCGAACGTGTGACCTCAGGTGCTGCCGACGGCAGTGACGCCGCTGAAGTGGGCGATAGCGACACCATCAGTGTGTATCGAAACACAGATGAGTTTGTCGACCTCTGTCGCGGGCCCCATGTGCCGACAACGGCAAAACTTGGTCACTTTGCACTGATGAAAGTTGCAGGCGCGTATTGGCGTGGCAATGAAAAGGGTCCGATGCTGCAGCGCATCTATGGCACCGCGTGGGAATCCGATGCGGCAGTCAAAGAACATCTTCATCGATTGGAAGAAGCAGGCAAGCGTGATCATCGCCGTCTGGCGAATGAACTAGATCTCTTGTCATTCCCCACAGAATTGGGCGGCGGACTCGCTGTTTGGCATCCGAAGGGTGCGATTGTTCGCAAACTGATGGAGGACTACAGCCGCCAGCGCCATCAAGACGGTGATTACCAATTCGTGTACACGCCACATCTTGCGAATGCGAATCTCTTTGCACAGTCCGGCCACCTTGACTTCTATGCAGACGGTATGTACCCGCCGATGGAAATGGACAACGGCACGTACTACATGAAGCCGATGAACTGTCCGATGCACTGTCTCATTTTCAACAGTCGTCAACGCAGTTATCGCGAGTTGCCACTTCGTCTCTTTGAGCTCGGAAATGTGTATCGATATGAGCGTGCGGGCACATTGCATGGACTCTTGCGTATTCGAGGCTTTACGCAAGACGACAGCCATATCTATTGCACCGAAGAGCAGATGGCAGATGAAATCGCTTCTCTTCTCGACTTCATCATGTCGGTACTTCGCCGGTTTGGGTTTGAAGACTTTGAATTCAATCTGTCGACTCGTGATCCTGACAAATCAGTGGGATCCGATGAGATTTGGGAGAAGGCCACTGCTGCACTGAAAGAGGCGCTTGATCGTCACGGAGTGCAGTACAAGATGAAGGAAGGCGATGCCGCCTTCTATGGTCCGAAGATCGATATCGATGTTCGTGACGCAATCGGAAGAAAGTGGCAGTTGAGCACGATTCAATGCGACTTCAACCTTCCAGAACGTTTCGGCCTTGAGTACATCGGGTCAGACGGTGCTCGTCATCGTCCGATCATGTTGCATCGTGCTCTGTTCGGTTCCATTGAGCGATTCTTCGGAGTTCTCATCGAGCATTACGCCGGTGCTTTTCCCACGTGGCTGTCACCAGAACAAGTTCGTGTTCTGCCAGTTGCTTTGGCACATGACGCTTATGCGCAACAGGTTGTTGCTCAATTGAAAGCCGCAGGACTGCGCGTTGACATTGATCATGCTGATGAACAATTGGGTAAGCGCATTCGCAATGCAAAGACAAGCAAGGTGCCTTATGTTCTTGTCGTCGGAGATGACGATGTCGCCAACGGGTCTGTTGGTGTGAACCCGCGTGGTGGCGAAGTAGAGCGTGATGTCAAGGTCACTGAGTTCCTGGCACGTATTGCGCACGAAGTTGCTGAAGGGCAATCAGGCGGACAATAAATGTCGCTCGATCAATTATGGAATGGGTGGCGAGCCCAGTATGTGGGGCAGGGGACTGCCGAGACATCAGATGACTCGCAATCTGTCTTCACGCGCATTCTGAACTCTCAGATGTCTGATGAAGAGACACATATTGTTCATCGTTCCGAGCATTCCTTTGTCATCCTGAATGCGTATCCGTACGCCTCGGGACATCTCCTGGTATTGCCATTTCGCGAAGTTGCACATCTCGAAGATCTCGAAATTGATGAAGCCCGTGATCTGTGGGCAAACGTCACGAATGCAACGGTGGCACTAAAGAAGTCGCATACGCCTGATGCATTGAACGTAGGAATCAACCTCGGAGCAGCTGCAGGTGGCAGTATTGCTCGTCACCTTCATGTGCACGTTGTTCCCCGATGGAATGGGGATTCAAACTTCATGACATCGGTGGCAGATACTCGCACCATTCCAGAACCACTCTCGCTCACGGCATCAAAAGTTCGTGCTGCATGGCCCAAGGGGGACCAATGACCGACGATATTCGTGACGAACTTCCTGAAGATTTGAATGCGGTTGACAATGTCGCCGCTTATGACTTTCCGGACAACAGCCGCCGACGTATCCCTGGCATTCTGTACGGCGTTGTTGCTCTCCTGTGCTTACTTGCCTGGCAACTCGGCACATCGAATGATTCAGTCTTGGTGAACCGTGGATTGTTGTTTGGTGCGTGTCTTCTCGGGGCAATGGCAATTATCAGCTTTAGTAGTGGCTGGCGGATGACAATTGATGAATCTGAAGCCCTTGTTCGAGCCACTCGAAAAGTCGGATTCCCTGTGGGTCATGCTTCGGCTCAGCAGGTATGGCGTGGTCTGCGTAGTCGCCCCACATGGCGCATCTTTTGCTACAGCGTGGAAGAGCCACCTCGTCAGCGTGGATTAGTGCTGGTGGATGCAGTGAACGGAGACATTGTTGAATGTCTCGTTGAAGCAAACCCCGATGCCGAATCCGCTCCCGAGTCGTCTTCGCAGGACTAGCGTTCACCCAATGTTTGATGGCAGATTCAGAACGCCTATTGAAAAGGCTGTACGTCCCGTGGGCATGTTGTTGCGCCGCACCGGCATGTCTCCTGACCATCTCACCGTTCTCGGCATCCTTTTTGCCATTGCTGCAGCCTTTGCGATTGGTAATGGCGCGTTACAGGGTGGCCTTGCTTTAGTCATTCTTGCTGCCTTGCCCGACATGTTGGACGGAGCGTTAGCAAAGGCTTCGAATACTGCGAGTCAGCGCGGTGCTTTCTTTGACTCCGTTGTCGATCGTGTAACCGACTCTGTCCTTTTCGGTGGAGTCGCATGGTTTTTCGCATCGGAGAAGTCGCCTCATCTGGCACTTTTGCCGATGGCCATCATGGGTGTGTCGTCACTGATCTCGTATGAGCGAGCAAAGGCCGAGGCACTGGGTCTCTATGCCAAGGGCGGCCTGATGGAGCGTGCAGAACGAATCATCGTTTTGTGTATTGGTCTTTTGTTCGACTCGCTTCTTGTCCCCATTTTGTGGATCATGCTCGCATTGACGGTGATCACTGCAATTCAGCGATTTGTTCAGGTGTGGCGTCAAGCGGAAGTCTCCTCGACGACTCAAGCAAAGAGAGATGTCCGCACAGTTCGACGTATGTCTCGTCAAAGTGCTCGTGCATCACGACGCCAACTGTCGGTCGTGTCGCGACAGCGCAAGCGTCAACGTAATGGCTAGTCCCTTTGACGAGCTCACTGACTCGTTGACAGTGAGTGGGTACAAATTGGGTTCACTCATTGCCAGAGTGACTCCAGGACCTGTCGCGCAAGGTGCAGCGGCGTTGCTTGCTCCAGGAATCGCATTGTCGTTACGCAGTAAGCGACTCATGGTGGAACGTCACCTGCAACGTGTGAATCCTGCTCTCAAAGGCTTGTCGTTGCGCCGTGCATCGCAACAGGCCTTCGACAGCTACATGAGGTATTACACGGAGAGTTTCCGCTTACCGAATCTGTCAAAGAAACATGTTGATCGCTGTTTCAGCGCTGATGGCTTCCACCACATTGAAGAAGCGTTGGAGAAAGGTAATGGCGCAATTCTTGCGTTACCGCATCTCGGAGGCTGGGAGTGGGCAGGACGATGGATGGCTGATCGTGGTCATCGCATGACTGTGATTGTGGAGCCACTGAATCCACCAGAGTTGTTTGAGTGGTTTACAAAACTGCGAAGCGACTTGGGAATGAATGTTGTTCCACTTGGTCCTGCTGCGGCCCCTGCAATTCTTGGTGCGCTCAAGCGCAATGAAATTGTTTGTTTGTTGTCAGACAGAGACATTCAAGGCGGCGGCATCGAAGTGGATTTCTTTGGGGAGAAGACAACTCTTCCCGCTGGACCAGCGATGTTAGGAATCAGAGGGAACACAGCAGTGCTTCCAGTTGCAACCTATTTCACGAGTTCCGTGGATGGTCACCATGCTGTGATTCGTCCGCCGTTACCGCTGGATAGAGAAGGAAAACTTCGCACTGCGATTACCGCCGGAACACAAGCACTCGCCGTGGAACTAGAAGGCTTGATTCGTCGTGCTCCGGAACAATGGCATTTGTTTCAGCCGAATTGGCCAAGCGACCCTGGCTACGGCGACCAATTCGTTTAACGAGAGAGAAATCCCTGTGCACTGGTGAGCGCATCTGGCACAACTGAATACCAGAGCCATGTCCCTTCGCGGCGAGATTCCACGAGTCCTGCTTCGCGAAGCACCTTGAGATGGTGACTAATCGTTGGTTGGCTGCGTTCGAGTGGCTCAACAAGATCGCATGAGCACACTCCATTGCTTCCGGCACGCCATACGAGATCAAATAGGCGTAGTCGCACTGGGTCGGAGAGTGCGGCAAAACCAACGGCTAGTTCTTCTGCCGAAGAATCCGTTAACGGTCTCTTGGACAGGGGAATCGACTTTGCAGATGCCATGCCTCCACCATACATTGACAACCATCAATGTGCTGGATATATTGACGATCATCTAATTATCTGATGTGCGCGCATTGTGATGCTCGCTCATCGAAGAGGAGTCCCCATGTCACGCGTTCAGCTTGCACTCAATGTCGGCAATATAGAAGAAGCGATTTCTTTCTACAGCAAGATGTTTGGTGTCGGACCAGCAAAAGTGCGTGAAGGATACGCCAATTTCTCCATTGAGAACCCACCACTCAAGCTGGTTCTGATTGAAGGTCATGGTGACGCTGGCACGTTAAACCATGTGGGCGTTGAAGTCGAAGACACCGAGCAGGTGGCAGCAAAGATGGAACATGCAGTCAATGTGGGATTACCAATTGAGATGCAAGAGAGCACCACATGTTGTTTCGCAGTGCAAGACAAAGTGTGGATTAAGGGCGGGGAGTTGCCATGGGAGTGGTACACAGTCTTGGCTGACGCTCCGCAAGACACATCGCTCAAGCCCATGCCCATCATGCTGGGTGTTCCTGATACCGGCAGTTGCTGCGGACCTGAGGGTTGCAGTTGAATTCACGTCGCTTCGCTGCGGAGTTCTTGGGCACTGCTCTTTTGGTGATGTCGGTCGTGGGCTCGGGCATCATGGCCCAAAACCTCACATCAGATGTAGGAGTGCAGTTGCTTGCTAATGCAATTGCAACGGGTGGTGCACTGTTTGGACTCATCACCATTTTCGGGCCCATCTCTGGCGCTTCCTTTAACCCTGTTGTCACAGTCGTCGGACATTTCCTTGATGGCAAGTCATCGTGGTCCTCAGTGGCATCCGACATTGTTGCGCAGTTTTCTGGCGCCGTCGTTGGGTGCGTTATCGCAAATGTGATGTTTGCCCATCCGTTTATTGAAAAGTCAATGAAGATTCGCGAGGGTGGTCCCACGTGGTTCTCAGAAGTCGTGGCAACGGTCGGACTCTTGTTGATTATCTGGGGTGGCACACATGCGCGTGCAAATGTTGCCGCTCTTGTTGCTGCGTGGATCACTGGTGCGTACTGGTTTACTTCGTCAACAAGTATCGCGAACCCTGCAGTGGGCTTTGGTCGTATGTTCTCAGATTCCTTTGCAGGAATCGCGCCTCAGTCGTGGCCAATGTTTGCTCTTATGCAAATCATCGGTGGGCTTGTTGGCTTTGTCCTCATCACAACGTTGTGGCCATCGAAAGGTACTGACTAATGCCCGGAGTTCTTTTCCTGTGCATTCATAATGCTGGTCGCTCGCAGATGGCTGCGGGTTTTGCCCGCAGTCTTTCCGGCGACAAAGTACTGATTCTCTCTGGTGGTTCTGAACCAGCGGAACATGTGAATCCCGTTGCAATCGAAGTGATGAACGAAGTGGGCATTGATATTGCGGGCTATGTCCCACAGAAATTCAACGATGAACTTCTCAAGTCGGTGGACGTCATTGTCACGATGGGCTGTGGAGACACATGTCCGTATATCCCTGGCAAGAAATATATTGACTGGCCACTGGACGACCCGAAAGGTCAGCCGCTTGATGTTGTGAGACGAATCCGTGATGAGATTCGATCACACGTCGAAGAACTGTTGTCTCAGTTGTAGGTTTCGAACAGTTCGGCAATTGCTTTTGCCTGGCCGCCTGTTGTCGAAGACATCACCGCAATGGGCATGACGCCTGCGTTGGCCCAATCGGCAAGACGTTCACGAACATGAGATGTTGACCCGCTGATGGTGCAGTCATCAAGCCATTCGTTTGTCATGAGTCCGGTCAGTGCTTCTTTGTTGCCAGCGTTGAGTGCTTCCTCGATGGAATCCATTTCGTCGTTGTATCCAGCAGCGCGCCAGTAGTTGCGGTAGTTCGGCAGTGAGACGTATCCGGTGAGAGTGCGACGGTTGATAGCGCGTGCAGCTTCGATGTCGTCGTCGATGACTGTCGGGATCATGTTGGAGAGGAAGAAATCATCCCTGACTGCTGTCGGTACTTCTCCGAGTTGTGTTGCCATGTGGCTGAGGGATGCGTTTGCCCAAATTGCGCCCTCTGAGATTTCGCTTGCAAGCTCCAGCATCTTGTTGCGCAGAGTGGCCAAATAGATCGGGGGAAGTTGACCACCAAAACGCTCATTCGTGCGCATTGCTGCTACGTAGTTCTTGATGTCGGACAATGGCTTTCCAGTCTCAACGCCGAGACGCTGAGTGACGGGACCATGGCTGACGCCGATGCCATAGCGGAATCGCCCATTCGACATTTCGTTGATATGGGCAACTGTGTTCGCAGCTTCCACTGGGTGGCTGTAGTAAATCGGCTGGATCGAGGTCCAGTAGTTGATGCGCGATGTCACGTGCGCCAATGAGACGCAGAGCCCCATGGTGCCGCCAAGGCTGGGGCATGCAAGACCGCTGAATCCACGGTTTTCGGCCTCGACGGCTAAATCGAGGATGGCGCGACGCTTATTTGGTGTCGCGACAACGGAGAGGGCGGGACGGAAGGACTTATCAACCTGAGTCATTCCCGTAACCTAGTCGCATGTTGAGAATTGGAATGGTGAGCCCGTACAGCCTCACAATTCCAGGGGGAGTGCAGCAGCAAGTTTTGGGACTCGCTCGGGCATTGCGAGAGAAGGGCCACGAGGTTCGTGTTCTTGGCCCATGTGACGGTCCACCTCCTGATTCATTCGTGACGCCGTTGGGCAACAGTCTTCCGACAGCCATCAACGGCTCGGTGGCGCCCGTGGCACCCGATGCATCTGCTGCTTTCCGCACTATCCGGGCTCTCAATGACGAAGCCTTTGACGTGCTCCATGTGCATGAGCCTCTTGTCCCCGGTCCCACCCTGACAGCAGTTCTCGTCAAGCTTGCGCCAATTGTTGCAACCTTCCATTCGGCGGGGGAGTCAGGGGCGTACAAGACGTTCCAGAAGCTGGGCCGTCCAATTGCGCGACGCATTGATGTGCGAGTTGCTGTCTCTGCGGATGCTGTTGAACTTGCTCAGCGTTACATCGGTGGCGAATACGAAATTCTCTTCAACGGCATCGATCTGGAGGCCTACAGCGGTCCGATTGTGGAGCAGCGGGATAACGCAATTTTCTTTTGCGGGCGTCATGAACCACGAAAAGGTCTTGGCGTGCTGCTTGAGGCTGTGTCGCTGATGCCGGGGGATGTTCGATTATGGATTGCATCCGATGGACCAGAAACAGAGCACTTAAAAGATCAGTACAAGAATGACCAGCGCATTGAATGGCTTGGTCGAATTTCTGATGCAGAAAAGATTGACCGTCTTCGTCGATCGTCGCTGTTCTGTGCGCCGTCACTGCGTGGTGAATCGTTCGGCATCGTGTTGCTCGAGGCAATGGCTGCTGGCACTCCTGTTGTTTCCACTGATATCGATGGGTATCGCAATGTTGCAACCGATGGTGAAAATGCTTTGTTAGTGGAACCGGGTAATGCACAGGCTCTTGCATCTGCAATGTCTCGAATTGTTGCTGATCCTCGTCTAGCAACTCGTTTGACAACCGCAGGACGTATTCACGCACAGTCCTATTCGCTCGACGCATTAGCTGACCATTACGTACTGTTGTACGAGAAGGCGCTCGGTATGGAAGCCGACAACATCACGAAGATTGAGCTACCTCGTATGCTGAAGCGCTTCGAAGGACGCTTTTTGAGAAGAAATCGACTTGGAGGGTCCGACCAATAGGTCGGCACGGAAGGAACTATGAATCAGCGACAGTGGATTCCCATTGAAGAGTCAGCAGCGCCGAATTTGGCTCGCATTAAGAAACTTGAGTGGGTGATTACAGCAGGAGGGACGCTTCTCTTTCTGCTGATTGGTTTTGCTGTCGGGCAGCCTCTGCTTGCCGTACTCGGTTTGGCAGTGTTCGGCACATTTGCATGGGCGATTGGACGAAACGCAGAAGAGAACATTCTTGCGGAACTGTCGTTGACGCCTGCAGATGAAAATGACCATGCGCGTCTCTTCAACGTTGTGGAAGGTCTTCGTATGAGTAGTGGCGACCATCGTCCTGCGATGTACATCACACCGTCTGACTTTCCTCTTGCATTCGCAATCTCGGAAGCAGGTTCTGACGGAAACATCATTGTCTCTGACGGTTTCTTGCGTGTGATGGACCGGGTGGAAACTGAAGCAGTTGTCTCTCATCTGTTGTGGCGCATCAGATCTGGCGATGCCGCACTAGTGGCGTATCTCATTTCGTTTCATTCTTTGATGTCTCGAGTGGGTCTTTCTCGCCTTGCACAAAAGGTCATTGACCGATCTGTCGATACTCGTGCGCTCATTTGGGCAGACATTTCTGCGTGCCAAGCCACTCGTTATCCACCTGCATTGATCTCCGCATTAGAAAAATGTGCTCAGTTTCAAGAGACTATTTCCGTTGGTGTGGCTGCTCCATTCTGTTTTGCACTGCCAGAGCTCTCATCAAATGACACAGATTCATCATCAATAGTTCCTAGTGTTGTATTTGCCCGTCCGTCATTAGCGGAACGCATTGCTGTTCTCAAGGAGATTTGAAATGTCTAGAAATCATCGCCCACTTATTCGTTTGGCCGCAGCCGTCTTGGTTGTCTCTGTTCTTGCAGCATGCGGTGGAGGAAGTTCTTCCTCAGATACCTCTTCAGCAGACGGCACGAATGCAGCAGTCCCCGGACAAGGTGATGGTGTGAACTATCCGTTGACCGGTCTGCCGATTGAAGACAAGGCAGCAGCTGCGCGTCCCGCTCTGGTTGCCAAGATTGATAATCATCCTGCAGCGCGTCCACAAACTGGTTTGAACAAAGCTGACATTGTTTTTGAAGAGAATGTGGAAGCTCTTACGCGTTTCGCCGCTGTGTTCCATAGCCAAGGCAGTGATCCGGTTGGACCTCTTCGCAGTGGCCGAACACAAGACATTGACATTCTGGGTTCTTTCAACAAGCCACTCTTTGCATGGAGTGGCGGTAACTACCGAGTCACACGTGCAATCAGCTCTAGTGACTTGGTGAATGTCGGCTACAGCGCGTCACGTGGCAAGGGTGGGTACTACCGAGCCAAAGACAAGAAGATCCCGCACAACTTGTTTGCAAAGACAACCGATCTGTGGACACTTGCTCCAAAGGATGCAGTGTCACCACAGCAGCAATACACATACCGCGGTAGTAGCGATGCAAAGCCTGCAACCTCAACAGCTGTTGATGGAGCAAAGGTCTCGATGTACAACGTGAAGGTGTACTGGAAGTGGGATGCGGCGACAAGCAACTTCATTCGTTTCACTGAGAATCTCAAGCGCGAACTTGAGCCCCACATGGCTGACGATGGTCAGGTGAATACAAAGAATGTTCTCGTTCTCTACGTCACCTATGTACGCAGCAAGGCTGACCGCAAGAGCCCAAATGCTCTCACCGTGGGTAAGGGGACCGGCTTCGTTATGACCGACGGTGGGCTCATCCCCATCAACTGGGTACGACCAAATCGTCTTGTCCCGTTCACATTGACCGATGCAAACGGTGCGGTTGTTCGAATGACACCAGGGCGTACCTGGGTTGAATTGGCGTGGAAGAACTCCTTGGCGCCAGTCGGACCCGGAATTGACCCGAAGACGGTCAAGTTCCCCGCAGTCTGACGAACGTCTCACTTATTCAGTGGCAGGAGGGCATGGTGCCCTCTGTAGCCTGCTAACCATGACCTCGACGAACGGATCCTCTGTCGGCACCCAGCGCGTAAAGCGTGGCTTGGCTGAGATGTTGAAGGGCGGCGTGATTATGGACGTCGTCAATGCTGAGCAAGCAAAGATTGCAGAAGATGCTGGCGCATGCGCCGTTATGGCTCTCGAGCGTGTTCCTGCTGACATTCGCCGTGATGGCGGAGTTGCTCGTATGAGTGACCCAGAGATGATCGAAGGCATTAAGGCCGCTGTCACCATTCCTGTGATGGCCAAGGTTCGTATTGGTCACTTCGTTGAAGCTCAGATTCTCGAAGCCCTCGGCGTCGACTTCATCGATGAGTCTGAAGTGTTGACCCCTGCTGACGAAACACACCACATCGACAAGTTTGGATTCACAGTTCCTTTCGTCTGTGGTGCAACAAATCTTGGTGAAGCCCTTCGTCGCGTTTCTGAAGGCGCGTGCATGATTCGCTCAAAGGGTGAAGCCGGAACCGGCAACATCGTGGAAGCTGTTCGTCACCTTCGCAATATCTTTGGTGATATCCGCAAGATCACTCAGGCTGACAATGCCGAGTTGTTCCAGTGGGCAAAGACGTTGCAGGCACCTCTTGGTCTTGTGCAGGAAATTGCAGAGACAGGCAAGTTCCCCGTGCCCATTTTCTGTGCAGGCGGCATCGCTACTCCTGCAGATGCTGCACTCGCAATGCAATTGGGTGGAGAAGCAGTGTTCGTTGGTTCAGGCATCTTCAAGAGCGACGATCCAGCACCACGTGCGAAAGCAATCGTTGAAGCAACCACTCACTTCCGTGATGCCAATGTTCTCGCTCGCGTGAGTCGTGGCCTTGGTGCGCCGATGACCGGTATCGCAATGGACGAGATCAACGGAACTCAGCGTTTCGCTGAGCGCGGCTGGTAAGTAGTACTCATCCACATGGATTCGAGGCCTCCGGGTGAACCTTGTCGTTGGAGTACTTGCTCTCCAAGGAGCATTCGCGGCACACGCTGAGTGTGTTGCTTCGCTTGGCGTCTCGGTTCTGGAAGTACGTACTCCAGAACAACTCGAAGACGTTGATGCGCTGGTGATGCCGGGTGGCGAATCCAGCACGATGTCGCAACTGTTGTTGTCATCGGGTCTCTTTGATGCAATTGCGCAACGTATTGCGAAGGGCATGCCCACATTTGGAACGTGCGCCGGAATGATTCTTCTTGCATCGGAAGTCCTTGATGGTCGTCCCGACCAGCGCAGTTTTGGCGCAATCGACATCTCGGTGCGGCGCAATGCTTTCGGTCGTCAGATTGATTCATTTGAGACTGCTATCGATACGCCGTTTGGGGAATTCCACGGAGTCTTCATTCGTGCGCCGCGTATCGAGCGCACCGGGTCGGCCGTCGAAGTCATTGGTCGACTCGGAGATGAGCCAGTCTTGGTGCGTCAAGGCAATGTGCTGGCCGCGTCTTTCCATCCTGAGTTGGCGGGCGATGCTCGTCTTCACGAGTACTTTGTAACAACCATGACAACTGCGAGAAAGGTGTAACCGATGTCCGGTCACTCCAAATGGGCAACTATTAAGCACAAGAAGGGCGCAGCCGACAAGGCTCGCGGAAAACTCTTCGCAAAACTTGCGCGTCAGATTGAAGTAGCAGCACGTGCAGGTGGCGGAGACGTTGACTCCAATGCGGCACTACGCACCATGGTGCTGAAGGCAAAAGCCGGTCAGATGACAAAGGACGCCATCGATCGTGCGATTAAGCGCGGTATTGGTGAAAACGATGGCGCTAACTACGAAACGATCATGTACGAGGGATACGCACCTGGTGGTGTGGCCATGCTGGTTGACACTCTGACTGACAATCGCAATCGCACTGCATCTGATGTGCGCACAGCATTCAGCAAGTTTGGTGGCTCATTGGCAGAGCCCGGAGCAGTGGGCTGGCAGTTCTCGCGTCGCGGTGTTGTCCTTGTGGATGGTTCTCTCGATGAAGACACTGTGATGTCGGCAGCACTGGAAGCAGGCGCTGAAGATATTGAGCGCGATGGAGATTCATGGCGAGTGTTGACCGACTCTTCGGCTGTGTATGACGTGAAGGATGCGCTTGAAGCGGCTGGTATTGATGTGCAGAGCGCTGAATCAACAATGGTCTCCTCCACGTCAATTGAGGTCACCGATATTGAAGATGCAAAACAGATTTTGCGAATCATGGACATGTTGGAGGACAATGATGATGTGCAAGATGTGTATGCAAACTTTGATATTGATGACGCTTTAATGCAGGAGCTTGGCTGATGGCTATCGCAGTAGGGGACCTCGCTCCCGATTTCACACTTCCTGGCACTGGTGGTCGCGAATACACGTTGTCGTCGTATCGGGGTCAGCCTGTTGTTTTGGTGTTCTACCCAGGTGATGACACACCTGTCTGCACGAAGCAATTGAATTCCTATAACAACGAACTCTCTGCTTTTGACACCGTGGGTGCGCAAGTACTTGCTGTCTCTGCCCAGGATGTCTCCAGTCATGAAGAGTTTGCTTCCAAGCACGGATTCAAGTTTCCGCTCCTCGCTGATACCGACAAGACGGTGGCAGGGCTCTTTGGCACGGTGGGTCCATTGGGATATCCGCGACGCAGCGTCTTTGTGATCGATGCAAATGGGGTCATCCGCTATGCCCACAAGGCCATTGCCGGCCTGACTTTTAGGCCCGTCGAAGAGCTGGTCGCAGCTGTCGAGGCTGCACGCTGAAGTTCCGCCCTTCGGCCAAAGGCCTCGGGTAACATAGAACATATGTTCGCTCAAGTGGTCCTCGGGGTCGATCCTGGCCTCACCCGTTGTGGGTATGCGGTCTTGGGCATGAATTCTTCACAGGACATCAAAGCCTTGGCCATTGGTGTGCTTCGTACCCCTCCTTCAGCAGCTCTTCATGACCGTCTTGCTGAGATTCATCGCGAGGTGGAAGGCCTGTTGTCTGACTTCAAGCCACATGCTGTTGCTATCGAGCAAGTGTTCTTTCAGAACAACGTTCGCACTGCCATGGGGGTTGGTCAAGCCAGTGGCATCGTGTTGGCTCTTGCTGCTCGTGCCGGATGCGACGTTGCTCAGTACACCCCATCGCAGGTGAAGAACACGGTTGCCGGATGGGGTGGTGCCACCAAAGAACAGATTGGTCTGATGGTGCAGCAACGTCTTCGTCTCGAGGCGGTTCCTCAGCCTGCCGACGCAGCTGATGCAGCTGCCATTGCACTGTGTCATTGCTCTATCGCACCGTTCATCGCATCACGAGATGCGGCTATTGCTCGGAGCATTCGATGATTGGCAGTTTGCGAGGAATCGTCCTTGAACGTTTCGTTCCTTCCACGGTTCTTCTGGAAGTTGCCGGCGTTGGGTACTTATGCAATGTCACAACCGCAACGTTTGGTGAATGTGAACCGACAGTTCCGGTGTTCTTTCATATCCATCAACACATCCGTGAAGATGCACATACCTTGTTTGCTTTCACCTCGCGTGTTGAAAGAGACACTTTCAACATATTGATCGCGACACATGGCATTGGTCCATCAATGGCGATGGCAATTCTTTCTACCTACGCACCAACGGCGCTCATTGGCATCGTGGGGTCGGGCGATACTGCGGCACTCACCGTTGTTCCGGGTGTTGGAAAGAAAACTGCTGAACGCCTGATGGTGGAATTGAAGTCACGTTTGAATATTGACGGGATCACAAGCGGAGACCCCATTGATTCTGTTCAATCAGCTGCCGCAGATGTTCGTGAAGCATTGACTGCATTGGGGTACGGAACTGAAGAGATTCGTGACACCATGCGCCAATTGAATACTGCTGATGATTCTGAATCCATGCTGCGTGATGCACTGGCTTTGTTAGGGGCACGTCGTGCGGGATGAGTTTTTAGATCCAGCCTTGGCGTCAGATCATGAAGTGTCTGATGAAGTCAGTTTGCGACCACGAGAACTCGATGAATTCGTTGGGCAGCGAGAACTGAAAGAACATCTCGACATTGTTTTGGGTGCAGCAAAACAACGTGGGCAAGCGGCCGACCATATTTTGTTGGCGGGGCCACCTGGGTTGGGTAAAACCACGATGGCCGGAATTGTTGCTGCCGAAATGGGTGTGGCTTTGCATGTCACAAGTGGTCCTGCTCTCGAACGTGCCGGAGATCTTGCAGCCATCCTCACCAAACTGGGTGAAGGCGATGTGTTGTTCATCGACGAGATCCATCGTCTCTCACGGTCGGTCGAAGAGATCTTGTACCCAGCAATGGAGGATTTCCAGATTGACATTGTTGTGGGCAAAGGACCGGCTGCATCTTCCATCCGTTTGACGCTTCCTCGTTTTACTCTCATCGGTGCCACCACTCGCACCGGAATGATCACTGGGCCTTTGCGCGACCGATTCGGTCTCGTCGCTCGCCTTGACTACTACGACCACGATGAGTTGGAATTGATTGTGACGCGGGCCGCGCGCATTCTTGATGTTCCGATTGATGAAGGTGCATCAGTGCAGATTGCACGGCGAAGCCGAGGAACCCCGCGTATCGCAAACAGGCTTCTTCGTCGCGTACGCGACTTTGCTGAAGTGCGTAGTGATGGTCGTATCGATAACGACACTGCTACCGAGGCATTGCGAGTCTTTGGTGTTGACAACCTGGGTCTCGACAAAGTCGATCGCGCGATTTTGCGCAGTTTGTGTGAACAGTTCGATGGTGGACCAGTGGGTCTGACCACATTGGCCATCGCTGTGGGTGAGCAACCTGAAACCGTGGAAGATGTGTATGAGCCCTTCCTGATTCAGCTTGGTCTGATCGCCCGTACGCCACGGGGACGAATCGCGATGGATGCCGCCCGTACGCACCTTGCGAGCCCCTAGCCTCATCACGTGAATCTTTCGGACATTGACTATGACCTGCCCGAGGGTCTCATCGCTCAGAAGCCCATTGAACCGAGGGACTCTGCCCGCTTGTTAACTGATGTGGATGGCGCTGGTATTCGGCATCTCTCAGTTGGCAATCTGCACACGTTGGTTCGTCCAGGTGACGTCATCGTTGTCAACGACACCCGTGTGCTTCCCGCGCGACTTGCACTGAATCGCAAGACGGGAGGCGCTGCTGAGGTATTGCTCCTTGAGCAACGTTCTCCCGATGGTCGTTTGTGGGAAGCGATGGTGAAGCCTGCGCGCAAGCTGAAAGAAGGGGAGTTGCTGGAGTATTTCGGCAAGCGCGTGGTTCGTATTGGCCCTCGTACGGAAGCGGGCGACACTTTTGTTGTGGAGATCACGGACGATGATCCACTTGACTTGATTCAACGCATCGGAGCGATGCCATTACCTCCGTACATTCGTGGCTCGTTGAAAGACAACGAGCGTTATCAAACCGTGTATTCCCGTCGAGCCGCTAGCGCAGCAGCGCCAACAGCTGGACTTCATTTCACACCTGAACTAATGCAGAAGGTGCAAGACGCCGGAGCCCGCATTGAACGAGTCGAACTCATCGTCGGTCTCGACACGTTCAAGCCAATTTCAACGGATAATCCGCTCGATCACGTGATTCATTCTGAGTACTTTCATGTTGAGCCGTCTGTGTTGCAGGCGTGCAAGGACGCCGAAAGAGTCATTGCGATTGGGACAACTGCGACACGCGCCCTTGAATCTTCTTCCACATTGGGTCAGCCGTCAGGTCGTACGTCTTTATTTATTACCCCGGGTTATGAATGGAAAGTGGTTGACACGATGTTGACAAATTTCCATATGCCGAAGACTTCGCTGTTGTTAATGATCGAATCTTTTGTGGGGCGACGGTGGCGAGATTTGTATGCGGAGGCGATCAATGAGAAGTACCGCTTTTTGTCGTTTGGCGATGCGATGTTGATTGACCGCAAGAAAGAGAACTAACTCATGTTTGCAGTGAAACTCAATATCAATGCACGTGATGGTGATGCTCGAGTCGGAACCGCTACGACTCATCGCGGCACGTACGACACTCCATTATTCATGCCAGTGGGTACACGTGGGGCAATCAAATATCTCAGTGCTCGGGACTACGAAGAGCTGGGTGCTCAGATCGTCTTGGGTAACACGTATCACCTCATGCTTCGTCCTGGTGCAGAACTCATCGAGAAGTTCGGTGGTCTTGGATCATTTGCCGGCTGGAAGGGACTCACGCTCACTGACTCAGGCGGCTTTCAAGTTTTCTCACTTGACCCAAAGGTTGATGATGATGGCGTGACATTCAAGTCCACTTATGACGGTTCCTATCATCGGTTTACGCCAGAGATCGCTGTTGACGTTCAACAGAAATTGGGCGCAGACATTCAGATGGTTCTTGATGTGTGTACGTCTCTGCCAGCTGAGCCAAGTGTTGTTCGGCTCGCACTAGAGCGCACTGCTGAATGGGCCAAGCGCGCCAAAGCTGCACACACCCGACCTGATCAATCTTTGTTTGGAATTGTTCAAGGCGGAACCGATGCAGCGATGCGTGCGGAGAGTGCTCGTCGCACGGTGGAGATTGGGTTTGACGGGTACGCCATTGGTGGATTGTCGGTGGGTGAATCTCGTGCAGAGATGGTTGATGCAATTGGTGCCTGCATTGGGGAACTTCCAGATGATCAGCCTCGTTACCTCATGGGTGTTGGAGACCCTGCCTCTCTCGTGGAAGCAGTTGCTCTTGGTGTTGATCAATTTGATTGCGTGTTACAGACCAGACTCGGACGACATGGTGCGGCTTTAACATCACAAGGGCGTCTTCAGATAAAGAATGCCAAGTTTGCAGAATCAGATGAGCCTCTTGACCCCGCTTGTTCCTGTTGGGTGTGCCAGTCCCATACACGTGGATATCTGCGACATCTGACGCAAGTCGGGGAGCCCAGTGCAGCTCGGTTGGTCTCAGTGCACAATGTGGCGTGGACCATCAACTTCATGGCAGAAATGCGCGAGTCCATCACGAACGGAACTTTTTCTCGCTTCAGGGCCTCAGTTTTGGATCTTTGGGGCTAGTTCTTCGGGCTCGGTAGCCCTCTCAGGGCTAGGATTCACCACCGTGAATGCAATTCTTCTCGCCGCTGAAAGTAACAGTAACTCTCCTGTCGGAATCATCGTTGTCTATGCGGTGCTCTTTGCCGGAATGTATTTCGTCATCATTCGTCCACGTAGCCGTCGCAACAAGCAGGCAGCTGCGCTGGTGGCTTCCACTGCCGTTGGTGATGAAGTGGTCTTGACTTCTGGCATCTATGGCTTTGTCAGTGCAGTCGAAGATGACATTTTGTGGGTCGACATTGCTGATGGACATGGCACAGAGCGCATTGAAGTTCGCGTGAGCCGTTCAGCTGTTGCTCGCAAGATTGTGTCGGCTGGCGAAGCCGATGATTCTGCGAAGAAGTAGAGCATGCCGAAGCGCAATCTTCTTGTTTCTTTAATTTCAATTCTCGTTGTCGCCTTCGGACTTTTTCTTGGAAACACGATTGTTGGTAATTCACCTTCTCTAGGTCTTGACCTTCAAGGTGGTGCCTCGGTCACGATGACTCCTATTGGCGAATATGAAGAAGCAGCACTCTCAGTTGCTGTGGACATCATTCGTCAGCGTGTTGACTCCATCGGTGTTGCAGAACCAGAAATCATTCGCCAAGGCGACACAGTTGTTGTCAACCTTCCTGGTGTCAAGGATCAGCAACAGGCCCTCGACCTGATTGGTCGAACTGGCGCTGTTGAGATGCGTCCAGTGTTGAGGACAGCAGAAAACCCTGAGAACACAACCACGACAACTGGCGCCAAGGGCGCTACAACCACCACCGTGAAGGGCGCAACGTCGTCAACTGTTGCTCAGTCGTCAACAACGTTGGCGCCTCCATCTGGTGGAGGTGGAGAGTCGCGCGGACGTGCAGTGCCACAAACAACGGTTCCCGTTGCAACCACAGTGCCTGGAACAGATCCTGAAACTGGTCTTGCTCCTGGTCAGACTGTGTACGCAGGCCAGAAAGATGGTCTGATTTATCTCTTAGGTCCAGCTGGTGCAACCGGCGAAGTATTCACGAATGAAGCAACTGCTCAGATTGATGCGGGTGGATGGGCTGTGTCGGTCAATTTGCGAGATGGCGCAGCTGGTGAAGATCAGTGGAATGCTCTTGCAAAGCAGTGTTTTGAGGGTGGCGAAGGTTGCCCGTCAAAGCAAATCGCTATCAGTCTTGACGGTGAAGTGATCTCGGCGCCAGTGGTACAGGCGCCTTCGTTCAATGGAAGTGTTCAAATAACAGGCTCGTTTACTGAGAAGGAAGCCAACGATCTCGCTCGCATCCTTCAGTTCGGTGCAGTTCCGGTCAAGTTCGATACACCGACCGTGCAGACAGTGTCCGCATCGTTGGGTGAGGATTCATTGAAAGCTGCATTGATCTCCGGTCTCATCGGTGTTCTTCTGGTCTTGCTCTTCCTGATCTTCTATTACCGCCTCATTGCATTGGTCGTCGTAGCCGGTCTCGGTGTCTCAGGTCTTCTGATGTGGAGTGTGGTCTCGTGGTTGTCGAAGACAAACGGCCTTGCATTGACATTGTCCGGTGCCGCAGGAATCATCGTGTCGATTGGTGTCACTGTTGACTCGTACGTGGTGTTCTTTGAGAAGTTGAAGGATGACGTGCAAGCAGGTCGCACAATGCGGAACTCTGCTGCTCGAGGGTTTGACTCTGCTTGGCGTGCAATCGTCGTGGCCGACACGGCATCTCTTATCGGTGCAGTGGTGTTGTGGTGGCTCACTGTCGGTTCCGTTCGCGGATTCGCATTCTTCCTTGGACTTTCAACACTGATTGACATGATCGTTTCGTACTTCTTTACTCGTCCTTCTGTGCTTCTTCTTGCTCGAACGAAGTTGTTCAATAACGGAAAAGTTCTCGGAGTCAGAGGCACATCAACGGCAGCGGAGGTTGCATAATGTCCGGTCGTTGGCAGCGTCTGTATCGCGGTGAAACCACAATCAACTTCTATGGTCGCCGCAACGTCGGCTTCATTGCATCTGGCCTTCTCCTGCTTGTCACCATTGTCTCTTTGTTCGCACAAGGTCTCAATCTCGGTATTGACTTCAAGGGCGGCGTAGCTTTTGAAATGTCAGTCAACGGAAAAATCACAGTTGAAGAGGCACGGACCATTCTTGAAGAGAACAAGGTCGAAGCTTCTGGCGCCAAGATTCAGACCCTTAGTTCGGGTGCTGATGAGCGCATCCGTATCCAGCTTGAAGTCCTTGACACAAAAGTAGAGGAATCAGTTCGGGAAGATCTGGCGACGAAAGTCGGAATCAAAGCTGGTGATGTCAGTATTGAAAAAGTGAGTGCCACGTGGGGCCGAGGCATCACGCGAGACGCCATCCAGGCGTTGTTGACATTCCTTGTTCTTGTTTCGTTGTTCATCGCATGGCGTTTCGAAGCTCGTATGGCTGCTGGTGCTCTCGCTGCTGTTGTGCACGACGTGCTGATCAGTGTGGGCGTGTACTCCGTTACAGGACTTGAAGTCACTCCGGCAACCGTCGTTGCTTTCCTTACCATCCTTGGTTTCTCGTTGTATGACACCATCGTGGTATTTGACAAAGTCGATGAGAATCAGAAGCGTTTCGCGAACACGCGGGTTCCGTACGCCGACATTGTCAATGTCTCGATGAACCAGACACTGATGCGTTCCTTGAATACGACCGTTGCTGCTGTTCTACCTGTTTTGAGCCTGTTGGTTCTTGGCTCCGGCGTCTTCGGTGCTGTTGCGTTGCAAGAGTTCGCATTGGCATTGCTCGTTGGTATGGCAACTGGTGCCTACTCATCAATTTTCATTGCTTCGCCTGTTTTGGGTCTCCTCAAAGAACGCAGTCGTGAGTACAGCGCACTGCGTGGTCAGGTCTCAATCGGTGCAGATATGGCTCATGTCATGGCCACAGGCACTCCGCAAAGCCGTCGTGCACGTCAGGTCGACAATGCGGCAAGTACAGATACATCAACTCCCACACCGGTTCCCGCAGTGGAGGCAATTCTTAGCCACCCACCGCGACCCCGGAAGAAGTCGCGTCGGTAACATTGCGCCATGGCCACTGCCGACCGCGTCCTTCCGTGGAGACGGCACCATAGTGCGCCCATTGAGGAAATAGCTCCTCTCCTCACGGCGTATCGTAAGCGTCATCCCAAGGCCTCCGTTGCGTTAGTCAACCGCGCTTATGAGGCAGCACGGATTGCACACATCTCTCAGCAGCGTTCATCGGGTGAGGCATACATCAATCACCCCATCGCTGTTGCTCGCATTGTTGCCGACATCGGTCTTGATGACATTTCCTTGGCGGCTGCTCTCTTGCATGACGCGGTGGAAGATACCGAAATCACGCTTGAGGACGTGAAACGTAATTTTGGAGACGAGGTAGCAAACCTTGTTGACGGTGTCACCAAGTTGGAGCGCCTGCAATTTGACTCCCGTGAGGCTCAGCAGGCTGCCACGATGCGCAAGATGCTTGTTGCCATGGCGCGTGACATGCGCGTCCTTGTTATCAAACTGGCTGATCGCTTGCACAACATGCGCACATTGGCGGGTGTCCCCGTCGACAAGCAGCAGCGTATTGCCCAGGAAACTCTCGATATCTATGCACCACTGGCAAACCGTTTGGGCATGCAAGAAATCAAGCAACAGTTAGAAGATCTGTCGTTCTCTGCTCTCTACCCGAAGCGCTTCGCAGAGCTAGACCATCTTGTCTCTTCTCGTACTCCCGAGCGCGATGTCTACTTGGCGAAGGCGATTGCAGAAATTCGTACTCGACTTGCAGATGTAAACATCGCGGGTGATGTCACAGGGCGAGGAAAGCATCTGTGGAGCATCTACGAAAAGATGATTCAGAAGGACAAAGACTTTGATGAAATCTTTGACCTCGTCGCAGTGCGAATCATTGTTGACAACATTCGCGATTGCTACGGAGCCTTAGGTTGCATTCACGGTAAGTGGCGTCCAGTCGTCGGCCGCTTCAAGGATTACATCGCAATGCCGAAGTACAACTTGTACCAGTCGTTGCACACAACAGTGATCGGTCCTGGCGGTAAGCCGTTAGAGATTCAAATTCGTACTCGTGAAATGCATGAACGAGCCGAGTGGGGAGTTGCTGCCCACTTCTCGTACAAGCAGGGAACAGACTCAAACGATTCTGATTGGCTGAATCGCATTATTGATTGGCAGTCAGACATCACTGACCCCAATGAGTTCATGGCCGACTTGAAGAACGACCTTGAACAAGAGGAAGTGTTTGTATTTACTCCAAAGGGTCGTGTCATAACGTTGCCACTGAACTCGACACCAGTTGACTTTGCCTATGCGGTGCACACAGAAGTGGGGCATGCATGTGTTGGCGCTCGGGTGAATGGTCGACTTGTTTCTCTTGATGCGCGACTGGCCTCTGGCGACTCATGCGAGATCTTCACTTCAAAGGTGGAAGATGCTGGTCCGTCGAGAGATTGGCTTGGATTTGTCCAATCTCCACGAGCACGAACCAAGATCAAGAACTGGTTCACGCGTGAACGACGCGAAGACATGGTCGAATCAGGTCGTGAGGAACTCACTGCCGAACTTCGTCGCGAGGGGCTTCCTGTTCAGAAAATCTGGACCTCAGATGCTTTCCTTCAAGAACTTGAAGCACTCAACATGGCAGACATTGACACGTTGTTTGCTGCCGTGGGCGAACATCATGTGTCTGCACGCGGATTCGCGCAGCGTATCGGTCGTGCAGTTCGACGAGAAGGCAGCGATGAGCAGTTGGCCATGCCGATGCGCGTTGACCGACTAACGACCGAACGTCGTGGCTCTGCCGGTATTCATGTCGAAGGCCTTGACGATGTACTGGTCCGTTTGTCTCGCTGTTGCACTCCGGTGCCCGGTGACGACATCTTGGGGTTCGTCACAAAGGGTAGGGGAGTCAGTGTTCACCGATCTGACTGTGCCAACGCAGTGACCCTTATGGTGGATGAACCCACACGCATGCTTGACGTGGAGTGGTCCCGCACGGCACCGGGAACACTGTTTACTGCGGGTGTCGAAGTGGTTGCTCTCGACCGCGGTCGTCTTTTGCGTGACGTGGCTAATGCATTGTCGGAGCAGCACGTGAATATCGTTGCCTGCAGCACAAACACAGGCTCAGACAGAGTGGCCAAGATGCGCTTCGAGTTTGAACTCGCTGACCCCAATCATCTTGAATCAGTTCTGAGGGTGATTAAGTCCATTGATTCGGTGTTCGACGCATATCGCATCGTCCCTGGTGGTGCGCCCGACTAGCCTTGCCTGTCGTGCCGTCATTCCAGACCAGTCCGGGTACCCGAGACATCCTTCCCCCGCAGGCGGGTCGCTGGCGTGCCTTTACGAGCCAGTTCGCAGACATTGTCGAGTCGGCCGGATACGAATGCATTATTCCCCCGATGTTTGAAGACCTCGGAGTGTTTCTGCGACTCGGTGATGCCACAGATGTCGTCACCAAAGAGATGTATGACTTCGAGGACAAGGGTGGGCGACGTATTGCATTGCGGCCTGAGCACACCGCAGGCATCTGTCGCTCTTTTGCTCAGCACAGACCAACCACACCGTGGAAGGTGTGGTATTCCGGTTCCAATTTTCGGTATGAAAAAGCACAAGCTGGACGCTTTCGACAATTCGACCAGGTAGGAATCGAAGTTCTCGGTAGCACCGACGCGTTGCTGGATGTTGAAGTCATCTCTTTGGGATGGCAGTTCTTCCAGTCTCTCGGATTGACAAATGTCGTGTTGATGATCAATTCGCTGGGTGACCCGGAAGACCGTGCGGCGTACATTGAAGCGTTACGCGAGTACTTTGAGTCTCATTCAGAAAAACTGTCCGAGGAATCTCGCGCGACTTTGCAGCGCAATCCTCTTCGTGTCCTTGATTCCAAGCGTGTGCAAGACAGGACCATCATTGATGCCGCTCCGACAATTTCTCAATTCTTGTCAGAAGATGCACAGGTTCACTTCACAAAGGTGAAAGCTGGCCTTGATGCATTGGGTGTGACGTACTCGGTCAGCGAAGGTCTGGTTCGTGGTTTGGATTATTACCAGCGCACCGTGTTTGAGTACGTATCAACGTCGCTTGACAGTGCGCAGACGGCTGTGGGCGGCGGAGGCCGCTATGACGGGTTAGTCGAAGATCTTGGTGGACCCGCAACGCCAGGTGTGGGCTTTGCTTTGGGAATTGACCGCACGTTGTTGGCATGTGACAGCGAAGAAGTGTTCCAGGGTGCTTCACCTCAGATTGACGCCTTCATTGTTGATGTTGTCGACGGCATGACGGCTCTTCGTCTTGCAGATGAATTGCGTGCTGCCGGATTCACTGTTGACCGTGCATATGACGGACGCAGTATGAAATCGCAGATGAAAGTCGCTGACCGAAGCGGCGCTCGGATTGCCATCATCATTGGTCCCGATGAGGCTGAGGCGGGGAACTGCACTGTCCGTAACCTGATGACCTCGGAACAAAGCCTTGTTTTGCAAACTGAAGTGGTCACACATCTCGCGTCCATCGTTGGTGAACGTAACCCCCGGAGGAACACACAATGAAGTCAACCGCAATGCGCACACATATGTGCGGTGAGTTGAATGAGTCTCATATCGGCACCACCATCTCAGTCTGTGGCTGGGTGGGGCGTCGTCGCGAGCACGGAGAGAAACTGGCGTTCGTTGACTTGCGTGACCATTCCGGGATCATTCAGTGCGTGGTCGACAATGACGTCGATGTCCGTAGTGAATACGTCATCCGAGTGACGGGCGTTGTTCGTGCTCGTCCAGAAGGAACAGTGAACACAGCATTGTCGACTGGCCAAGTTGAGGTGGGCGAGTGTGTTGTTGAAGTTTTGAACTCTGCAGAGCCACCTCCGTTTCCTGTTGACCAACGTGCAGATGACGTTGATGAAATGGTTCGCCTGAAGTATCGCTATCTCGACATTCGTCGTGAGCGCATGCAAAGGAATCTTCGTGTACGCGCCAAGGTCAATAGTGCGATTCGTAGTGCCATGGAAGAAAACGGTTTTCTCGAAGTGGAGACTCCGCTTCTCATGCCGTCGACACCAGAAGGCGCCCGCGAATTCCTCGTTCCATCTCGCAAGGAACATGGTTCGTTCTTTGCCTTACCGCAGTCACCTCAGTTATGGAAGCAGTTGTTGATGGTGTCGGGAGTCGATCGGTATTACCAGATTGCAAAGTGCCTCCGCGATGAAGATCTCCGAGCAGATCGCCAGTATGAGTTCATGCAGTTGGACGCAGAGATGTCGTTCGTATCGCAAGATGATGTTCTCGAATTCATTGGTCGCGCAGTTGTTGCTGCGGCAACCGCTGTGACTGGTGAAGCTCCTCCCACAATCGAGCGAATCACGTGGCGAGAAGCAATGGAGCGATTCGGAAGCGACAAGCCAGACTTGCGCTTTGGGATGGATTTAGTGGAGTTGACACCACTCTTTTCGTCAACTGAGTTCAAGGCGTTTGCAGGCGCCGAATGCATCAAAGGCATTTGTGTCGATGCCGCAACGTATCCAGAAGCTGCGGCGTATGGTCGCAACAAGCTTGATGCCTTGACCGACCGGGCAAAGAAAATCGGGGCTAAGGGTCTTGTCTGGATGAAAGTCGGTGCAGACTCCGCCGTTGAGTCTCCGGTTGCAAAGTTCCTCTCAGACGCCGAACGCATCTCGTTGGTATCCACCATGGGCGCAGTGGAAGGCGACTTGATTCTCCTTGTTGCCGATGAGTGGATGACAACGTGTGAAGTGCTGGGCACCTTGCGCAACGACGTCGGTCGTCCTCCTGTGCATGAAGGTCCGTACCGTTATGTATGGGTGACTGAGTTCCCGTTGTTTATTGGTGTCGATCCAGTCACGGGGGCACCGCGACCAGGGCATCACCCGTTCTGTCACCCACATCCTGATGACCTGCACTTATTTGAATCAGAACCTTTGAAAGTACGTGCACTCGCATACGACCTTGTCCTCAACGGTTGGGAATTGGGTTCAGGCTCCATTCGTATTCACGAACCTGAATTGCAACGCCGAGTATTCAACCGTCTGGGTATCTCGGACGAAGAAGCCGATAAGCGATTCGGCTTCTTCCTTCAACCATTTAAATACGGTGCACCTCCACATGGTGGATTCGCCTTCGGTATTGATCGCCTCACTGCAATTCTTGCTGGGGAAGAGAACATCCGTGAGGTGATTGCTTTCCCGAAGACGCAAAGTGGCTCTGACCCGATGACGAATGCGCCTACGCCGGTGGAGCCTGCGCATTTGGCTGATCTCGGTTTGCGTCTTTTGCCTCCTCCTGCCACGTCGTAGTTCTTATGGATGCACCAGACCTCTTCACAGCATCCGTGGAAGAGCGCATTGCATCGCGGGCGCCATTGGCAGCCCGGATGCGTCCGGTGTCGTTGGATGATGTCGTCGGACAAGAGCATCTTGTGGGTCCTTCGGGTCCGCTTCGTCGGCTGATCGAATCTGATCGCTTGGCGTCCATCATCTTGTGGGGTCCTCCAGGGACGGGCAAGACAACGCTTGCAGAACTTGTTGCAAGTACGACAAAAAGAAACTTTGAACGACTCTCGGCTGTGACTGCGGGCGTGAAAGATATTCGCGAAGTCATTGATGCAGCCAAGAGGCGTCTGACAATCGATGATCGTGGAACAGTTGTGTTCGTTGACGAGATTCATCGTTTCAACACGACTCAACAAGATGCGTTGCTGCATGCAGTGGAGAGTGGTCTCGTCACCTTGGTTGGTGCAACAACTGAGAATCCCGCATTCTCGGTGAATCCTGCCCTGAGGAGTCGATCATCAGTTTTTGGGTTGAAGCCTGTCGATGAAAGTGCCGTCATTGAACTTCTCCGTCGAGCACTTATTCATGAAGGTATTGAAGCACAGGATGGGGCGATTGAGATTCTCGCTCGTCGCTGTACTGGTGATGCACGTCAAGCCTTGACGGCGCTGGAAGTGGCGATTGCGTTGTCGGGTGGCGCCGTTGTCACAGTTGAGAATGCAACAACAGCTCTCGATACAAGTGTGTCGAGGATGGGTCGAGATGACCACTATGACGTGATCTCTGCATTCATTAAGTCAATGCGTGCTTCAGAAGTTGATATTGCATTGCACTGGCTTGCACGAATGGTGGAGGCAGGAGAAGATCCACGCTTCATCGCTCGTCGAATGATCATCTTTGCAAGTGAAGACATCGGAATGGCTGACCCAACTGCGTTGCAGACTGCGATTGCTGTTGCTGATGCGCTTGATCGTGTGGGGCTACCCGAGGCGCTTCATAACTTGGCTCACGCAGTCGTTCATTTGTCCCGTGCGCCCAAAAGCCGAGCAGTGACTGATGCAATTGCTCGAGCCGTGGCCGATGTTCGTGAAGGGCGCACTGGGCAAGCCCCGGCGACAACAGCACAGCCACCGGGTTTTCGACCCTTGGGAATTGGTGAGTTTCGCTATTACCGTGCAGATGGTGAATAGGTATTTAGGGTGAGGGCATTGTCATGATGAAGCGATTCTTTTGGTTTTCTCTCGGTGTGGTGGCTGGCGCAACTGGTCTGATGTGGGCGCGCCGCAAGGCGATTGCTGCAGCCGAAAAGATCACGCCAAGCGCGATTCTTTCCGTTCTCATCGACTCGGCCAAGACATTGGTGACGCGTCTCATTGCCTTGTATGGCAAATCTGAGAGCTCATCTTCTGCTCCGGTTCCCCCGGAGCCTCGCCAGCCATAAGTCTTCCCATCTGACAGAGGGCTGCTGGGTAACATGGAAGTCTCATGGTTTCACCACTTTCTCCCGGTACTCCCCGTAGCGCTGATCAACTGAGGTTGGCTTTCTCTCAGTTCTTTGGTGACCGTGCGCATACGGTTGTGCCTTCGGCCAGTCTCATTCCTCACGATCAGACGTTGTTGTTCACCGTGGCCGGAATGGTGCCCTTCAAGCCGTATTTCATGGGTGATGAAGTAGCGCCGTACGACCGAGCCGTGACAGTGCAAAAGTGTGTCCGTGCTGGCGGAAAGCACAATGACCTTGATGATGTGGGGCGCACAAAGCGTCACCTTGTCTTTTTTGAGATGTTGGGCAATTTCAGTTTTGGCGATTATTTCAAGGAAGACGCAATCCCTTGGTCATGGAAGTTGGTGACCGAAGTTTTTGGTTTCGACCCAGAGCGCCTTTGGATCACAGTGCATGAGTCTGATGATGAGGCCGAAGCGATCTGGCACGAGAAAGTTGGCGTTCCGATGGAGCGCATTCAGCGTCTCGGTGACAAGGACAACTTCTGGCAAGCCGGAGACACGGGTCCGTGCGGACCATGCTCAGAAATTCACTATGACCGAGGCCCAGATTTTGGTCCCGATGGTGGCCCTCAAAATGATCCCCATGGTGACCGCTTTATGGAGTTCTGGAACTTGGTCTTCATGCAGTACAACCAAGCGCCAGACGGAACGCGTACACCGCTGCCAAAGCCCAGCATTGATACCGGGGCCGGCCTCGAGCGAATCCTGGCGCTGGTGCAGGGTGTTGACTCTGTGTGGGAGACCGATGCATTGTTCCCACTGATTCAAGCTGCTCAAGAAATCACCGGTGGCGAGTACCGAGTTGGTGACTACGAACATCGTGACAGCTTCAGCATTCGAGTTCTTGCAGAACATGCTCGTTCAGCAACCATGCTGATTAACGATGGTGTTTTCCCCAGCAATGAGAATCGTGGCTATGTCCTTCGACGCATCATTCGTCGTGCAGTGCGACATGCATTCTTGTTGGGAACTGAAAAACTCGTGATGCCAACACTTGCCGGAGTGGCTGTTGACGTCATGGGCAACGCGTATCCCGACATCGTCAAGAATCGCGACTTCATTGTTGGTGTTCTCACAAAAGAAGAAGAACGATTCCGCAACACTCTGAAGACTGGTCTTGCGATTTTGGAAGAAGACATCGCTGCTAACCCAGATCGTTTGTCCGGTCGTTCGGCGTTCCTACTGCATGACACATATGGGTTCCCTCTGGAATTGACCCAAGAGATTGCTGCCGAGCGTGGTGTCGAAGTTGACATCGCCGGTTTCGAATCCGAGATGAATGAACAGCGGACTCGTGCAAAAGATGCTCGAAAGTCTGGTCGTGTTGATGGTGATCGAGTTGAGGCATATCGCGAGGTCATGGAAGCCCACGGAATCACTGAGTTCGTGGGGTATGTGCATGATGCGTCAGAGTCCACAGTTCTTGCGGTGATTGAAGGCGAAGACGGCATTGTTGAAGTCTTCCTTGATCACACTCCGTTCTATGCCGAGAGCGGTGGTCAAGTAGGGGACATCGGAGTTCTCACAGCAGCTGATTTTGAGTTGCAGGTTCTCGACACAAATTTCGCACTGCCAGGGCTTCGTCGTCATATGTGCAAGGTTGTGTCAGGAACACCCACTGAGGGTTCAGTGGTGTCGGCTCGTATTGATACTGCCGCTCGCACGGCAACCCGTCGTAACCACACAGGTACTCACATTCTTCACTGGGCCTTGCGCACAGTGTTGGGTGAGCATGTAAAGCAAGCGGGCTCCCTCGTGTCGCCTGATCGACTTCGCTTCGACTTCAGTCATTACGACTCCGTCACTGCGGAAGAAATCGCCCGCATTGAAGAGCTTGCCAATACTCAAGTACTGCTGAACGTCGCCGTTGATTCTTTTGAAACATCAAAAGAGGAGGCTCTTGCTGCGGGTGCGATTGCATTCTTTGGCGATAAGTACGGAGACACAGTTCGCGTGTTGAAGGCCGGAGCATCCACCGAGTTGTGCGGTGGCACCCATGTTTCGGCCACTGGCGATATCGGAACAATCAAGATTGTTGGAGAGTCATCCATCGGATCAAACTTGCGCCGCATTGAGGCAGTCACTGGTACAAACACTCTTCGGTTTGTACAACGCAACGGTGACATTCTTGAGCAAGTTGCCGCAGTGGTGGGGACGAAGGCTGATGATGCAGTTGCTGGCGTGCAGCGAAAGCTTGACGAACTAAAGGCTGCACAAGATGAGTTAAAGGTGCTCCGGTCTCGACTTGCATCAGGGCGTGCTGTGGAACTCGCTGCAGAAGCTGTAAACGGAATCGTTGTGGCTCGCGTCGATGGAATCACGGCAAACGATCTCAGAGATCTTGCCGTTGCTGTTCGCCAGCAATCTGGAATCGCTGCGGTTGTCTTGGGCGGCGTCACTGACACAGGTGGTGTCTCAATCGTCGGTGCAACTTCCCCCTCGGTCAAGGCCAATGCTGGTGACCTCATCAAAGATGCCGCAAAGGCAGTCGGCGGTGGCGGTGGCGGCAAGGGAGACATCGCAACTGCTGGTGGAAAGAATCCAGAAGCACTCGACGAAGCGCTCGCTATTGCGCGAGAGAAAGCCGCAGCCGTCATCGGCTCACTCGGCTGAGATCGTGCGAGTCTTAGGTATCGATCTCGGAAGCAAGCGAATCGGTATTGCTGCATCTGATCGCAGTGGAACAATTGCATCACCACTCGTTGTTCTACAACGAGGTTCTTCCCAGCGCATTGATCATGATGCGATTCAAAAGATTGTGCTGGAAGAAGAAGCGGAAGCGATCGTGGTAGGACTTCCTCTGAATATGGATGGTTCTGAAGGAGCAGCAGCGAAGTCTGCCCGAATGGAAGCCGATCGAATGGCTACGGTGGTCAGTGTGCCGATTTACATCCATGATGAACGTCGGTCGACGGTGGAAGGAGACCGAGTGTTGATGGAACGCGGACTCAACGCACAGGACCGCCGCAAAGTGATCGATAAGGTCGCGGCAGCCGTCATTCTGCAATCGTGGCTTGATGCCGGACATCTCGGAGATATTCGTGGCCGGTGATCCGCTTCTGCCCGACGATTGGCATGAGGACCCGTGGGACGAGGTATTGGTTGTATCTGAAGGGGCGACAGAAGAGCTCGTCCCCGGTTTTGAATCTCTGCGCCGTCCTGTCCGCATGATTGTCTCCATTGTTATTGCGACAATATTGCTCATCGGATCAGCAGGGTGGTGGGTTGTCCATCAATTAAATCCCGCAGGCGAACCAGGAGCATCGGTGAATTTCACTGTGAACGACGGTGACACGTTGTCGAGTGTGTCTGGCCGTTTGGCGGATCAGAACATCATCAAGAGTTCGTCCATTTTCCGCTGGTACGCATCAACGCGAGGCGGCATTGACCTTGTGCCGGGGTATTACACATTGCGTGCAGGTGATAACGCGGGTGCAATCATCAAGGCGTTGTCGACTCCACCTGCTCAAACCTTTGTTTCGGTTACCTTCCCTGAGGGGATGACCGTCACCCAAATGGCTGATCGTCTCTCTTCGAAACTGACATTCATGTCCGCGTCAGATTTCACGACAGCAGCAACCGACGGCTCAGTTCGATCTGAATTACAGCCGAAAGACATCAATTCACTTGAGGGACTGCTCTTTCCAGACACGTATCAAGTGTCGGGCGATGGGTCGGAGTCTCGTGTCGTGTCCACAATGGTGACGATGATGCAGCGTGTTGCTCGTCAAGTTGATTTGGCTGCTGGTGCGAAGTTGCGCGGCTACAGCCCGTATCAAATTTTGATCATTGCATCTCTCATTGAACGTGAAGCAAAAGTGTCGGGTGACCGATCCAAAATTGCTCAGGTGATCTACAACCGCCTCGCAGCGAAGATGCCGCTCGAAATAGATGCTGCTGTGAAATACGGTCAAGATCCAGCGATGACGTGGACTGAGATGAAGGCCACCGATACTCCGTACAACACCTACATCAACAAAGGCCTCCCTCCGACGCCGATTGCAAACCCGGGCAAAGCATCGATCCAGGCGGCACTTGCGCCAGCGGGTGCGCCACCGAAGTCAGACGAGGCATGTGTTGGTCTTGAAGCAGGTGTGAAGTGCCAGTACCTCTTCTATGTGCTCGCAACTGCCGAAGGCGGACACGCATTCTCTACAACATATGAACAGCATCTTGCCAAAGTTGCGATTGCAAAGGCGGCGGGGCTACTCCCATGAACACTGACAACTCTTTACTCGGTGCAGTGGTGGGTTCGCCCATCTCGCATTCGCTGTCACCGGCCATTTATCGTGCATCGTTTGCTTCGCAATCGTTGGCGGGTGCATACGAAGCGTTGGAAGCAGATGCATCCAACATCGCAGATGTTCTGTCGCAGTTGCGCCAGCGTGGCGTCCGTGGATTATCTGTGACGATGCCGTTGAAGGAAGCAATCATTCCTTTTCTTGATGTCATTGATGAAGATGCTCGTCTTCTGAACGCTGTCAATTGTGTTGATTTCAATAATGGGGTATCGACAGGTCACAACACGGACGGTGATGGATGTTGTGATGCTCTTGAACAACAAGGCGGTGCTTTGCTGAGCGGAGCTCATGCTGTGGTCCTTGGTGCTGGTGGTACCGCACGTTCAGTTGCATTGGCACTTGGTCGGCGCGGAGCTCGTGTGGCAATCATTAATCGCACTACCGAGAAGGCTGAAGAATTAGTGCGTACTTTGGCTCCTGCCGCGCAAGAGGCTGGTGGAGACATTGTGATCGGCTCTCTTGATGAAATCAGTCGTGCAGGAGTTCTCGTGAACACCACCTCAGTGGGAATGAACTCAGATGAACTTCCGCTCCCTGCCAATATTCTCCGTCGCAACATTGTGGTTCTCGATGCGGTGTACTCGCCGATGGAGACAGCATTGCTGAAGGCGGCCAAGCGGGCTGGCGATCAGACAGTGGACGGCTTATGGATGCTGATTCAGCAGGCTCGACGCCAATGTGTGCATCAATTTGGCTGGAATCCAGATGCTGAACCCATGCGAGAGGCTGCAGAGCGGGAACTTGCCGCTCGCCACAAGTAGTCTGAAATGGTGCTTAGGTACCTCACAGCTGGCGAATCTCACGGAAAAGCTCTCACGGTCATCGTGGAAGGCCTTCCTGCGGGCATGCCCATTGTCGCTGAAGATATAGAAACCGACCTCGCACGTCGTCGACTCGGATACGGCCGCGGTCCGCGTCAGCGCTTTGAAAAAGATGTGATCACGTTGGTCGGCGGAGTGCGCCACGGTCGCACCCTTGGTTCTCCCGTTGCCATTGAGATTCAGAACTCAGAGTGGTTCCGCAGTGATAAGTGGCATGCAGAAATGTCGCCTGAGCCCGGAGCAACAGAAACGCCGTTGACACAGCCGCGCCCCGGACATGCGGACCTTGTGGGCATGCAGAAGTACGGGTTCACGGATGCTCGTGATGTGTTGGAACGCGCAAGTGCCCGTGAAACCGCTGCGCGAGTCGCCGCTGGTGCATTGGCAAAGCAGTTGTTGCGCCACATTGGTGTGAACATTCTCAGTCACGTTGTGCAGATGGGAAGCGCAAAGGCGCAGAACACATCGCTTCCTGCATTCTCTGATCTTGCTGCAATTGATGAGTCGGAAGTTCGTTGTTTTGACAAGAACGCCGAAGAGGCGATGATTACTGCCATCAAAGATGCAGCCCGCGAAGGAGACTCTCTTGGTGGCATCGTTGAAGTGATCGCGTACGGGGTACCTATTGGTCTCGGAAGTCATGTCCACTGGGATCGCAAGATCGATGCAATGTTGGCCCAAGCAGTGATGAGCATTCAGGCTGTCAAGGGTGTTGAAATTGGTGATGGGTTCGAAACCGCAGGACTGCGCGGTAGCCAGTCTCATGACCCCATTTTGTGGGACGCAGCAAATAAGAAATATGTACGTGAAGGTCATCGCTCTGGCGGTACCGAAGGTGGCATCACGACTGGTGAGCCGTTGATTGTTCGCGCAGCAATGAAGCCGCTTGCAACGTTGAACAAGCCCACGCTGAAGACCGTCGACACTGTGACAAAAGAAGAGACTGTGAGCTTCAAAGAGCGCACTGATGTCACGGCAGTTCCCGCTCTTGGTGTTGTTGCCGAAACAATGGTGGCTCTTGTTCTTGCTGCTGAGGCTCAGCGAAAGTTTGGTGGAGACTCGCTGGCAGAATTCATTCGCAATGCTGCCTCGTTTGAGGCGACACTAGAGTCGTGACTCACGAACGCCTCACCATTGTCCTGGTGGGGCTAATGGGTACAGGGAAGTCCACTGTGGCGCGAACCTTGGCGACGCACTATGGCATTGAGTGTCTTGATACCGACAAACTGGTGGAAGCGCGAGCTGGAAAACCAGTGCGACAAATGTTTGCGGAAGATGGTGAAGATGCTTTTCGCGATCTTGAATCCGATGTGCTGTCTTCATGTTTGCGGTCTCCTCAAGGTGCAGTGATTGCAGGCGCGGGCGGGGTTGTGCTTCGCGCCGAGAACCGCGAGATGTTGAATGCGGCCCGTCGAGATTCGGGAGCCATCGTCGTATGGCTTCATGCTCAACCAGAAGTGCTGTCAGTTCGAACCGCTAAGGGATCTCATCGTCCTCTGCTTGACGATGATCGTGAAGGCACTCTGGTTCGAATGTCTCAGGAGCGCATGCCGTTATATTCGGAAGTTGCCGACATTGTTGTGGATGTTTCTGACAGATCTCAAGAATCGGTGTGCGCTTTGTTGATTGACGCAATTGATGAAGCAGTGAGATATGGAGAGACGTCAAATGAGTGAGATGAATCGTGTGACTGTTGATCTTGGTGACCGGACGTATTCGGTCGTCGTTGGTCATGGGGCTGTGGCTGAAACTGCGTCACTTCTTCCAGAGAAATCCAAGCGAGTTGCAGTCGTGACGCAATCGGGAATCCCGGCTTCTCTTATTCCTCATTTTCCCAACCATCAGGTCACAATCCACGAAATCGGTATTGGCGAAGAACATAAGTCGTTGACAACGATTGCAGCGTTGTGCAGCGCCTTCGCTCAATCTGGTCTCACGCGTAACGATGTGGTCGTCGGAGTCGGTGGAGGCATGGTCACCGATATTGCAGGGTTCGCTGCCGCCTCGTATCACCGCGGCATTCCTGTTGTGCATGTTGCAACTTCATTGCTGGCAATGATTGATGCTGCTGTCGGCGGCAAGACTGGTGTCAACATTCCCGAGGGGAAGAATCTCGTTGGCGCCTATTGGCAGCCACATGGAGTTATTTGCGATCTTGATGCACTTGAATCTTTGCCTGCGCGTGAGATGCGATGTGGTCTCGGTGAAATGGCGAAGTATCACTTCATCGCTCGGGAGAATCTTGATGAGTTGCCGTTTGCACAACGTGTTGCTCGAAGTATTGAGATCAAGGCTGAGATTGTTGCTGCAGATGAGCGTGAAGGGGGAGTGCGTGCACTCTTGAACTACGGCCATACCTTGGCTCATGCAATCGAAATTGAAACCAACTTTGCAATGGCACATGGCGAAGCAGTTGCGCTTGGGCTCTTGTTCGCTGCACATTTGGGGCATGTGATGGGTCGCATTACTTCCGAGAGGGTGGATGAGCACTACCGAGTCGTGAACGAGGTCTATGGCATTGACCTAGTGATGCCTTCTGGTCTCGTGGCTGATCGCCTGATTGATGCCATGGGGAGAGACAAAAAAGCCCTGGAGTCCATCACCTTCATTCTGGACTCAGCTGAAGGCCTAGAGATTGTGCCTGGCGTACGTGAAGCCGATATTCGAACTGCCTTGACCGAGTTTGTCGGCCGTTTAACCCCTCAGGTTTAATCCCTCCGATTGCCGAAGAGGTCGGAGTACCGTGGAGGCATGTCGTTGTCATCCATCCTGGTTCTCCATGGGCCGAATCTCAATTTGCTTGGCACACGCGAACCAGAGATTTACGGTTCAGCAACATTGAGTGATCATGTCAACACTGTGAAAGCGGAAGCGTCATCGCACGGCATCGATGTCGTCGATCTTCAATCGGCCTCAGAATCTGAACTAGTTGCTGCAATTCATCAGGCCAGAGGCACCCACGATGCGATCATTATCAATGCAGGCGCCCTGACGCATTATTCGTGGGCTCTGCACGATGCATTGCGGTCGTTCCCAGGGAAAGTCATCGAAGTCCATTTGTCTAACCCCGGTGCTCGAGAAGATTTCCGTCACGTCAGTGTGCTTGCGCCTGTTGTTGACGGAAGCATCTCGGGGTTTGGCGGCATGGGCTACGCACTGGCAGTGCAAGCACTTCTGCGCCTTTCCTGATCATCATGGATATTTCGTCGCGTCTTCATCGTTTGGCAGCGACGAGTGGCGTTGAGAATTTGCTGATTCTTCGCCCTGAAGATGTGAGATGGCTGACTGGATTCACGGGCCGAACTTCGTTTGTACTGGTAAATCGTTCAACCGCATCGGCAACCTTGTTCGTCGATGGACGGTACTACGACCGTGCACTGTCGGAAATTGAAAAGACAGAAGCGAACGTTGATGTTCGTTTGTTGAATTCAGGCGAATCAATGTCATCTGCCATTGCATCAGTCGCACAGGCAAACGAAGTTGGTATTGATCTTGACCACATCATGGCTTCTCGTTTTCATGCACTAGCGGACGTGTTGACAATTGTTCCTGAACCAACAGCAATGAATGCATTGCGACGGGTGAAGGAAGATTGGGAGATTGAACTCATGGCGCAGGCTGCCCAGATCGCAGATAATGCCTTGGCGTCAGTTCTTGCAGATGGGCTCATCGGCCGCACAGAGAAGCAGGTGCGCAATCGTCTTGACTCTGTGATGCGCGAGAACGGTGCAGATGATGTTTCGTTTGCAACGATTGTTGCCACAGGACCAAATGGTGCCAGGCCTCATCACGAGCCCTCGGAAACACAGATTGAGTCAGGCCATGGTGTGGTGGTGGACTTTGGCGCAGAGGTAGCTGGCTATCGCAGCGACATGACACGAACGATTCAAGTAGGCGAGTGGTCACCGGAGTATCAGCACATGTACAACACAGTGCGAGAGGCACAAGAGGCTGGAGTGGCTGTAGTGCGACACGGTGTGTCGGGAGCCGAAGTCGATGGGGCGGTTCGTGCAGTCTTTGCCCGCGAGGGTCTTGAACATGAGTACGTTCACGGAACGGGACATGGAATTGGGCTCTATATCCATGAAGAACCCATCCTTTCTCCGCGCTGTGAGGCTGTGCTTCAGTCGAATGAGGTGGTGACGGTAGAGCCTGGGCTCTATCGTGGAGGGGTAGGCGGCGTCAGGATCGAGGATCAAGTCGTCGTCACCGGCACTGGTTGCCGCATTCTCACTCTCAGTCCCAAGGAACTCTCATGCCCGCGATCACCACAAACGATCTGAAGAACGGAATCACCCTCGAGCTTGAAAACGGCCTCTTTACGGTCGTTGAATTCCAGCACGTGAAGCCTGGCAAGGGCGGAGCCTTCGTTCGTACCAAGTTGCGCAATCTTCGTAACGGCAACGTTTTTGAAAAGACCTTCAATGCGGGAATCCGTGTTGAGCAGGCAATCCTCGACAAGCGTGACATGCAGTTCTTGTACAAGGACGGCGGCGAGTTCGTCTTCATGGACACAGAGACCTACGACCAGACGAATATTGCTCCCACTGCTCTCGGCGAAGCGGCCGATTACCTCATTGAGCAAGCAATGGCAATCATCGCGTATCACAATGGCGACATTGTGACTGTTGAAATTCCTGCATCTGTTGAACTTGTGATTGCCGACACTGAACCTGGTGTTCAGGGCGACCGAGTGTCAGGTGCAAAGAAGCCTGCGACCCTTGAGACCGGCAAGGTCATCCAAGTTCCTCTTTTTGTGAACGTGGGCGACAAAGTCAAGGTCGATACTCGCTCCGGCGATTACATCACACGCGTCTGATGCCGAATGACTCGGAGTCAATCCGCCCTCATGATGAACGTACCGACGCTCGGGAACAAGTAGTCATCCTTCTCTATGAGGCTGAACAACGTTCGGCATCAGCAATTGAATTGATGGCCGAGCGTGGCGTTGCCTCAGAAGATCTTTCTCGTGTTTTGCTCGAAGGAGTTGAGGGGTCACGCGAAGCAATTGATGCCTCCATTGAAACGAATGCTCGCGGATGGGCGCTTGATCGTATGCCAGCACTAGATAGGGCCATTTTGCGTTTGGCGATTTATGAGCTGATGTCTCGTCCTGAGGTTCCCATCGCCGTTGTTATTGACGAGGCAGTAGAGCTTGCCAAACGATTCTCCACCGACGATTCAGGACGTTTTGTTAATGGCGTTCTCGCGGCGGTGGCGAAACAAACTCGCTCCGCTGAGTAATGATTGTTCGGTGACTACCGATCACCGACCTTTCTCCCTTTCGTCAACGCGCGATTGGTTGCGATCGGTTTCTTCGTGGGGCTGGATTGTCACTGCGTTGGCAGTTGCTCATGCAATCTGGATGATCTGGATCGCATATGACCTGCACTATGGATTAGGGACCTTTTCGTACGACGTGGGTTTGTATGACCAGGGCGTCTGGTTGTTGTCGCGATTCCAAGAGCCATATGTGACGTTCATGGGTCGAAACCTCCTTGGCGATCATGCGTCGCTCATCATGCTCTTTTTAGTCCCGGTGTATTGGGTTTTCCCTGGTGTCATGACATTGCTGGTTGTGCAGGCGATTGTTGTCGCTGCGGGCACAATTCCGATTTACCTTCTGGCGAAACGATTGTTGAACAGTGGCGCAATGGGGTGCGGAGCAGCAGTGATGTGGCTTGCGAATCCTGCTCTCAATGGTGGAGCAATGGAAAATTTCCATCCGGATTCATTCTTGGCTTTGTTCATTCCATTAACCCTGTACGCAGCTTTTACTCAGAAATGGAAACTGTTCGCCGTCGCAGTTCTTCTCTCTGTTTTGGTGAAAGAAGACGTCTTGCTCGTGATGGTTCCCATCGGGTTGTTTGTGGCGTGGCGGTTTGACCGACGACGCGGCTTGCTCACAGCGTTGTTCTCGCTCATTGTGACCATTCTTGGAATGTTCGTGATGATGAGGCACCTCATCGGTGTACCGACTCGCAACGGATGGCGAATTCCCTTTGGTGGGTTCACGGGGCTTTTCAAAGAAACTTTCACCAATCCAACCAATGTGATTGATCACTTGCGGTCTGAAAATCGGCCGATGTATCTCTTCAAGATGATGGCTCCGTTTGCGGGTGTGTTCTTTGCTGCACCATCTGTTGCGCTTCTTGCTGTTCCGGTTTTGGGTTCAAACATGATCAGCACGTTCTGGTATCAACATCAGATTGAGTATCACTATTCAATTGTGATTGTCCCCATCTTGCTTGTCGCCACTGTTGTTGCGATTGCAAAGTATGAGGTGCAGTGGAGACGAGTGGCGATGGGGTTGACCGTGGCATGTTCCCTCATAACTTTCGTGACGTGGGGTATTCATCCGTTGGCTTCTCAACCACGTGTTGCGCTCACGGCTGGTTCCTCGTTCGCACAATCAGGGCTCGAGATTATTAAGGGCATTCCCGATGACGCTGTTGTTTCCGCCTATGACCCTTTGACCGCTCACCTTGGCCACCGCCGTCAGATTTACTTCTTCCCGAATCCGTTCAAGGCTTTGTATTACGGGGTAGATGATTCCTTGGCGGGCAAGCCTCTACCCGCAGCCAAGGACGTTGAGTATGTCGTTTTGCCCCGAGCCCTCGGAGAAGAGCTCTCGTGGGTGTGGGCTGGTGTGCGGACCCAGTTCGAAGAAGTCGACAGCAATCAGTTCTGGCAGGTGTTTAAAAGAGTGCAGCCTTAGGTCGACGAACACTTCTTGTGTATAGTGGTCATGTCCGTCAAACGGGTCCTGTGAGGCTCGAACGGAAGGAAAATATGACTCGATCTTTTTTCATGTACGCACGCCCCTCCCGAGGGGCGTTTTTCATGCCCCGTTTTCAGGTAGCGGCACCGACGTGAGCATCTCGGAAGTCTCCGGAACTGAGATCCTTGGCGCTGATGACGTGTCTCGCGCAATCACTCGCATTTCCCATGAGATTGTTGAACGCAACCCCGACCTTTCTCCCGTTGTCATCGTGGGCATGCAAACCGGTGGCGTATGGATCGCCCAACGACTTCGCGACACTGTGAATCGCATCGCAGAATCCATAGAAGTTCCCCTTGGGGCAGTTGATATCTCGATGTATCGCGATGACTTCAGCCTTCGTCCTGTCGTTCTGTCGGCACCAACTGACATTCCACTCGATCTCACTGGCCGCACAGTTGTTCTGGTGGACGACGTTCTCTTTACTGGCCGCACAGTGCGGGCAGCTCTCGAAGCCTTGAACGACCATGGTCGACCTCGTGCAGTGCAGTTAGCAGTCATGGTCGACAGAGGGCATCGCGAATTGCCGATACGTCCCGATTACGTGGGGAAGAACATTCCCACCCACTTCACCGATGAAGTGTCTGTCGGGCCGGACGGTGTTTTTGTGACGGCGGTTGTTCAATGAAGCATCTCTTGTCCTCTCACGACTTAAGCGTGGATGAGATCGTTGGAATCCTCGACGTTGCCGACCACATGGCCGAAATCAATACTCGATCACTTCCCAAAGTCCCTGCGTTGCGCGGAAAGACAATTGCGAGTGTGTTCTTTGAGGACTCCACTCGGACACGATTGAGTTTTGAGACCGCAGCAAAGAGGCTGTCCGCCGATGTCATGACGTTCATGGCTTCCAGTTCAAGTCTCAATAAAGGTGAAAGTCTGCGTGACACCATCGAGACTTTGTCGGCAATGGGTGTCGACGCAATGGTGATTCGCCATAAATCAAGTGGTGTGCCACTCACAATGACTCAGTGGACTGATGCTGTAGTGATCAATGCGGGGGATGGATGGCATCAGCATCCGACTCAAGGCCTGCTTGATGCATACACAGTCACTCGAGAATTCGGAACCAAGGATTCTCTCAGTGGTCGTTCGATCGCAATCGTTGGCGATATCAAGCACTCTCGTGTGGCAAGAAGCAACATTGATATCTTCCGTCGTCTTGGAGCCCACGTTGTGGTTGTCGCCCCGCCGGCTCTGTTGCCAAAGAATATTGAATCGTGGGGCGTGGAAGTACGAAACACGATTGATGATGTTGTCGGCGAAGTTGACGCTCTCTATATGTTGCGCATGCAACTAGAGCGCATGGACTCGTCAATCGTTCCAAAACTTACTGAATACTGTGCGCTCTATTCTTTGACGCCCGAGCGTGCTGCGCGAATGGGGAGCGGTGCAATCTTGATGCATCCAGGTCCCATTAATCGAGGTGTGGAACTGATTGTTGACCCTACCGACGTGCCCGGCTCTCGCATCTTGAAGCAAGTGACAAATGGAGTCAATGTGCGTATGGCGGTGTTATTCACTCTCCTCGGAAGCGGTGCGACCACTGTCTTGCAGCAGGGAGGCGAGTCATGAGTGAGTCAATCGTTATCCGTGGCGCCACTGTGGTGAATCCAGATGCCATCACTCTCGCCGATGTGTTGATTATTGACGGAGTGATTGCTGCTGTGGGTGGTTCGCTCCAAGCCGACCTCGAACTTGATGGCACAGGTTGTTATCTGTCCTCGGGTTTTGTTGACCTGCACACCCATTTGCGTGAGCCAGGCAAAGAAGAAGCTGAAACGATTGAGTCGGGAAGTCGTGCGGCCGCACTTGGTGGATACACGGCAGTTGTTGCGATGCCGAACACAGACCCTGCTCAGGACAATGTAGAAACGGTTCGCTTTGTTCGCGAGCAGGGTATTGCTGCAGGTCTTTGCGAGGTCGTGCCTAGTGGGTGCATCACGATTGGACGACTCGGGAAGCAACTTGTGCCCTATGCGCGTCTTGTTGAAGAAGGCGTCACCTTGTTCACTGATGACGGTACTGGCGTCCAAGACGCTCAATTGATGCAACGCGCTCTCATGCTCGGAAAGCTATTGGGAATCACGATGGCACAGCACTGTGAAGTGGCGTCGCTCACAACGGGCGCAGTGATGCATGACGGCGAATGTTGCTCGAGCATGGGTGTTCCGGGCTGGCCGTCGATTGCTGAAGAACAGATGGTGCGTCGTGACATTGATCTTGTCCGCGTAACGGGAGCCAAGATGCACTTCTTGCACTTGTCAACTGCCGGAAGTGTTGATCTCGTCCGTGCAGCCAAAGCAGAAGGCTTGCCGATTACTGCCGAAGTGACACCGCACCACCTGGCACTGCAAGATGAATTACTGCGTGGCTTTGATCCTGTATTCAAAGTGAACCCACCACTTCGAACTGCCGCTGATATTGATGCACTTAAGTTGGGAATCGCCGACGGAACAATCGATGCGGTTGCAACTGACCATGCACCTCATGCGGGACACACCAAAGAGCAACCGCTCGACGCTGCGCCTCCCGGCATGTTGGGCCTTGAAACTGCTCTCGGTGTCTTGAACACAGCAGTGACCGTTTCTCCTCAGCAAATTGCTTCCCTGATGTCATGGGCGCCAGCGCGCATTGCCGAAGTGTCGCAGCGACACGGCAGACCCATTGCAGTGGGCGAGCCCGCGAATATCGCGGTGTGGGACACCTCCACTGTGTGGACGGTCTCGCGAGATCATCTCTCAAGTAAAAGTCGTAACACGCCGTTTCACGGCATGGACTTGCGTGGCCGCGTACGCCACACGATCTTCAACGGCGAATTGGTTGTACGCGATGGAAAGGCACTGAAGTGAGTTCAGCAATCACAGAAATAGCACTCGTTCTCGAAGACGGATCGGTCTTCGAAGGAGAAGCGATTGGCCACGTGCCCGAAAATGGAATCGCGGTTGGTGAGGTTGTGTTCAACACAACTTTGACTGGATATCAAGAGGTAATCACAGACCCTTCCTATGCAGGTCAAATCATCACGTTCACGACATCACATATCGGCAACTACGGCACGACGCATCTTGATGCCGAATCTCGTGGAACCTTTGCGCGCGGAGTCATTGTTCGAGACATGGCGCGTCGTGAAAGCAACTGGCGCAGTGAACAGAGTCTGGATGCGATGTTGAAGTCGCAATCCTTGCCTGGTATCGCCGGAATCGATACTCGACGCCTCACACGCATCCTTCGTGATTCAGGTTCTTTGCGCGGCGCCTTTGGTACAGCGGACCACGCAAGCTTGCTCGCTGCAGCTCGCGCCGACCAGGGAACAGCTGGCATCGACTTGGTGAGTCAGGTAACAACTCCTTCTTCGTACCAGTTCGGTAACGGAAAGTTCTCCGTTGTTGCGTATGACTTCGGCATCAAGAGCACAATCTTGACTTGCCTTGCCGAGATTGCGACTGTCACGGTTGTGCCGGCATCGACTTCTGCTGAGGAAGTCCTTGCCATGTCACCTCAGGGTGTGTTCCTTTCGAATGGTCCCGGCGACCCTGAGATGGCGGGAGGCGCAACGGATGCAATTCGTTCCATTGTCGAGGCCGGGACACCCACCTTCGGCATCTGTCTCGGACACCAATTGTTGTCTCGCGCGTTTGGTGGGCACACCTTCAAGCTTCCCTTTGGTCACCATGGCGGAAACCATCCTGTTCGCAATCTCGCAACGGGAGCAGTGGAGATCACTAGTCAGAACCACAACTTCTGCGTTGACCCCGATTCGCTTGCAACTGTCGCAGACATCACGCACCTCAATCTCAACGACCACACAAACGAAGGAATGCGTCTGAAAGCGCATCGTGCGTTCAGTGTGCAGTATCACCCTGAAGCCGGGCCTGGTCCTCATGACAGTCGTTATCTCTTTACACAATTCGCAGAAATGATGGAGGGCAAGTAATGCCACGCCGTAATGACATTCACACCATCTTGATCATTGGCTCTGGCCCGATTGTTATCGGCCAGGCGTGCGAGTTTGACTATTCCGGAACACAGGCGTGCCGTGTGTTGAAGGCCGAGGGGTATCGCGTTGTTCTTGCGAACTCCAATCCAGCCACCATCATGACTGACCCAGACTTTGCCGACCGCACATACATCGAGCCACTGACTCCAGAGATTCTCGCGAAGATTATTGAGCGTGAAAAGCCTGACGCAGTACTTCCCACATTGGGTGGACAAACTGGTCTGAACCTTGCAATGGCCTTGTATGAACAGGGCTTAGTCGGAGTTCCTGGGACACCAGAGTTGATTGGCGCCAACGCGGAAGCAATTGCAACTGCGGAAGACCGCGACAAGTTCAAGCAAGCAATGATTGAAATCGGTCTGAGTGTTCCTCGCAGTGGTGTGGCTCACAACATGGAAGAGTCCGTGAAGGTTCTTGAAGAAATTGGTCTTCCTGTCATCATTCGCCCTGCTTACATCTTGGGTGGTCGTGGTACAGGCATTGCGAACACGATGGAAGAGTTCCTCAAGATCGTGAGTGACGGACTTGAGGCGAGCCCTATTCGTGAAATTTTGATTGAAACTTCCATCGTCGGATGGAAGGAATACGAGTTGGAAGTCATGCGTGACAAGGCGGACAACTGCGTCATTATCTGCAGCATTGAGAACTTTGACCCGATGGGTGTGCACACGGGAGACTCGATCACCGTCGCGCCTGCGCAGACATTGTCTGATGTTGAATACCAAAAGATGCGAGACGCTGCATTGGCGTGTATTCGCCGAGTTGGTGTTGAAACAGGTGGGTCAAACGTTCAGTTCGCGCTGAACCCTGCCAACGGCGACATGGTGGTCATCGAGATGAACCCCCGCGTCTCTCGTTCTTCTGCACTTGCTTCAAAAGCAACTGGTTTCCCCATCGCAAAGATTGCCGCCAAGTTGGCAGTGGGCTACACGCTCGATGAGATTCCTAATGACATCACTCGGGCAACTCCTGCAAGTTTTGAGCCAACCATTGACTATGTCGTCACAAAGATTCCACGCTGGGCGTTCGAAAAACTCCCTGGTACTTCTGGTGTACTCGGTACACAGATGCAAAGTGTGGGCGAAGCGATGTCTATTGGTCGCACATTCCCCGAAAGCTTGCAAAAGGGTCTCCGCTCACTTGAGCAGGGACGACTTGGTCTCAACTGTGATCCGGGCGAGTCCTTGTACGACTCACTTGATGACGCGGCACTGCTCGCAAAGGCAGCGGTCGCAACACCTGAGCGCATCTTCCAAGTAGGTGAAGCCCTTCGTCGCGGCATGGGTGTTGACCGAGTACATGACGCAACGAAAATTGACGTGTGGTTCCTGGACCAGATGCAAATCATCGTTGACGAGCGTCATGCAATGGCCGACATGTCTCTCGCAGACGTCACGCGTAGCCAAATGCGCCGTGCAAAGCGCCTCGGATTCTCCGATGCCCAGATGGCCTACCTGTGGAATGCAGATGAAATGGACGTTCGTGCGCACCGTGAATCACTTGGTGTGATTCCGACATACAAAACTGTCGATACCTGCAGTGCTGAGTTTGCCGCAGAGACGCCGTACCACTACTCAACATATGAAGATGAGACAGAGGTGCGACATTCGGATCGACCACGCGTCATCATCTTGGGTTCTGGTCCGAACCGTATCGGTCAGGGTATTGAGTTCGACTATTGCTGTGTCCACTCCAGCTTTGCTCTTCGTGATGCTGGTTTCGAAACAGTGATGGTCAACTGCAACCCTGAAACAGTCTCGACCGACTACGACACATCAGACCGGCTCTACTTCGAGCCACTGACTCGAGAAGATGTTCTTAATGTCATCGCATCAGAGACCATCGCATCAGGCGGAGTCCCGCCAAAGGTGATTGTGAGCCTTGGTGGTCAGACTCCACTGAAGTTGTCGGGTCTGATTGATCCTGCGTTGATTGCCGGAACTTCTCCTCACTCCATTGACCTTGCAGAAGATCGTGAAAAGTGGAATCAGCTCTGTAA
>WLHL01000020.1 GCA_009702755.1 Actinomycetota bacterium
CCAGGGAGTAAGCGCACCGCCAACGTGCAAAGCAACGAGGCGATTCATATGGGGAACGGACTAACCGCGACCCATGTTTGGACGCTTGCCGTGGTTGGCCTTTGAGCGGCGCATGCGCGCCTTGCGCTTCTTGGTCTTCTTCGACATAGGAGTCAAGGCTATCGGGCAAAAACCCGAGCCCCACAAGCTCGCGAAGGATCTGCGATGGGCTTATTAGCCCTGACGCCAGCGGGCTCGACCGTCGGTGTACGGCGTACCCGAAGCATTGGTCTTCGCGCAGACATAGCTCTTTCCATTGGAGGCACCCTTCGCGCCCTCTGGAGAGCAATAAGCACCGGGCTTAATGGTAGGTACAGCTCCCGATGATGACGGGGCGGTGAGATCTGGTGCCCCAGTGGACGGTGCTGCTGACGGAGCTGGCGTCACCACAGGCGTCGATGTATCCGCAGGGGCGGGAGCTGAACCACTTGAGGAAGAGCCACTTGCACCCTTGGCTGACCCCCATGGAGCAATCGTTGTTGTCTTGCATGATGCGTTGAGCAAATTCTTGATGCGTCCCCATTCGCTGGTGTCCATACTCAGACCCCACCGAGCCTTGATGGCCACCCAATCAGCAAGGTACGTGCAGAGATACGCAGAATTCTTCGGAATCCAATTGGAAGGGTCTTTATCGCTCTTTGATTGATTCTCAGAATCCTTCACTGCAATCAGGGATCGATCATCGCTGAGATCATTGGCAAATTGTTCGCGCTTTGCAGCAGACCACGAGTGAGCACCGGAATCCCAAGCCTCTTTCAATGCGACTACATGGTCGATATCAACATCTGCCGGATACGAATACCGCTGATTGTCGTAGGGCGAATACCAATCCCCTGCAATGACCTTGCATCCGTAAGCATCAACCTGGGCATTGGTGAGTGATTCTGCGATGAGAACTTCTTCTCGAGTGGAGCAACCATCACGGTCGAGGTCTGACCAGTGCTTAAACAACGAGCGTTTGTAACCAGATTGCTGCTCTCGTGCTTGAGGAATCGTGGCCAATACAGAGAGTGCTGTCGGAGAACCTGCTGACCCCTTTGCAGCCATCGTTGTCGTTGTCGTTTTCTTCTTGACAGTTGTGGTTGTCTTTTTTGCAATGGGCGACACGTCGGTTTGTGCACCTGATGCCGAGACACACCCAACAGAAACCACCATTGCAATTGCGGGGAAAACAATCAGTGTGCGCTGCAGTTTCTTGCTCAGTTGCGAATTCATTTTCTTCTCCTAAATAGGAACAACTGCTGGCTGGCCAGCAGTGCCATCTTCGTTGTCATTAATGACATATTCAAAACGACGTGGTGCGATGGAGTATTCCTGTTTGACCAGGATCCCTAGGCTCACCATCGTATTCAGACGACGAACGAGAATGGTTCGGCTGATGCCAATGAACTTCTGCAGTTGGTCCGGCCTATGAATACCGCTCTCAATTGCGAGAAAAATCTCAATACTCAATGGGTCAGGCTGTATCGCGACTTTGGTGTTGACCTGCTGAATCTCAGAAACTGAATTTCCGATTCTTTCGAGCATTTGTTGGAGAGCTTCAGGGATGTGGTCGTCTGGCGCCATTGTCATCGGTGGCCCGAGCGAATGATCGCTCTTACGATCTTGTCACTGACTCTTTGCAGAAGTCACCCACTTGTCACCCCAGGCAGCCAAAAGTTCAAAAGCAGGAAGTACGGCTTCACCCTTTTTTGTGAGGTGATACTCAAAACGTTTTGGCTTGTCGCTGTATTGACGCTTCTCCACCACTTCGTGAGCCACAAGTGTGTTGAGACGATCCGTCAGAATATTGCGCGCAATGGTGAGTCCATTTTGAATTTCTTCGAAACGGTGAGAGCCCCCCGCGATAGAAAGCACGACCAAAGGAGTCCACCACTCGCCGACCACACCGAGGGCATCGGCTAATGGAGAGTTCAGATGGTCGAAGTTCTTGCGGATAGTCATGCATCACAACCATAGGTGTGAGGTGTGTCGCATTTAGGGAATTACGCCATTGGCATTTAGGCAAATAGGAATTGACTTACAAATCAATTAAGTACCTAAGTACCTCAGAGGTACTTAGGTACTTCAGAGGTTGTCCAGCTCGATGAAGATGCATTCGCCAGGGCAAACATCGGCGGCCAACACCACATCCGACATGTCTCTCTCGGTTACTTCGGCCAATGATCCGGACCCACCCGGATCATTGAGGGGTTCTCCCCGTTCCGCCACGTATGCAATGCCATCCTCCATTTGAACGAACACATCGGGACAGTGATCAACACACAGCCCATCCCCTGTGCAGAGGTCTTGGTCAATCCATACGCGCACACCTAGGACGGTACCTGCAGGAGGGCTTTAGCCTGCACTGCATGACTTCTGCCACGCCTCGCGCACCCCGTCGCGACTCCCTGCGCACTCGAGTAACCGGAGACGTCAATGACCCTTATTCCTGGCTACTGCAGAAGGAAGACCCCGACACTGTGGCATACCTCCAGGCGGAGAACGCCAGTGCTGATGAGTTTTTTGCATCACAGTCCGACACTGTCGAATCGATCTTTCAGGAGATCAAATCTCGCGTCAAAGAAGACGACTCCAGCTACCCCGTTCTTCATCGAGGCTGGTGGTACTCCTCGCGCACCGAAACTGGGAAGTCATATGCCATTCATTCGAGAGGCAAGACGGCCGATACTGCCAGCGACAATGTGCTGCTCGACGAGAACACCGAAGCAGCCAATTCCGACTATTTCTCGTTGAGCGCATTTGATATCTCACATAGCGGTCAGCTTCTTGCATGGTCAAGCGACATCGACGGCAGCGAGATGTACACCCTGCGCATTCGCGATCTGACGACAGGCGCAGAGTTGCCAGATGAGATTCCCAATACAACGTGGGGTGGCACCGCGTGGTCACAGAACGATGAATGGCTCTTCTATGTCACTGCCGACGAAGCAATGCGCCCCGACAAAGTGTGGCGTCATCGCGTTGGCACACCTTCATCTGAAGACGTCGTCGTTTTGGAAGAACCGGACGAACGTTTCTTTGTCGGCGTTGGAGCGAGCCGATCAGGGGAATGGATCATGATCGATTCATCCAGCAAGACATCGAGTGAGTGCTGGGTCATCAATGCTGCTGCGCCCACACTCCCGCCGCAGTCAATTGCGCCGCGCCGCGATGATGTTGAATACCAAGTCGACCATTGGGGTGACGTGTTCGCCATCACCACCAACTTGAACGCTGTCGACTTTCAAGTCATGACCGCTCCCGTTGACCAACCGAGCGTGTGGTCCACACTGATTGAGCACGTCGATGGGCAACGCATCACTCAGTTCGATTGCTTTCATACATTTGCAGTGATGCAGCGATGGGTCGAAGGACAACAAGTCATTTCCGTTGTGTCTCCGGCCGGTTTGATCTCCACTATTCACATTCTTGATGAGCCCCATGAGGCAGAGATCGACTCCAACCCTGATTGGACGACTGATGGCATCAGGCTCAGTTATCAGTCGTTGACTTCACCCAACACCACTGCGTGGTACTCACTTGCAACGCACCAGTTGACATCACTGAAGCAAACCGAAGTCCTTGCAACAGACCTTTCTCGTTACGTGTCGGAACGCTTGTGGGCAACATCACCCGACGGCACACAAGTTCCCGTGGACATTGTGCGTCATGTGGACACCCCAGTTGATGGCACTGCTCCCGGCGTTGTGTACGCATACGGTTCGTATGAAATCTCCACACCACCGTGGTTTTCGATTGCACGATTGTCGCTTCTTGACCGCGGATGGGTGTGGGCTTTGGCGCATCCACGCGGTGGAGGCGAGATGGGGCGCCAGTGGTATAACGACGGCAAGTTGCTGAAGAAGCGCAACACATTTCTTGACACCATCGCCTGCGCAACTCATCTAGCGGATGCAGCAATCTGCGATGGCAGCAAACTGATTGTGCGCGGTGGGAGCGCAGGAGGTCTTCTTGTCGGTGCTTGCATCACCATGAACCCAACTCGATTCGCGGGCGCAATTGCCGAGGTGCCCTTTGTTGATGTTGTGAACACAATGAGCGACCCAACGCTCCCCCTCACCATTACCGAGTGGGAAGAGTGGGGCGACCCACGTGAAGAACCGTTCGCTTCGTACATTCTCAGTTACTCGCCCTACGACAACACCACAAACATGACGTACCCCGCCCTGTATGTGACTGCTGGATTAAACGACCCGCGCGTGAGTTATCACGAGCCAGCTAAATGGGTCGCTCGTCTTCGCCACGAATCACCCGAGACAACAGTGGTTTTCAAATGCGAAATGGGAGCCGGGCACGGTGGCCCCTCTGGCCGTTACGAACAGTGGCGTGATGAAGCACGAACACTGTCATTCGCCATTTTCAGCGTCTCGTGAATCGTCAGCTCTGAGTTGCTGCAATAAATAACTAACTCAGCGCAGCAGCGACAAACAACAGCGCCATCATCGCGAGATTGCGCGCAACATCGCGCATCAATGGGGGCCGTTTGCTCTTGCTTCCGAAACATGCACATGGCACCGTGGACTTCGTTGCGATTTGTGCAAGTAAGAACGCCGTGAATATCAACAGCAACAAAGTTGCGGCACCTAACACCTGAGGTGAAGGGACAAGCACAATCAAGAGAGCACCCAGCAACAATTCCAATGGCGGTAGCACCACAGCCACAGCTGGCCACACATTTTGTGCGCGCGCATCACGCTTCCACTGTTTGTAATCCGTCACTTTCGATGCACCCGCAAGTGCAATCAATACGCCGACAACACCAGCACACAGACGAGCAATCATGCGTCAGCCAGGATGTTCGGCGCTGACAACTTTGCCGCGGAAAAACACCATGGCATTCGCAACATTTTCTTCATGGCGCAAGGAGTGAACACGACCCACCACGAAGAAATGATCTCCGACTTCAGTTTGTGAATCCAAAGAGCAGTCGATGGTTGCAATGACGCCGGGCAAAACAGGGCTACCCAATGCGGAAGGAGTCCAATCGACGCCATCAAACTTGTCGTCGCCTTCCTTGGCAAACCGCCAGCAGAACTCTTCATGTTGGGCGCCCAACACATTGACGCAGAAATTTCCTGACTCTGCGATTGATGCCCACGAACGAGACTTTGTTCCTGGCAAGAACCCAACCAACGGTGGTTCGAGCGATACCGAAACAAAAGAACCGATGGTGATACCGAAAGGCTTCCCCGCCTTGTCGACGCCAGTCACCACAACCACTGAAGTGGGAACATGTCCGAGTACTGCGCGGAATTGGGCTGAATCAATTTCTGTGGTCACATGTCCACAGTAGACCACCTAGGTCACAGGAAGATTGTTGCGCCTTCTCGAGCAACAAAGACTTCTGTTGCACCAGTTGCACCACATGCCTTCACTGCATCCAATTCATCATCAGTGCGATCCGGGTCATGGTGATACAGCGCAACACGACGAGCATTACACGCGACTCCGGTTGCAACAGCAAACTCTGCTGTGCAATGGCCCCATGTCTTCTTCGTTTCAAATTCATGTGCCGTGTACTGGGAGTCATGAATCAAAAGATCAACGTCTTGAGCCAACTCTCGAACACCATCGGGAAGAGCGAATGAGCCGTCATACGGCTGTTGATGATCAGAGATGTAAGCGATGCTCGCACCACCAATCTCAATGCGATATCCGACTGTGGGTCCGATGTGGGGAACCAAACGAGACTTCACCGAGTAACCATCAATCATGAAGTCATTGTCAGCGACATCGTGGAATTCAAACTTTCCGCGAAGGTCATGAAGTTCGACAGGAAATGTCGGCTGACGAATTGCATTCGAGACTGATCGCATAAACGAGGTGCCATCTTCTTGTTGTGGTCCGAACAATTCGAGACGTGCACCGTCTTGAAGAATTGGACCGAAGAACGGGAACCCTTGGATGTGATCCCAGTGAAGGTGAGTCACAAGAGCTACAGCGTCAAGTGGTTCAGGCGTGCTCTCGGCATACGCCATTCCGAAATAGCGCAAACCAGTCCCGAGATCGAGAAGAAGTGGGCGTTGTCCTTCGGCTTCAACTGCAACACATGATGTGTTGCCGCCGTACTTTGCAGTGGAGGGTCCGTGACATGGCGTTGAACCACGCACGCCGTAAAACGTCACTTTCATAACGACCCTGCCCCCATCACCCAAACGCTACGGAGGTCTTCTCCCGTTGTACACGTTTGTCTTAGTGACGCCTGTCGCAGACATCAGGACTACCGTTGACACATGGCTTACGACATCTCCACCGGCACGGTCACTGCGAACGGCATTGACTTCACGTACCTCGAATGTGGAAAGGGACCACTCGCCTTGTGCCTGCACGGATTCCCCGATTCCGCACACAGTTGGCGACACCTTCTTCCCGCATTGGCACAAGCAGGATTCCGAGCAGTTGCACCCTTCACCCGCGGCTACGCCCCCACTTCAGTTGCGCCAGACGGCCTGTATCAAACCGGAGCACTGTCCGCCGACGCCAATGCTCTGCACGCCGCACTTGGCGGAGACGGCGATGCCGTCATCATTGGTCACGACTGGGGCGCCCCCAGTGTGTACGGAGCAGCAGCGAGCGAACCAGATCGTTGGAAGCGCGTTGTGGGAATGGCAGTTCCACCTGGACCTGCGATTGGTGCAGCCTTCGTCAACAACCTTGATCAGATCAAGCGCAGTTGGTACATGTTCTATTTCCAACACCCGCTGTCTGACATCGTTGTTCCCTCGAACGATCTCGCATTCATTGACATGTTGTGGCGTGACTGGTCACCCAAGCACGACGGCGCAGTTGACGCAGAGAACTGCAAGGCCTGCCTTCGCACACCAGAGAATCTCACTGCGGCCTTGGGCTATTACCGATGCAACATCGGCGCAGGGCCACGCGATGAAAAATACAATGCGATTCAAGCAGCTGGTGGTGGCGAACTACCACAACCCACGCTGTACCTACATGGAGCCGACGACGGCTGCATCGGCCGCGAAGTTGCAGAATCGATGCGCACATTAAGTCCATGGGCCACGCTGAAAATTGTTGAAGGTGCAGGCCACTTCCTGCAACTTGAAAAGCCAGCAGAAGTCAACAAGTTGATTATTGATTGGGTTACGGCAAAGTAAATCGAGCACCCGAACGAAGAATGAGACCTTCGTTCACTAACGCATCGAGAAGTTTCGTTGCACGCTCGACATCGTGTTCCAAACTCATGGCACGAACAATCGCTTTCTGAGTTGCCACGCCATCATTGACTGCACGCATTGCTCGACCTCGGGCTTGGCGATCAGACCCCTCAAACTTTGCTTGCGGCTTACTCGCACCAGCAGACAAAGGCGCAGGATCATCGCCCACCCCATGCCACTTACATTGTTTCTTCACCGGACATGCGGTGCACTGAGGAGAACGAACAGTGCAGTGACGTGCACCAAAGTCCATCATCACTTGGTTCCAGTCCCAGCCCAATCCTTCAGGAACCAGTTGATCCGCTAACTGCTGTAACGCACGAGCCTTAAGCGGCTCCCCTTCAAGTCGCGACAGAACACGCGACACGTTGACATCAACAACCGCAACATCCTGGCGATGTGCAAAGGCAAGAATTGCTCGTGCTGTGTATTGACCAATTCCTGGCAGTGCGAGAAGTTCATCCAAGGTTGATGGCATCACGCCGTCGAAATCACGAGCAAGAACTATTGCGGTCTCGCGCAAGTTGCGGCACCGGCGCGGATAGCCAAGCCCGGACCACAATGCAAGCGCATCACCTAAAGATGCATTCGCCATGTGTCCGGGCGTGGGAAATTCTGCAATGAAGTTCTCGTACTTCGGAAGCACGCGAGCAACAGAGGTTTGTTGCAACATGACCTCGCTCACAAGGACATGCCAAGCATTGTTGGTGCGCCGCCACGGCAAATCACGCAGTGATCCGCTGCCCCATTCAATGAGGCCAGTGGCGATGCGGTCGTGGCGGCTTACTCGCCCCACACTTCCGTTCCGTCATATGGTCGGCGACGCTCTGGCGCAAACTCACGCTTCCAGACCATGACGCGGCGACGGAAGTAGCACACTTCCTTACCGTCTTGGTTGAAACCCTTGGTCTCAACAAGAACCGTTCCGCGATCGTTCTTCGACTTGCTCTCATTGATTTCAAGAACGCGAGTCTCAGCATGAATGGTGTCGCCATGGAATGTTGGGAACTTGTGCTGCAGGGTTTCTACTTCCAAGTTTGCAATTGCTGCGCCACTGACGTCGGGAACACTCATGCCTAAGACCAGCGAGTACACCAAGTTGCCGACAACAACATTGCGACCCTGAACACTTTCCTTTGCAAACCAGTCATTGGTGTGCAAAGGGTGATGGTTCATTGTGATCATGCAAAAGAGATGATCGTCATACTCTGTGATTGTTTTTCCGGGCCAGTGACGGAATACGTCTCCAGGAACAAAGTCTTCGAGATAACGGCCAAAGGGGCGCTCATGTGTTGTCATGAGAGCAAACGCTAGTGGGGACGAGGCGAGCCGTCCGTATCGTCACCTTCAAATTCGAGGTCGCCTGGTTCAAAAGCAGGCATCGGGAACTGACCAGTTCTGTCTTTGGGGGCGTATCTCTCCACCCAGTCCACCGTGCTGAGACCGCGTTCGGTTTGCGACTGCGCCAGTCGAGAGATTGGCTGCAAACGGTGCTTACGGTCGATGGCAAACGGCCCGACCCGCAATGACAGGTAACAGAGCCAACCCACAACGATGGGCAACCAGTACTGAGCCACGCGATATGACAACACGCCAACGGTCGCTGTGCGTCGCGCAAGACCGAAGCCCACAAGAGATGGAATGTAGATGCCTTCCACTAATCCGAGACCGCCGGGCGTAATCGGCACAACAGAAAACACATTCGCGATGCCGAAGGCAACAATCAGTCCGTCGAACCCGACATCACCGCCGAATGCACGCAAGAAAACCCACAAAGAGAACGCATCAAGCAACCAGTTCACTGTCGCCCAACCAACAACTCTGCGCAACAGTTTCTTGTCGAGGATGAGTCCTTCAATTCGAGAACCGAGATGAGCCAAAACTTCAGCCGCATGTTGCTCATCAAAACGGAAACGACGTGCAATTGCGCGAACGATTCGCTCTGAGCGACCCTGGCCTTCGAGCAGTCCGAAGATGAGGAATGCAGCAAACGCCATGAAGATGACACCGACAAGCGCAGCTGAACCGTATGCGGCGTTCACGCCACGGAATGGAATCGAAATGATCAGACCGAACCACAAAATGAGATTGAGAACTGCTGCCGAACCAATTCCGGCTGTAGCCAATGCGAACGCAGCATCGGGGCCAGGAATGCCACACATTGTGATGAGTCGATAGCCAAGTGCAGAACTTGCAGCACTTCCACCGGGAACAATGTTGCCCAACGCCTTTGTGCTCAATTGGATTCGAAAAAGTCGACCACGACTAATGCGTTCGCCATGATCTCCGAGAGCTGCACGCGTTAGCAACGAATATGCAAAGAGCGAGAAACCCTGCAACCCGATTCCGACCAACAAGAGGTATGGGTTAATCGTGTTTAAGTCTCTCACTGCCTGTCGAAAACCAGGAATGAGAGGGAGCACAAAGAAGTAGACAACCACTGCAACTGCAAGGATCTGCAGAGTGCGGCGGAAGGTCTTTGGCTTCTTCTGCTCGTTATTCATTCCCACCATCGTGACCGACAAACCCCTATCGAACAGGGAATGCCTCTACAAGCCCCGCCACCATTGACCGCAGTTGAGCTCCATAGGTTGCGTCTGTCTTTCCACAGTGAACGATAACGAGGTCACGACGAGGCGAAACCCACAGAATTTGTCCTTCATACCGGTGAGCCATGATAGAACCTTCATCATCAGGCCACACCCACCACTGCGCGCCGTACTCCATCAACATGTCGGGGTCATGAGCAACGACACGACTGGCGTATTCCACCCACCCTTCAGGCAGAAGTCGCTTTCCATTCCATACACCATCGTTGAGATACAAGTAGCCAAAGCGAGCGAAGTCTCGCGCTGTTGCATACACAAATGATGAAGCAACGAAAGTTCCAGCGTCATCAAACTTTGCGATTGCTGATTTCATTCCAATTTCGTCAAAGAGACGAGTCTGCATGAATGACTTGAAGAGCTGATGTGAACCAGTTGGTTCATTCAATGCATTAGCCAACACTCGGGCAATGATGTTTGTAGTGCCGGAGGAATACAGCCATTGTGTCCCCGGAGCATGCAGTAAGGGTTTTGAGGCTGCGTAACTTGCATGGTCACCCGTGAACTCTGATTCTGCAAACAACATCTCGATGACATCAGAGACCGAGCCATCGACATAATCCTCGATCCATGACAAACCACTGCGCATGGTCAACAAGTCATCGAGGGTGATGTCACGACGTCCGTCTGATTCCCATTGCGGAAGAAGATGAGAATCGGAGATGTTCAACAAACCGTCTTTGACGGCCATGCCGACGAGAGCCTGGGTCATGCTCTTTGCCATTGACCACGAGATCAGAGTGGAGTCCTGGTTGATTCCTTCGCCATAGAACTCATGAACAACCTGCCCGCCATGCACCACAAGCAACGCATGGGTCGCCCCTTCTTCTGATGGGCGCTCCTCAATTAGTCGGCATGCCTCACGCAGTGCGGGCTCTCGAACATCCTCACCCACCGAGCCCTGTGGCCAGTCGGTGGTCGGAAATGGCCTAGCACTCATCCCTCAACACTAGGCGTGACCAATAACCGCCCACTAGCGAGCCCTTTCTCAGCATGGAAGTGCCCGCGGGTATACGAATCGGGACACAGAATCACTAGCGTTTTCGCCTATGAGCACAGCGCCCGACCTTCAGACCGCCGCATCGGTCATCAACACAGCCCGCGCAATGGTGGACACCGCCATTGCGACACTGATTGCAAAAGGTGGGCCCGACGCGAATCAGACCCTTGCCTACGACATTGCGCACGTTGCAGCTGCCGTTGAAACCTCTCGCGGCCTCCTCGCTTACGGCGCAAAGGGCACAGTCGAAGGAAACATCACATGTGCTTTCACCGCCGACATGGTGCATGACTTCATTTCTCGCCTCATCGGTCGAGAGAAGTTGTGGGGCGTTGATCCTTCCGATCTTTCCAGCACACACGATTTCGTGCAGACGTATCGCGACCCAGCATTCCTCGCATCACTTGCCGACCAGCAAGGCCCTCGTCACTTAGGTGACGAATTCGAAATGGTGCAAGACACATTCCGTTCATTCGGTGCCAAGGTGATTGCACCAAAGGCAGAGCACGTGCACCGCCACAACAGTGACGTTCCTGAAGAGGTCATCGCAGGTCTTGCAGAGATCGGTGCATTCGGACTCAGTGTTCCAGTGGAATACGACGGCTTCTCTGAAGGCGGCGAAGGCGAATACATGGCATCGGTGATTGCAACTGAGGAACTCACACGCGCATCACTTGGTATTGGTGGCTCGCTCATCACACGCCCAGAAATTCTCACTCGTGCATTGGTCAAGGGCGGCACGGAAGAGCAGAAGCACGAATGGTTGCCAAAGCTCGCCAGCGCAGAAGTGATGGCCGCAGTTGCAGTGACCGAGCCCGACTACGGCTCTGACGTTGCAAACTTGAAGACAACAGCAGTGGAAGCACCTGGTCCTAACGGTGAAGCCGGGTGGCTCATCAATGGTGTGAAGACATGGTGCACATTCGGCGCTCGCGCAAACGTGCTCATGCTTCTTGCTCGTACAGATCCAGATCGTTCAAAGACTCACCGCGGCTTGTCACTGTTCATCGTGCCAAAGCCAATTGGCGATGCACACGGTTTCATGTTCACTCAAGACGGTGGCGGAAAGATGGAAGGTCGCCCCATCGACACCATCGGTTACCGCGGAATGCACAGCTACGAAATCGCAATCGAAAACTGGTGGGTTCCTGAAACAAACCTCATCGGTGGCCGCGATGGCTTGGGCAAGGGTTTCTACTTGCAGATGGCTGGCTTCGAGAATGGACGTTTGCAAACAGCTGCTCGCGCCGTCGGTTTGATGCAAGCCGCATATGAAGCAGCTTTCGATTACGCACAGAACCGCACAGTGTTTGGTCAGCCCATTAGCGAATACGAACTCACCCAGGTGAAGTTGGGTCGCATGGCTGTCATCACCCAAGCATCACGACAGTTCTCATATGCAGTAGCTGAGATGATGGGCCGTGGCGAGGGTGCAATGGAAGCCAGCATGGTGAAGGCGTATGTCTGTCGTGCAGCTGAATGGGTTGCTCGCGAGGCACTCCAGATTCACGGCGGCTTCGGTTATGCCGAGGAATACTCCGTGAGCCGTCTCTACGTCGACGCTCGTGTGTTGTCCATCTTTGAAGGAGCAGATGAAACTCTGTGCCTCAAGGTGATCGCAAAGAACCTCTGCGAAGCAGCAAAGAAGTAACTGCTAGAGCAAATCCAGCAATGAACTGATTCGCCGACAGTCCACAAGGTCTGCGGCATCGTTGAACGGGTCCACCAACACCGGAATTAATCCGGCAGCGGTGGACCCTTCTACGTCCATGGTCACCGAATCACCCACATAAGCAATTCGTGATCGATCAATGCCTTCAAAGAATGGCAGTGCATGTTCAAAAATCTTTGGGTCAGGTTTTGCAACCCCCACAACATCGCTATCGATGATGCAACGAACACTCGCGAGCGCACCGTCCCCTACCTGACAAATTGCGCTGCGTTGCAGAATCTCAGCAATCTGTCCGGATGCATTACTCACGACACCAATCGGAACATTGCGCTCGTTCAGAACTCGCAGTGCCTCTACAGATCCCGCCAACGGAGCACGCCATAAATGAGCATGTCGTGTTCGTTGCAATACAAAGGCGGCTGCATCCACTTCGTGATCGGGCACTCCGGCAAATGCCACGTAGGCACGGTTGTAGTCGTCCCAATCGGATTCGCCTCCTCCAGCACGTGACTTGGCCGCCATCGCCCCATAATGCGCACGCACATATAACGAATGATCCGAGCCAGCCCCGTAATAGGCCAAAGTGGGCGCCAGGACTGCTGGGTCAGGGATGAGGAAGACTCCCCCAGCGTCGAACAGAATCGCGTCGTACTCGGCTTTCACTTGCGCAACCGTAACCCCTACGCTTGACCCATGCGCCCCGCTCGTGACTTTTTCAAACCCCTTGCCGCCGGAGCTCCGACTCCCGTCCAGGAAATCCCTTTCAAGCCAAGTCGTGTTATTCACTTCTTCCCGCCACACAACGAAAAGATGGTGGCCAAGCTTCCTGAGACCATCCCAAATGTCGACATCATCCTCGGCAACTTGGAAGATGCAATCCCGATGGCCGACAAAGAAGCTGCTCGTGCAGGCCTCATCAAGGTCGCAAATGAACTCGACTTTGGCGACACCCAATTGTGGACACGCGTCAACAGCCTTGACTCACCGTGGTTCCTCGACGACCTCATCGAAATCGTGACAAAGGCCGGCGACAAGTTCGACGTCATCATGATTCCAAAGGTCGAAGGCCCAGAAGACATTCACTACGTCGACCGCTTGCTTGCACAACTCGAGGCACGCGCCGGATTGAAGAAGCCACTTCTTCTTCACGCAATTCTTGAAACAGCACGTGGCGTTGCCAACGTGGAAGAGATTTGTGCAGCATCGCCTCGCATGCAGGGCATCAGCCTCGGACCAGCAGACCTTGCTGCAAACCGTCGCATGAAGACAACACGTGTTGGCGGCGGACACCCCGACTACATCGTGCGTCAAGACCCAACCGGTGATGACTACCAAGGTGCACGCACCACGTACCAGCAAGATCTCTGGCACTACACAATGGCTCGCATGGTCGACGCCTGTGTGATGAACGGCGTGTTGCCGTTCTATGGCCCATTCGGCGACATCAAGGATGTTGTTGCTTGTGAAGACCAGTTCCGCAATGCGTACCTTCTCGGATGCGTTGGTGCATGGAGCTTGCACCCCGTGCAGATCGACATTGCAAAGCGCGTGTTCAGCCCACGCCCAGAAGACGTGAAGCAAGCACAACGCGTCATCGATGCAATGGGCGACGGTACTGGCGCCATCATGCTGGACGGCAAGATGGAAGACGACGCATCAGTGAAGCAGTGCAAAGTTGTTGTTGAACTTGCACGCCAACTTGCCGCACGTGACCCAGAACTCACCGCCGCTTACGGCTTTTAATTTTCACTTCAACGAAAGATCATCATGAGCTCACTTCGCCCACGCCGTTCTGCCCTCTACATGCCAGCCGCCAACGAGCGCGCTTTGGAAAAGGCAAAGGGAATTTCAACCGACGCCATCATCTTCGACCTTGAAGACGCTGTGTCACCAGATTCAAAAGACATCGCGCGCGCACAGGCTGTTGCTGCTGTGAACTCTGGTGACTACGGCAAGCGGGAGCTCACGATTCGTTGCAATGCACTTGCCACGCCATGGGGCCATGCAGATGTGGCCGCAGCTGCAAAGGCATGTGTTTCTGCAGTCGTGATTCCCAAGATCAACTCTGTTGCCGAAGTCAACGAAGTGTCTGCTGCACTTGATGCTGCGGGAGCACCGAAGGAAATGATGATCTGGGCGATGATCGAGACTCCGACGGCAATCTTTGACTGCCGCGAGATTGCAGCTCATCCACGCGTTCCGGTCCTAATCATGGGCACCAACGACTTGGCAAAGGAACTGCGCGCTGCTCAGGTCCCTGGCCGTGCACCGCTCTACCCAAGCCTGCACATGGCGTTGTTGGCAGCACGCGAGGCTGGCAAGACAATCCTCGACGGTGTGTACAACGACATCAAGAACGCTGACGGTTTCCGCGATGAATGCGTGCAGGGCTTGCAGATGGGATTTGACGGTAAGACCCTCATTCACCCAGACCAGGTTGGCATCGCAAACGATGTGTGGTCACCGACTGAGGCTGAAGTTGCTCATGCTCGTGAAGTCATTGCTGCGTTCGACGAAGCACTTGCTGCTGGCAAGGGTGTTGTTCAGTTGAACGGCCGCATGATTGAAAACCTGCATGTTGATAACGCACGTCGCGCTATCGCTATTGCAGAAGCAATCGCCGAACTCGCCTAGTTAGTTTTTCGCCTGTTTATCAGGTTTTCAAAACTGAAATTCTCGGGATTGAGGTCTTCAGGTCTAGCGAGAGAGAATGCTCGTAAACGCGCCGGTCTTTCATCGCGTTCTGACGTCATCGTCGTCAGCCATCCAAGTGCATGTTGGATATCCACAGATCCAAACTTCATCATCTCCAAGATGTCCACCCAATCTTTGGGTCGATCAAAGAGCGCTTTCAACACCGCAAGATGTGTCGCCGAGATAAAGGGCAGCGAGGCTTCACCCACTTTGTGCATCTCAACACGCAATCTCATGTCGTCATGAAATTCATGCACTGAGATGAAAACATCAATGGGATACAACCCGGAAATGAGTCGGACAAATCCTTTGTCGAGAAGTTCTTTTGAATGCGCTGGAACAACCTCTGCAAGATGCGAGATAGATTGCAGCACTCTTTCAACTTCCGATTCGCTCACAAATAGATTGACGTCGATGTCGCGAGTCATCCTCGGATCAGCCACATAATGCATCAATGCCAGCGCCCCACCGAATGCATGGTCAAGTTTTTCTTCGTTGAATGCCCGATGAACATCGAGAAGTAATTGATTAAGCGACGACATGGGTCTTCAAACTTGGAAATTCAATGCGTTCTGGCTTTGGACGGAGTGGCGCGTACTGAACAAACTCCAGTAACTCAAAGACAACTGCAGCGCGGTCGAAATCATCAACTCTCGTCGGCCGAATGTCGCATTCAATTCGCCAGCCAGCTACTTCAAGAATTCGATTTAATGTGTCGACTGTGGGCGATGTTTGCCCCGACTCGTATTTCACTATTGCGGCAGGTGAGGTTCCAGCTCGCCTGGCCAATTCCCGCTTTGAAAGGCCCGACCGTTCGCGAGCCACTTGGATGATTCTTGCTGCGTTCATGTACGCACTATATCAGGTGTTATCCAATTTGATAACACCTGTGCAACCTATAGCTGAGCGCGGAAGAGAGCGAGAGTGCGCTCCCAAGCAGTCTTCGAAACCGCAGCGTCGTACACCTCTGCACGCGTGTCATTGAAGAAGGCGTGATGTGTGCCGGGATACACATGGAATGTGGCGTCCTTACCCAACGCGCGTAGTTCTGCCTCGGTTGCCTTGATGGCTTCGGGAGCCGCAGTGCCGCGATCATTCTCTGCGTAGTGGCCTTCCACAACTGCAGTGAGTGCTTCCCAGTTAATGGGCGTATCAGGACGCATGCCGCCATAGAACGGTGCGGCCGCAGCGACTGCATCAGGGCGCTGACACGCAACCATGAGCGTGAGTCCGCCACCCATACAGAAACCAGTGACACCAACTTTTGTGTTCCCTGTTCGCTGCTGCAACAAATCAATCGCACCACTGAGGTCTTTGCCTGCGGTTGCAAGATTCATGCTCATCAACAACTTGCCCGCACTGTCAGGCTCTGTGGTGACTTCGCCGTGGTACAGGTCTGGTGCCAACGCAGTGAAACCTTCTGCTGCAAAACGATCAACGATGTCTTTGATGTGATCATTGAGACCCCACCACTCTTGAATGACAACAACACCGGGGCCGCCGCTACCGGCGATGTACCCGGCGCATGTTCCGCCGTTGCTCTTGAACTCGACCATCTCGCCCATTAGTAACCACCACCGAGTTTGCTGTGGTCCCATGTGACCACGCGCTCAACATCAATAGCGATACCGATGCGCTTTTCTGCTTGCTTACGAATGAAGCCCATTGCAACTTCACTTGCTGCACCAGGGCCGTTGTACTTGACGGCAACCGCTGCACCAATCCGCACGATTTCGTCGTAGTCCTCAATCAGACGAGCACTGCCGACAATCTCGGCACCCTTCAACTCTGAGTAACTGTCGCCTGTCTCCACAAGACCGGTGATCTTGCTGTCACGACGAATGTTGGCGACTTTCTGGCTCTTGCCGAAGGTCCAGAATGTGGGCTTGCCGTCCACCATCACGTACCACATCGCCACCAAATGAGGATGGCCACTGGGGTTAATGGTGGCGATATTGAGGATCTGACCGGTCTCGAGATATGCCGCCAATTCGTCGGCGGTCATTTCGATTTTGCTGCGCTTAGAAGCCATGCCCACAACCTAGACCCCTTGCCCCATAAGGCAGGCAGTGGACTCTTGTCCCGAAGTATCACCTTTCACATCTGCCAAGGGGTTCGCACTCACCACCCTCAGCAACTAGCGTTGATTCCGTGGCAAGCGCATCTCTCCCCAATCCCAGCCTCGACATCACCCTCACCCCACTTGCGGGCGAGGCAAAGACACTTCGTCAATGGCTCACCACTTTCCATCTCGGCTCTGTTGTGCTCGACCCGTACACCAATGAGAGTTCATGGATTCTTGACACCGCTGTCCGCATCATGCGCCAGTACTCAGGTGCAGCCATTCGCATGAACTTCCTCATCACGTGTGAAGCAGAAGACGCTCGCGCATTCCTCGGCCCATACGCCGATGAGTTCATCGTGTTCTGTGACCCCACACGTTCAGCAGTGAAAGCACTCGGCCTCACCGAACTTCCTGCATTTCTCGTGATTCAGTCAGACGGCTCTATCCCTGCAGTCGCACAAGGGTGGACTGCAGGCGATTGGAAAGAAGTCGCAGCAAAGATTGCCACGCTCACCGCATGGTCGAAGCCCAGCATTCCTGCATCGGGTGATCCGGGAGCATTCCGCGGCACCCCTGCGCTTGTCTAATCGACTCGCACCAACTGGCCTTCCCGTTGAAGAGGCCATCGCACCTCTTCGCGATGCATTCCATTCGCACCGACACGCCGTCCTTGTCGCGCCCCCTGGTGCAGGCAAAACAACACTTGTTCCGTTACGCCTGATTGACGAGCCATGGATTGCGGGACGCCGCATCATCATGTTGGAACCGCGCCGACTTGCTGCGCGTGCAGCTGCACAACGCATGGCACACATGCTGGGAGAAAAGCCTGGCGACACCATCGGGTACCAAACGCGCGACGAACGCCGCATTGGCCCTGATACTCGAATTGAGGTTCTCACCGAAGGAATTCTGACTCGCCGCTTGCAGAACGACCCCACACTCGATGGCACAGCGCTTGTCATCTTTGACGAAGTGCATGAACGTAATCTGCCCACCGACATTGGTTTGGCATTCCTGCTTGACGCCATCAAGACATTTGAATCTGATGTCCGCATTCTCGCAATGTCGGCGACAGCACAAGCGGAACTATTTGCGGGCGTTCTTGCAGACGAACATGGCGACGCACCTGTCATCACCTCGATGGGGCGAACCTTTCCCGTTGATGTTCGCTACGTACCGCGCCAGCGTGATGATCGTTTAGAAAATGCAGTTGCAGAAACGGTTCTCACATCACTGCGCGATGACGAAGGTGACATGCTGGTGTTCTTGCCTGGCATTGGCGAGATCAATCGTGCACAGACCGTCTTGCGTGAACGTGTTCCCGCTCATGTGGATGTGTTGCGACTTGCAGGCGCATTGCCTTTTGCTGAACAAGATGCAGCACTGAATGGCAGTGCCGATGGGCGCCGCCGCGTTGTTCTCAGTACCGATATTGCTGAGACTTCGCTGACTGTTGAGGGAGTTCACATCGTGGTGGATGCAGGCCTTGCTCGCACTCCCCGCCTCGATGCACGCACGGGGCTCACAGAGTTGGTCACCGTGACATCGTCACGCGCCAGTGCCGAACAACGCAGTGGTCGTGCAGGACGTGTGAAGGAAGGCGTTGCGTATCGCCTCTGGAGCCGCATTGAAGACTCGACTCGACTCGCCCACTTGCCGGCAGAAATCACACAAGCTGACCTGTGTGGCTCGGCATTGGAAATTGCTGCGTGGGGAACGCCCTTGAGCGAGTTGACATTCTTGGATACGCCACCCGAGCGAAACATGAAATTGGCCACCGACACTCTCACGATGTTGCACTTGCTCGACGAGAAGGGTGCGATTACTGCGTTAGGTCGGCAAGTTCTTGGCCTTCCTCTTCACCCACGCCTCGGCACCATGGTGGCGCGCAACCGCGACTTCGCACCGCAAGGCTGGGTTGCCTGCGTTGTGGCTGCACTCATTGAAGAGCGCGACATCATGCGCGGACGGCCTGATTCATTGCCCACAGACCTCGCAGTACGCGTGAAGGCTGTAATGGATATTGAACGACATGACTTGGTGGACCGCGGAGCACTTCACCGCGTTCGTGATGCGGCCCGCGACATTGCACGCCGCAGCAGTATCGACACCAACGTCCATTGCAGTGCCGACATGGTCGACACGTTGTGCGGCGCAGTGCTGCTGTCGGCGTATCCGGACCGATTCGCAATGCGACGCTCCTCACCTGGTCAGTTTGTGATGCGCGGCGGTGGCGGCGTGAACATGGACGCGAAAGATTCCATTGCTCGCGAGCAATTCATTGTGGCTGCCGACATTGATGCACAACGCAATGTTTCGCGCGTACGGCGCGCAGCTGCAGTCGACCTTGAACTCATTGCGCCAGTGCTGGGTGACGACGTTGAAGTTGAGTCATACCTGATGTGGGACAAAGGACGCGATGATCTTGTGCAGCGTGTTGTCCGCAAGGTCGGCAGTATTCGTATCGACGAGCGCGACCTCACGCCTGTTGCTGGCGACGAAACAACCGAAGCGTTGCTCGAACGCGTGAAAGCCACCAGCATGGCGGTGCTGGGTGGTGGCGCTGCAACACAGTTCCGTCAACGCATTTCATTCCTTCGTCATCACATCGGCGAAGAATGGCCCGATACGTCTAACGCGCGCCTCATGGCCACGATGAATGAATGGCTCTTGCCATATTTGGCGGGAGCAACGGGCAAAGCCGACCTTGCAGGTGTTGACCTCACGATGGTGCTGCAATCGAATCTTGGTTGGGACAAGAGTTCCACGATGGAGTCGCTAGCTCCAGCGAAGTATGAACCTCCTCGCGGTCGACCTGTTGACATCAACTACGCCGACCCAGCGTCGCCCACGATCGCCATCCGTGTGCAGCATCTCTTTGGCGTCACCACGCATCCCTCTGTGTTGAACGGCGCTGTTCCGCTGCGCATTCAGTTGCTCTCCCCGGCTGACCGCCCTATTCAAATCACCGCCGACCTCCCGAACTTCTGGACGGGCAGCTGGACCGATGTGCGTAAAGACATGGCGGGTCGGTACCCAAAGCACGACTGGCCCATCGACCCCAGCGCATAAGGCGTTACAGACGCCACCACAGGCGCATACGACTGGAACACGGGCTGCGCTCTAGCCTTGCGGTATGCCAGATTTCGCGTTTACAGAGATCCTTCCTCTTGGCCCTGACACCACCGAATATCGGTTGATCAGCACCGAGGGCGTGTCACAGGTGGAGACACCTTTGGGCACTTTCTTGAAGGTGGAGCCAGAGGCCATCACACTTCTCACAGAGACAGCAATGCGCGACATTGCACACCTTTTGCGCAGTGATCACTTGCAGCAACTCAACAACATTCTCAAGGATCCTGAAGCGAGCCCGAACGACAAGTTCGTTGCACTCGACCTTCTGAAGAACGCCAGCATTGCAGCGGGTGGCGTGTTGCCCATGTGTCAAGACACCGGCACTGCAATCGTGAAGGCCAAGAAGGGCCAGTTCGTGATGTCGGGTGGCAACGACGAAGAAGCGATTGCTCACGGCGTTTTCAATACGTACCAAACAAGCAACCTTCGCTACAGCCAAATGGCACCTATCTCGATGTACGAAGAGAAGAACACCGGCAACAACCTTCCTGCAGAAATCAAGATCAGTGCAGTGGACGGCGATGCCTACAAGTTCCTCTTCATGGCCAAGGGTGGCGGCTCTGCCAACAAGAGCTACCTCTTCCAAGAGACAAAGGCATTGCTCAATGAGAAGACACTTCTTCCGTGGATCTTTGAGAAGTTGATCAGCTTGGGCACCGCAGCGTGTCCTCCGTATCACCTTGCAGTTGTGATTGGTGGAACTTCAGCAGAGCAGGCAGTGGAAACAGCAAAGCTTGCGAGCACGCATTACCTCGATTCATTGCCCACACAAGGAAGTGACCTTGGCAATGGTTTCCGCGACATTGAACTCGAAGCAAAAGTTCTGAAGCTGTCACAAGACACGGGCATTGGCGCACAGTTCGGCGGCAAGTACTTCTGCCACGACGTGCGTGTGATTCGTTTGCCCCGTCATGGTGCAAGCTGCCCCGTTGCATTTGCCGTGTCTTGTAGCGCAGACCGTCAGGCCTTAGGCAAGATCACAAAAGATGGCATCTTCATCGAAGCTCTCGAAACTGATCCAGCACGTTTCCTTCCCGAAGTCACACACGATGATCTCAGCGATGAAGTCGTGCACATTGATCTCAATCAGCCCATGGACCAGATTCGCGCAACACTGAGCCAGTACCCGGTGAAGACTCGCGTGATGCTTACAGGGCCCGTTGTGGTTGCTCGCGATATCGCTCATGCCAAGTTGAAAGAGCGTCTCGATGCTGGCCAAGGAATGCCGCAATACATGAAGGACCACGCGGTGTATTACGCAGGTCCTGCAAAGACTCCAGAGGGAATGGCATCCGGTTCATTCGGACCCACCACTGCAGGCCGCATGGACAGCTACGTGGAAGATTTCCAAGCAGCGGGCGGTTCGTTCATCATGCTCGCGAAGGGCAACCGTTCACGCCAGGTCACCGAAGCGTGTAACGCTCATGGTGGTTTCTACTTGGGTTCCATCGGTGGTCCAGCTGCACGCTTGGCGCAAGACTGCATCACCAAAGTGGAAGTGCTCGAGTACCCAGAACTGGGCATGGAAGCTGTGTGGAAGATTGAAGTGCAGGACTTCCCTGCCTTCATCGTTGTTGACGACAAGGGCAATGACTTCTTTGACCAGGTCGGCGGAACGGGCACACCCGTCCACCTACACAAGTAGCTAGAGCCACTTCTTTCGTCGGAAGTAGAAAAACTGAATTGCTGCAATCACTGCGAGTCCAGCAGTATTGATCTTCCAAGACGGATCAAAATCGCCCCAAGGCGTGTTGTTGAAGTTCTGCCCGAAGAAACCAACGATCAGTGCTGGAAGCAGCAAAATACTGGCAACGGAGCCAAGCCTCAATTGAGCTTTCGTTTGTCGCTGATTCTCGATTGATTCCAAACGATCAAAAATCAATCGAACCTCGTCTTCAAGATCAGCGCGTTGAGCCTTCAGGCTTCGTGATCTCATCAACAGATCATTGACTGAGATCTGTTGATTCTTGGAAAACAAAACACCGGGCGTCAGACGAACTGCATCAAGTTGGTCAAGAACGAACAGAACGTTCTTTGTCTCTTCGACGGTTGTGTTCATCGAAAGAATCTCGAACTTCAACAACGAAACTTTCTGATATCTCTCGGAAATATCGGCCGATGATTCAGAGAAACCATCCAGATTGAAGAGCTCACTTTCTAGTTCTTCTAATTCCTGATTGGCATGACTGTGGAGGTCAGTGAGCACATTCTCAAGATCCTCGATCACGACCGTGGCAATTCTGACGATGCAATCTCCAGGGGCACTCTCGGAATTTTCCTCCGAAGGAGTGAACGAGATTCTCTGAGAGAGCGAAAGTCGCCTCTCCGCATCCGTTTCGTCAACTCCCCACACAACGGTCAAGGCCATTGAAGCATTCACAACAAAGTGAACATTGAAATACTCACTCTTCGCATCCTCAACATCTGTTGGGCTCGCTAACACTCCATACACATACGAGTCATGCATTTCGATTTTTGGAAATGGTTCAGTTCTGAGACGGACGTCGCTATTTGATAGCCCTCTCCGCGCGACATCGTGAAGTTTCCCGCTCGCACACGATGACTCAAAAAGTTGAAAGGCATTATCCAACTCAGCCTGAGTCGGATGAACAAGCTGAATGATCTTCTGCATGTCCGAGCCCAAGAACTATTCGGCTTCGACGAATCCGGGCCAGTTACCCATGTATGTGATGAAGGTGTCGCTGAGACCCTCTTCGCGCAATGTCGCACGAGGAACAGGCAATTCACGCATCACGAACTTCGGGTTATTGCGAGTCTGCAATGGGAAATCGTGATTCGTCACAGCTGCACGACCAACAGCCACCATGTCGGCACCTGCATCAATGCACTTCTGCATGTCTTCCGCTGAGTAGAGCTTGCCGGCGACTGCCAACTTCACATCTCCACGCTCAAGGTTCGCAAAGATGTCGATGAGGCGCCGGTCTGCGAAATCTTCGTCGGCACCCAACTTGAAGCAATCCCAGAGAGACATGTCAATCATGTCGACATTGCCTTCCTTCACGAGACGCTTGTACACCTGGACGATGTCCGATGTCTTCATGCCGAAGCGCTCTGGCGAGAGACGCACTGCAATGTGGAAGTCTTCGCCACAGCAATCGCGAATGCCAGCAACAACGTTGAATAACACGCGAGCACGGTTCTCTAACGTGCCGCCGAACTTGTCGCGGCGCTTGTTGAGTTCTTCATTGAGGAACTGACAGATGAGGTAGTCGTGTGCTCCGTGAAGCTCCACACCTTGAAAACCAGCCTTTTGTGCACGAATGGCTGCAGAGATGAAGTCTTCAATGACTTGCTCCACTTCTGCAGTCGTCATGGCACGAGCACCCATCTTCTCGTCAGCACTAGAGCTCACGGGGTCTGTGCCAATGAGTTCCTTTGGCGAGCGACGGCCGGCGTGATGCAACTGAATGATTGCGAGCGAATCGTGCTGCTTGATGCCTTCGGCCAATCGAGCAAGACCTGGAATATGCATGTCGTCGAAACAACCCAACTGGCCAGGGAAACCCTGACCCACTGCTTGCACATGAGACGCACATGTCATCGTGAGACCAAAGCCACCCTCTGCACGCATCGTCAGCCAGCGATATTCCTCGTCAGAGAGAACACCATCAGCAGCACTTTGCGAGTTCGTCAGCGGCGCCAACATGAAACGGTTCTTCAATGAAGGGCCGTGGGCGAATGTGACTGTGTCGAAAAGTGATGACATTTAGAGAAGGCCCTTTACAGCTGCGCGTGTTTCCGCGATTTCATCGGGTGTTGCACCGAACTCAACAGCAGCGAAGTCGGTGACTCCGATTGCAGCGAGTGCCGAAATGCGATCCTGTACTTCCGACGCTGTTCCGGTGATGGCGATGTCTGCAGGACCTGCAGCACCCTCACGGTCGAGCATGGCGCGATAGCTCGGCAAGGTGCCGTACACAGCGAACACCTTGGCGGCACGCTCTGCAGCGGCTGCTTTGTCGGTAGTGACGCACACGGGAAGCGCGGCGATCACGCGTGGCGTGGGGCGACCCAGTTCATCCGCTGCACGAGTAATTGTTGGAATGGTGTGATCCGAAAGAGTTGCCGGGCCGGTGCACCATGTGAGTGTTCCGTCAGCCATTGCAGCAGTCACGCGGAGCATCTGCTCGCCGAGGGCTGCAACAACGACACCGAAACCATTTGAGCCCTTGGCAGCAATGCCACCATGCACCTTGTAGGTCTCGCCATCAAAGTGGGCAGGTTCGTTGCGAGAGAGTGGCATGAGAACGCTGAGGTACTCGCGGAGGTGACGCACTGGCTTGTCGTATGACATACCGAGCATGTTCTCAATCACAATCTTGTGGCTCAGGCCTATTCCGAGTGTGAGGCGATTGCCCGAAGCGGCGGCCACGGTGTGGCACTGCTGCGCGATGGCATGTGGGTGACGAGGGTATGTAGGAACAACAGAAGTACCCAGCTCGATGCGAGGAACTTCACGACCCACCACTGCCAGAGCGGTCAGGGCATCGTGTCCGAAGATGTTCGGAGCCCAGTAGCTCGCGAAACCGTCTTGCTCTGCCGAACGGGCCTCAGCGACCACATCGTCCACTGTTCCGTCGTTAACTGCTCCACCAAAAATGCCAATTTTCATAAGGCATGACGGTATCAGGGGCGGGGCTACGAGAGGCTGACGAGGTCCAGCCATTCCTGGCTGAAGTAGTCCACTTGGCCATCTGGCATCAAAACCACCTTGGTCGGACTGAGGCGCTGCACGAACTCTTCGTCGTGGCTCACCATGATGATGGTGCCCTTCCAGGACTCAAGCGCGCCGGCAACTGCTTCACGACTATGAGGATCAAGATTGTTCGTGGGTTCGTCCAATAACAACACGTTGTTACGGCCCACCATCAACATCGCAAGAGTCAACTTGGTCTTCTCACCACCAGAGAGAGAACCCGACTCTTGGAACACCTTGTCGCCCTGCAATCCAAACATGCCGAGCAATGCACGCAGTTGTGTCTCTGTAAGTGGACTACCACTGGGAAGTTCGCGACGCATGTGCCACATGAGTGATTGCTTCGGATCCAGGGTGTCGTGTTCCTGTGCGAAGTAGCCAACGTTGACTTGGTAACCCCATTCGAAGTCGCCCACGTTTGCTTCGGTTGCTCCGGCCAGAATGCGCAAGAGCGATGTCTTGCCAGCACCGTTGAGACCGAGAACGAGCATGCGGTCTCCCCTACCAATGTCGAAGGAAACATCTTCAAACACTGGCGGTCCGCCGTAGCCCTTGCTCAGGCCCTTGGTCGTCAATACCGTGACACCACTTTGTGGAGGGTCCGGGAACTTCACATTGAGGACACGGTCCTTCTTGCGAACACCAGTGCCTTCGGACTCAATGCGAGCAATGCGCTTTTCAATGCTGTGCGCCATCGTTGCCTTCGTGGCCTTTGCGCCGAAGCGATCAACAACATCTTGCAAACGTGCAACCTCTTTGGCCTGCATCATTGCTTTCTTCTCTGCACGAGATTCATCTTCCGCACGAGACCGCTTGTACTGGCTATAGGTACCGCGGTATTCATACACCGCACCAATGTCGTCTTCATCAGGACGATCCAAGTGCAACACACGGGTAATCGCTTCGTCTAACAATTCAAGGTCGTGGCTAATCACCAACAATGCGCCCTTGTAGTTGCGCAAGAAGTTCAATAGCCAAGTCTTTGCGTCAATGTCCAAGTGGTTCGTTGGTTCGTCCAACAGCAACATGTCGCTGCCTGCGAACAAGATGCGAGCAAGCTCAACACGGCGACGCTCACCACCAGAAAGCACACCAAGTGCAAGGTCTAAACGATCAGGGCGTAAACCCAAACCTGCAGCGATCGAACGTGCTTCGCTCTCGGCGGAATAGCCGCCTTTGAGATTGAACGCTTCTTCTGCTTTCACATAACGGCTGACATTGCGTTCGTCTGCATCGGCTTCCATCGCAATACGCAATTTCTCCAAGCGTTCTAGGTCACCGTCAATGTTGCGACCCGACAGCACATGAGCAATTGCTGGCTTCGCTTCAGTCTCTTTCGAAACGCGCGGGTCCTGCGATAGATAGCCATACATGCCAGTGCGGGTCACTTTGCCGCCAGCAGCCTCAGCTTCGCCACCCAGCACCTTAAACATTGATGTTTTGCCTGCACCGTTACGGCCAACAATGCCCACTTTGTCGCGAGCCATAATGGTGAACGTTGCACCCTGCACTACGTTGCGCCCGCCCACTTCAACAGTGAGGTTCTGAACCTGCAGCATTATCGAGGGGCCGACGTTGTGGTCGCACTAGGAGCCACAGTCGTTGTTGCTGCCGTCGGAACAGTTGTCGCTACTCCCGGCACCGTTGTGGTGTTCATAGGGATTGTCTGCCCTGGTGCCGTCGTGCCTGGCAAGACGTCATCTGTCACGAGTGAATCGTCGGTGTACTTCGAAGAAAGGCATGCACCAGGACTGACTGGTGCTGTTCCCAACGCAGATGCAATTGACGCAACAAGAACTTTGCGCCCCGCATCTGATGGATGCACGCGGTCTCTGTTCAACAGGCCCGGCTGAATTGAAGTTGTTCCCCAATCGAGGACTGAAACATTTGAGAACTTTGATGCAACCGTACGAATGGTTTCATTGACTTGCTGCATCGTTGGACGGTTCAGTGTTGCTGTCAATAGCAATGTTGGTCGAGGCGCAAGTGCTTCAACAATTGCAGTGAGATCGCGCTCGTATTTTTCCTGATTACCGCCGTAGTTGGTACCGAGGAAGACAACACCAGCATCCCAGCCTTCATAGATGCGATCTTTCAAGACGGTGCGACCAAAGCCGACCATCTGACCTGCTTCTGCTTCCACAGCAACTCGCCAACCAAGAGGAACGAGTGCCGAACACATGGCGCCGCCATAGCGACTTGCAGTGCCGGACAAAATGGAGTCACCGATAATCAGCAGGCGATTCCCTGCTGCATTAGTTCCCAGAGGAGTTCCTTCAAGTGCTGACAACGTGGAACGCTGTCCATCGATAATCACTTCGCCACCAGATGCTGCAATTCCTGGGATGCGACCGACATTTTGCAGGATGATTTGGCCGTTACTGCCACCCGTCACTGAGCACGCCGACAACAGCCCACCGAGGACACAGAATCCAAGAAAAGTGCGGGTGCGGGGCGAGAACATGAACCATTGAGGTTATTGGCAAACTGGGCGCTTCTTGGGGCAACCCCATACCTATTGAGAAATCTCCTAAAGAGGACGTCAAAGCCTCCTGAGATTAAGGGCGTTATTGCTTGTCGGCTCCGCGAGCAACACGCAACTCATCACGAATCTCGGCGAGGAGATCGTTCGTGTTCAGAGCAGACTGCGCCTCATCGTTTGATGTGTCCCTGACACGGTTGTACAACTTGACCACAACAAAGAGCACCAGAGCGACAAAGAAGAAGTTCATTGACGCAGTCACGAACGCTCCTAAAGGAATGTCGCTGCCATTGAGTGTGACAACCTTCTTCGAGAAGTCCGGTTGCTGGCCACCAAATACTGAACCAATGAGGCCACCAAGAATTCCGGGGCTCTTGTCACTTCCGGCGAAAGAGTCGACAACAGTCTTAAATGCAGCACCCATCACAAAGGCAACGGCAACGTCGACCACATTCCCGCGGTTAACAAACTCTTTGAATTCCCCGACAATGCCTCGCTTCGTCAGCTTGCCGACCTTTTCTTCCACTTTGCTCAGGATCTCTGCCATGTAGCGAGATTACTCGGCGCGGTCTTCCAAGTCTTCGAACCGATCGACATTACGAAGAGATGGGAAAGCCCACCACCAGATTCCTGCAATGGCAATCGTTGCCACGCCACCACCAATAACAGTTGCAGGAGTACCAACAACGCTTGAGACAGCGCCCGATTCGAACGCTCCCAGTTCATTTGAAGCGCCAATAAAGACGTTCTCTACAGCAGACACTCGCCCACGCTTGTCATCGGGTGTTACGAGCGGTACGAGTGAACTGCGAATAAACACGCTCACCATGTCGGCACCGAATGCAATGATCAGCGCAACAAAGGCAATCCAGTACGACCGTGTTGTTCCGAGAACGATGGTTGCTGCACCGAAGATCGCGACAACCCACAAGAGCGTTCGACCCACATGACGTCGAACAGGCCGAAACGCAAGGAACACAGCCATTGCTGCCGCACCCAAACCACCTGCAGCGCGCAACCAGCCGTATGCAACGTCTCCAACTTTCAGTTGTTCTTCTGCGATGACCGGCAAGAGCGCTACTGCCCCACCAAACAGAACCGCAAAGAGATCCAACGAAATAGCAGCCAACAACACAGGAGTGCGACGAATGAAAACAAGACCTTGCACAGCATCGCGCAGTGTGGGTCGTTCCGTCTTCACCTCAGACGTCACCACCGCAGGCAATGTCACGAGAGACAAACTTGCCATTCCACACAGAATGAGAATTGCGGCAACACCGTAAGCAAGCGCAGGATCAACTGCGTACAAAAAACCACTGATAGCAGGACCAACGATGGCAGCACCTGTCCATGTTGCACTGTAAAACGCAATGACTCGCGGCAATCCACCGTCCGGTGCAATCATCGCCGCAATTGGGCGCAGAGCCGGTGCGAGAAATGCTCGTGATGCACCAAATAAGAATGCGATTGCGTAGATAGGAAGTGCAGAGCCTCCGCCATCTGGTTCTGCCACGTTCAATGCGTAGATCATCAGAAGAATCGAGCATGTGAACTCGCCGAACTGTGCGACCAAAGAAACCTTTTTGCGATTGAGTCGGTCAGCAACAGTTCCCGTCACCAACACCAATGCAGCAGCTGGAACGAACTCAGCAAGACCAAGCAGACCAATTGACATCTCTGACCCAGTGATGTCGTACACATGCTTACCCAATGCTGCAGCCTGCAACATCACGCCGATGGTCAACACCATGCTGGAGATCAGTAACGGTCGAACACCCGGTGCAGAAATGGCCTCACGAGCGCTCATCACGCCCGGCTGATTCGTCATCGAGTGGTCCAACCACCATCAACAGAGATGGATTGCCCTGTCATGAACGAGGATGCGTCGCTCGCCATAAACAACAAAGCGCCATCTAGTTCATGTTCTTCACCCATGCGAGGCATTGGTGAATTGTTCTTGATCAGAGCTTGTGCGCCTGCATCCGATTCCATGCCAGCGGTCATTTCTGTGAGGAACCAACCAGGGCACAAGCTGTTCACGCGTACGCCCTTGCGAGCCCACTGCAACGCAAGCTCTTTGGTGATTCCGATGACCGCGTGCTTACTTGCCACATAGTTCACTTGCTTGATGGGTGTTGAACCCACAAGTCCCAAGATGCTGGCAACGTTGATGACAACACCCGACTTCTGCTTCACCATGTGCTCGCCACACAACTTTGCGAGATGCCACACAGCAGTGGTGTTGACTTGCAGTACTTCTTCAAAGTCTTCGAGTGTTTCCTGCTCGATGCCCTTCACCACTCCGATGCCTGCGTTGTTCACCAAGATGTCGACCGTTCCGAAAGTGTCGACCACCTTCTGCACCATTGCCTCACGTTGAGACGCGAGCGCAACGTCGCACTGCACGGCCAATGAACCAGGCAACGTGGCTGCCAATGCTTCGAGACGATCAAGACGACGTGCTGTCATCACAACCGTGGCACCTGCAGAATGAAGAACCTTTGCAAAGCGGGCACCAAGCCCAGAGGAAGCACCCGTCACGATGGCGACTTTGCCGTCCAGACGAAATTGAGCAAATGGGTCAAGAACCTGTGTTTCAGACATGTGC